>JAJOKB010000049.1 GCA_021208135.1 Verrucomicrobiota bacterium | reverse complement strand
CACTGGCGCACAAGCAGGTAGGAGTCTTTAACTATGGACCGCGATTTGCAGCATTTGCGCGGATAGCCTTATTCCTAAATATGGGGAGTTGGTTTATACGGTTTTTGGTACGCTCCTGAGCGTGAGGCTCTGCAAGCCTTCATGGATGATAGCCCAGAAAAAGCGTTACCGGAACCGTACGGCTCAAACTCTACAAAGGCAATATCATCACAGTCGGTCGCAAATCCCCCAGTGTCACTCTACGACGCCAACATCGCTTCCATGGAAGGTGTCAAAAGCGACTATAACCCGGATGACGCCTCGGGCTTTATTCGCTTACAAGCTCTGCGTTTGAGAGCACGTGCCCGCTTCCAGGGCACACCTGACAGCGGACCCAAGCTTAATTTGAATCGCGAATAGGCCCGCTACCAGATGCGCTTGGTGTTGTTCGGACTCACGGTTTGCATCTTGGAGTGATAGGCTTCTTGTTGATAGCATGAAAATTATCTGGCGGGTATCCGCCTATTTGTTTCGTTATCGCGCTTTGTTTGTACTGACTGTGTTTCTGGCAGTCGGGTCCATGTTGTTTGGCATCGCCTGGCCGCGTATTTTGCAGTGGGTTTTCGACGATGTAATGGAACCCAAACGGGTGGATCTTTTGATGTGGGCAGTGGCAGGCATTGTACTCTGTTTTGCCATGCGGGATCTTCTTAACATGGCGCGCATTCGGGTCAACAATACCTTGGAGCAGAGAGTCTTGCTCGATCTGCGCCGTGATTTGCATAACAAGCTTCTGGTGCTTCCCGTCTCTTTTTTATGATACGAGAAAAAAGTGGCGAAGTGGCCTCACGGGTTATGGAAGATGTGCAATCTCTGGAGCGCGGTCTTCTGGACGGATCGGAGCAAGGCATCACTGCAGTGCTGCAAGTGCTGGGCATTACCGCAATGTTGTTCTGGCTGCAACCCAGTCTGGCATGGCTCGTGGTTTTGCCCATTCCAGTACTGCTGTTGATGATGCGTAACCATTGGCAGCACACCCGCAAAAACTGGAAAACCGTGCGCGAATCCGCAGGTGAGTTGAACTCTTTACTGGTCGAGGACATTCAAGGTAACCGCCTGATACAAAGCTTTGCCCTCCAGGAACGTGAGCACCGGCGCTTCATGCTGCAGGCCAACGATTTGCGCGAGAAAACCCTAAAGGCAATGTATCGCTGGTCTTTCTACAATCCTTTGGCGAATTTTGTCGGCACCCTGGGTATCGTCGCCGTTGTAGGCATGGGCGGTTGGCTTATCATGCAGGATGCGATGACTCCCGGTGCCCTGTTGGCTTACTTTATTTACGCTGGCATGTTATACGAACCGCTCAATCGCTTGCATGGACTGAATCACATGCTCGCCGCTGCCACAGCAAGCGGCAAACGGGTGTTTGAGGTTTTGGACCATCCGGTGGATATTGAGGACGCCAAAGATCCAGTGCCCTATCCTGCTGCAACTCTACCAAGAATTGTTTACCACGACGTCCATTTTGCCTACCAAGGCAGGGATACGGTACTGGATCATCTCAATTTGGAGCTTCCTGCTGGGAAAATGACGGCTTTGGTCGGGCATACCGGGGCTGGCAAAAGCACCATCGCCAACCTTTTGCTTCGCTACTACGATGTTTCGGGTGGCGCAGTCAGCATCAACGGAGTGGATGTGCGCGCTATCAGTCTCAAAGATCTGCGCAGTCACATAGGTTATGTTGCTCAGGATCCTTTTCTATTTGATGGCACCGTATTGCAGAATATGGTGTTGGCAGCACCCGATGCCACTGAGGATCAAGTGATTGCAGCCCTTGAGGGCGCACGCGCCTGGGACTTTGTCAGCAAACTGCCCAATGGCCTGAACACGCAAATTGGCGAACGCGGCATACGCCTGTCCATGGGCGAGAAGCAGCGCCTAACCATCGCACGTGTTCTACTCAAAAACCCAACCCTCTTGATCTTTGACGAGGCCACCTCCAGTGTGGATACCGAAACCGAACGCTACATTCAGGAAGCGATCGACAACCTGATGACCGGTAGAACCGTGCTGGTCATTGCCCACCGCTTGTCAACAGTGCGCAAAGCGGACCAGATTGTGGTGCTGGAGCACGGTAGAATTCTTGAGCAAGGTTCGCACGAAGCACTGATGGAGCGCCAGGGCCATTACGCCAAGTTGTGGTCTTACCAAAACGATTGGATACCGACTGCACCCTGACCCGGAGGGCCATCGCTTAAGAACAGGTATCGAGCACCTTCATGCGCCATCCCATTTTGAAGGAGATATACGCGGAGATGCGGTGTCTTCAATTTGCGCCTTTTGCCAGTAGGCAAAGGTAGAGGCGGACGGGGAATCCTTCCGCTGATACAGGGTTGACAGTTGTTGCAAAATGAATTCTCCGGTACAGACCGCAGCAGGAAACTCCGCTCTGCGCACCACAGATGAAAAAGACTCATTGCCCCGCTTCATACGGCGCAACTTTTCGTAGGCATCCAACTCCAATGATATTGTTTTAATGGCCATGCATGAAAAATGGAGGTTGTCAAGATTACCCTTAAACCACTACCCGCAAACCGTCGTAGGCAAAAGCGGTGTTTTCGGCCAGTTCCTTGGAATCCCGCTCATGATCGATCATGTAAGTCATGTGGGTGAAGAATGTGCGTCCGGCACCGATTCTGCGGGCTGCCTCCTTGGCTTCGGGTACGCTCATGTGGGTGGGATGTTCGTCGGGACGGAGTGCATCCAGCACAACGACGTCGAGATTTTGTGCCAACTTCATTGCCTGCGGGGTGACTTCTTTGCAGTCCGTGTAGTAGGCCAGACGTTTACCGGATGAACGCTCCTCAAATACCAAGCCCAACACCTGCAGTCGTCCATGCGGGAGGAGTGTGGACCAGATAGTGCCGCAAGGCAGTTCTAAAATTTCGGGCATTGGCAACAGGTTGAATGCAGGATAGCCCTTGAATTCAGGTCGTTGACGAATAGCGTAAGGATAAATCTGCTTCACCCGCAACAAGCCTTCCTCCGTGCCGAAAACCGGCAAGGCATCTCCCCCGCGTAAATCGATGAAGCGGCGCAAGTCGTCCATGCCTTGAACGTGGTCAGCATGACCGTGGGTCAAAATAAAGTAGTCCACCTGACGGATCTTGTTTTGAACGCACTGCAAACGAAATTCAGGAGCAGCATCGATTTGAAAGTGCACCCCATCCATAACAACGTGGGCACTGGTGCGGGTACGCCAATTTCTGCGGTCTGCAAGGTCAAGACCGACTGGATCGTGAGCAATCATCGGCACCCCTTGGGAGGTGCCCGTTCCTAAAAAAAATGAGTTCCATGGATAACTTTATTCAGCAAGCACTAGCTAAAGCAGCAAAAGAGACTAAATTATGAGCCATGGCAAAAAAAATAGTTCTGTCTGGCTGTACGCGCGCCTTGGTAAGGCACTCGCCTTGGAGTTCGCCGCGCACGGCCACACAGTGCTCGGATGCGGGCGCAATGAGCATGCTTTGTCCGCACTGCAAAAGGAGCTCGGCCACCCCCACCATTTTCAAGTGACCGACATCACCGATCCCAGCAGCTTGAACAAATGGGCAAAAAGAAGTGCTGGCCCACCACGGTCCTCCTGATATTCTTATCAACAACGCTGCCATCATTCATCCGAATGCCAACCTTTGGGAGATTGAGACCGCTGATTTCGCGAAGTTTTTGCTGTCAATGTCATCGGCTTGCACGCAGTCATTAAAGCCTACTTGCCAGCCATGTTAGAGGCGGGCAAAGGTATCGTGGTCAACCTCAGCTCCGGTGCAGGAAGAACCGCCTTTCCGGAAATTGGTGGCTATTGTGCCAGTAAATTTGCGGTGGAAGGCATGACCAAGTCACTTGCTTTGGAATTACCTCCGGGCATGGCCGCTATTGCACTCAGCCCGGGAGTGGTGGATACGGATATGCTACGCAGCAATTGGGGCGATCTGGCCGCTACTTGCCAAAGCCCCAAAGAGTGGGCACGCCGTGCCGCACCCTTTATTCTGAACTTGCGCTGCGTAGACAATGGCAGTCTCTGACCACACCACAGCCCTACCCTTGTCAGCAATAAATCCTGAACTACTTGGTTCTGGATACGACTCCATACCAGCCAAGGCCGGGATAAGTCTCATAACCAGGGGTCAAAGCATAGCCCACAATATGACCTTCCTTGTTCCGATAATTCCCCTTTTTCTTGTCGGTCGGTTTGCCACTCAAGGAGTATTCAGAAGTCAACAATTCACAGGCCGGAGCAGAGGCAAGGATTCTGTGCTTTGAATCCAGAATCATCACGCGGGTCGTATCGCGCTCATCATCATTGAGGCGAATACTGTTGAGGAATGAATCTGCCTGTTTTTCCCAGTCAAAGAAAACTGCAAGCATGCCCAAAGGTTTGCCATTGGCCTCCCCCTTTTCGCGAACCAAAGTCGTGTAGACCGCAGATGATTGAGACTTTAAAGCCTGCTGTCTCGCAACGTCAAAAGCGCGGTAATCGTGACCACTGCTAATGCCAAGACTGTCTCTAAACCACTTCTCTGCTTTGGCATCCACATTGTCAACAGCTGGATACTCCCCAGGTCGTGCATGTGCCACGACTTTACCTTGCATATCCAGTACCCACAAATCCTGATAGACAGTGTAGGAATCCAGAATTACACCAAGACGATGGGTGCAGTAGCGCACCGTTTCAGGGTTTGGGTCGCTCAAGCATTGAACTACGGCGGAATCTGTTGCCCACCAGCGCACATCGCAGGAACGCTCATACAGGTTACGGTCCACAACGTCTATCAAGTTAAAAGCAAGATCTGCATACCTCTGTCCGCGCACCTGATGCACCAAATCCGCACCAAGCTTTTCCAACTCCTTCAGCTTCGCCGACAAACTGCTGCTCATCTCATCGGCAATTTCGTTGATTGCCTGCGAAACCCGTTTAACTTCCTCGGCAACCACGTTGAAACCCGCGCCAGCCTCTCCGGCATGAGCAGCTTCAATTTGTGCATTGATAGCGAGCAATCGAGTCTGGCGGGTCAAACCCACCACAGCATTGGCATTTTTGGATAATTCCGAGCTGATGGTGGCAGCAAGCTTAACGACGCGTTCTGGCATGGGTAAAATGTAATTAACGATAAGAAACTAGAAAATGCAGAATGATAGTATGCCATTGTATGGGCTTAATTGCCTATAGCAAATGCAAATAGAATTAAATTGAGGTGACCTTGCATTCAATCAATTTTAATCTTTACTATAACAGGTCATGAGCCCAAGATTAATCACCATTTAAATCCCAAGCCGAATAAAAGATTCCATGATATCAGACACCCAAGAGCAGACTCCCGTAAAAAAGGTCCAAGAATGAAGACCTGAAAAATTGCCAGCAATTATTTGCGCGGCACACTTTTGGAGAGTTTGGAGGATCCACTGTCCGGAGCCATATCGGCAGACGACAGTCAGCTGAGCAAATTTCATGGCATGTACCTTCAGGACGACCGCGATGTACGCAATGAACGCCGCCGACAAAAGTTGGATAAGGCCTACTCCTTCATGATCCGGGTGCGTGTTCCCGGTGGTGTTGCCACTCCTGAGCAGTGGTTGCAGATGGACAAATTGGCAGACCTCTATGCAAATGGCACCTTAAAGCTTACTACCCGTCAGGCCTTTCAATTTCATGGCGTGTTGAAGTGGGTTTTAAAGAAGACCATTCAGGAGATCAATGCGGTGTGTTTGGATACGATTGCTGCGTGTGGCGACGTCAACCGCAATGTGATGAGCAACCCCAATCCTTGGCAAAGCGAATTGCATGAGGAAAGCTTGCAATTAGCGCGAGCAATCTCGGATCACCTGACTCCGCGCACCCGCGCTTACCACGAAATTTGGTTGGACGAAGAACGTGTAGCTGGCGGCGAAGAAGAAGAGGAACCGATTTATGGCAAAACCTATTTGCCGCGAAAATTTAAGACGGTGGTAGCAGTTCCACCATCCAACGATGTGGACATTTTTGCCCATGATCTTGGGTTCATTGCAATTGTGGAAAAGGGTAAGATTGTAGGTTACAATGTAACTGTCGGCGGTGGCATGGGCATGACGCATGGCAATGCAGCTACCTATCCGCGACTTGCCGAAGTCATGGGTTTTTGCACGCCGCAACAAGCGGTGGATGTTGCGGAAAAAGTGGTATTGGTACAGCGCGACTACGGCGATCGCACCGAGCGCAAGCACGCGCGGTTAAAATACACTATAGCAGACCGCGGCTTGGATTGGTTCCGCGACCAAGTGGAGCAACGTCTGGGCTACAAATTGGAAAAGCCGCGTCCCTTTGAATTTACCTCCACCGGCGACCGCTATGGTTGGGTTCAAGGTCACGACAAGCGCTGGCATTTGACTTTGTTTATTCAAAACGGTCGTGTTCTGGATACGCCTGAGTACAAAATGAAAACCGGCCTGCGGGAGATCGCCAAAGTGCACACCGGGGATTTCCGCCTGACACGTAACCAAAACCTTATCATTGCCGGAATCAGCCCAGAGCAAAAGCCTGTAATTGAAAAACTGCTTCAAGAGTACGGATTGGAACGCGGACTTCAGAGTTCCGGATTGCGCTTGAACTCGATGGCTTGTGTCGCATTACCGACCTGTGGCTTGGCCTTGGCGGAATCCGAGCGAAGTCTACCTGATCTGGTGACCGAGATGGATAAAATCCTGGCGGAACTGGATTTGAGCCAGGAACCGATTGTAGTGCGCATGACGGGTTGTCCGAACGGTTGTGCGCGCCCCTACCTCGCTGAGATCGGTTTTGTGGGCAAAGGCCCTGGCAAATACAATGTGTACCTGGGGGCAGCACACGACGGCAGCCGTTTG
>JAJOKB010000056.1 GCA_021208135.1 Verrucomicrobiota bacterium | reverse complement strand
GTGGTGCCGCCGCCGCTGCCAGGCAGCACTGATTGAAATCCCCACCCCCCAACTGCCCAGATAAATCGCCAATCCAACGGCCAGGCCCTGAGAATCAGGCATCAATCCCGCCAGGACTCCACCGATGAAAATCGCCATTGCCACAGCTAAAAAAAGACCCGCCAGACCAAATCTGCCAGGAAGCGGGAAACTGTTTCGAACCCTGTCGCATGCCTTATCTGGAGCCAAAGTTCCTGTACGCTTCGCGCCGATAAACCCGAATGACGTTTCTCACCACGTCCTGAAGGGATCGCGATTCAGCCGAAACCCCAATACCGGTCCGCATGTAAACGGGCTCGCGCTGCGACAGCAGCTGTTTGATGCGCTCCAGCGGATCGGCGACATTCAACAGCGGTCGCTTGTTGCTCATCTGAGTCCGCTCCAGCAAAGTTTGTGGTGAGGCAAACAAACACACCACTACCCCCTTACTCATGAGGAGATCACTCATTCCAGGTTGGCACGGCAGGCCGCCACCGCATGAGACTACACAGTTGACACCAGGGTGCCCGGATTCCGTGAATGCCCGCTCAAGAGCACGAAAACCGGCTTCACCTTCGCTGGCAAAGATATCGGCTATAGGCTTGCCCGCACGCTCCTCAATTTCAGCATCTGAATCAATAAACTGCATGCGCAGCGCTTTGGCAACAGCCCGGCCAATAGCACTCTTCCCCACTCCCATAAAGCCAATCAGGTAGAGATTCGGCCGCCCCTCGGAAGGTGCCTTACTGAACCGGACTTCAGACTGTGCGTACTTTGCCATACCCAAAGTCTGTGCAAGCACCCTACCAGTTCAAGCAAAACATGGAATCCAGTTTTTACTCGACAAACGACAGTGTAATGCTTTATCTCTGAGCACTTTATGGTCAGGCAGCCCTTGCCCTTACAAAATTTTAATAATGAGAAAGACTATTGTTTCCGCCCGCAAGTTTGTTAAGCCTTCATTCGCTTATTTGATTGAAAAAAAGCGTGAAGGCGGCGAATTCACCCACGATGAAATCCGTTACATTGTCGATTCCATAATCGACAAGGAAATGCCACAATACCAGATGGCAGCATTGGTAATGGCCATCTTCTTCCAATCGATGAGTGCACAGGAGACTGCCATTCTGTCAGAAGAAATGATGCTATCAGGAGAGGTCGTGGACCTATCGCGCATCACCAAGCCGAAGATTGACAAGTACTCAACCGGTGGTGTTGGTGACAAAACCTCCCTCGTGCTGGTACCGCTGGCAGCGGCCTGCGGTGTCGTCATGCCAAACATGAACAGCATGGATGAAGATTTTGTCATCAGTACTCTGGACAAGTTGAGCGCCATTCCGGGCTTCAATCCCAAGCTGGAAATTGACGATTTTGTCGATCAGCTGAGTGATGTGGGCTGTGCGATTGCCGAACAACTGACCGACATTGCGCCCGTCGATGGTATCTTGTACGAAATGCGCCACAATACCGCAACCATCCCCAGCATTCCCTTGATTACCGGATCCGTACTCAGCCGTAAATTGGCACAGGTGCCGAGGGCTTGGTCATAGATGTCAAATGGGGCAATGGTTCCTACATCCGCGATGTGGAACAGGCCCCGGCAATTGGCGCGCTCCATCACCCGCGTCAGCAGATCCATGAAGCGCCGCTGTGTCGCCTTGGTGACAGATATGAATCAGCCGTTGGGTGATTGTGTGGGCACATCTCTGGAAATCAAGGAAGCGATTCAATTGCTCAAGGGCGAAGGCCCCGAGGATTTGAAGGAACTCGTCCTCAAGCTTGGCATGGAGATTGTGCGGCTTGCCGGTGTGGCCGGCTCGACTTTGTCCGCAAAACAAACCGTAGAACGCGCCCTCAACGAAGGATTGGCATTCGAGAAATTCAAAGAAATGGTGGCTGCCCAAGGGGGTGATATCAATGTCCTCGAAGACCCTGATAAATATTTCCCGAAGGCGAAGTTTGTGCGCAAACTACCTGCCCCTAAGCGCGGCTATGTACACACCATTAATGCTGGTATGATTGCCCGCGGTGTACAGATGCTCGCAACCCCCAAGAAGGGTAAAAAATTGGATCCGGCTGTTGGCGTATCGGAGATCAAGAAGGTCGGTACCCAGGTTAAACAAGGTGAGCCATTGATGATGATTCACTACAACGAGGAAGCAAAGCTGGAAGGCGCGCTGGAATATCTGCGCAGCGCTTATCGGTTGGCACCCAAGCGCCCGAATCCTCCCGTTTTAGTGGTCGAACGAGTGGCCTAGCCTTGTTGGCAGCATGAAGCAAAGATCTATTCTCCGCGAGGTTTCGATCCACGGTAAGGCTCTGCATACCGGTAAAGAAGTCCTGCTAACGCTAAAACCGGCACCGGTTAATCATGGGATTGTATTCCGCAGGGTTGACTTGTACGGCAATCCCGAGATGCGCCCCCAGATTGCCATGGTCAATGAAAATCTGGTACGCAGCACGGACATCAGCTCCGGCAATATGACAATGCACACCATTGAACACGTGCTCAGTGCCTTGAGTGGCTGTGGCATTGACAATTGTATTGTGGAATTGGATGCGTCAGAACCGCCTATTCTCGATGGTTCCGCAAAGCACTTTGTCAATTTGATCCAGAAAGCCGAACCGGTTGAGCAGGACGCCGAACGAAAGTTCTACGTGCTGGATGAACCGATTTCTGTCACGGAAGGCAACAGGTCTATTATTGCCCTGCCCTACGACGGATTCAAGATTACATGTACCAGCACAGACGACCGCGGTATTCACACCCAGCATTACTCAATCGATCTGGATCCTGAAAACTACATGCTGGAAATTGCTCCAGCGCGAACTTTCACCATTTATGAAGACATTGAGCCGCTGCTGAAAATGGGCAAAATCCAGGGTGGATCCCTTGACTCAGCAGTGGTGATTAAAGGCAATCAAATCATTTCCAAGGAACCGCTCAGGTTTGATGACGAATTCGTGCGCCACAAGATCCTCGATATAGTCGGGGATTTGGAACTGCTTGGCTGTCGACTGAAAGCCCACATTATTGCAGTACGCACCGGCCACAAACTGAACTCCCTGTTAACCAGACGGCTGGCCGAAAAAATGCAGGGCAAATCCGATTCGCCCAAGGCGCTCGAGCCCACCCTCAAACCCAAGGGAACCCGCCAAAGTAAAACCATGCTGAAGGCGGAGGAAACGACTGTAGGGATTCGCCGCATCCTCGACCTGCTGCCTCATGCCTACCCGTTCGTGATGATTGATCGCGTGGTCGAATTCATTAAGGATGACGAATTGATCGCGATTAAAAACGTCACTATCAATGAACCCTATTTTGTCGGCCATTTTCCTGGCAATCCGGTGATGCCAGGCGTATTGCAGATTGAATCCATGGCCCAGGCCGCTGGCATACTGATGTTGCGTCAGGTATCTCCTGAAGGCAAAGTTGCCTTGTTTATGTGCGCCGACAAAGTGAAATTCCGCCGCGCCGTTGTGCCGGGAGACCAAATGGAAATCCACGTCAAACTCACCAAAACGCGCGGCACACGCGTTGCCTCGGCCTATGCTGAATGCAAGGTTGACGGCAATATTGTCTCCAGTGGCGAGTTGATGTTTACTGTTGTTGACGTACCGGAAGAGGGAATGTAGCCCTGTCTCATGTCGGTAAAGGTTCATCCAACCGCAGTCGTCGAAAACGGTGCGATTTTAGCTGAAGGGGTCGAGATAGGTGCGTTCGCCTATATTGGCCCGAACGTTGTCTTGGGATCGGGCTGCAAAGTCCATCACCATGCGAGTGTTGAAGGGTTGACCACACTGGGTAAAAACAACGAGATCTTTCCTTACGCTTATCTCGGCGGTCGCACTCAGGATAAAAAGTGGCGGGGCGACCAGGCCCCGATCGTCATTGGCGATTGCAACATCTTCCGCGAGTACAGCACCGTTCATCCACCGACGTTTCTGGGCAAGGAAACCAGAATCGGCGACGGCGGCCTGTTTTGCTCGTACTCGCACATTGGTCACGAATGCATCGTGGGTAATGATGTCGTCTTTAGTAACAATGCCACTCTGGCTGGTCACGTTTGGATTGGCGATCGCGTTGTGATTGGCGGTCTGACAGCAGTCCATCAGTTTTGCCGAATCGGTACCGGCGCCATTCTGGGCGGTTGCTCCAAAGTGGTGCAGGATGTGTTGCCCTACATGATGGCGGATGGGCATCCATCGGAGACGCGAGGGATCAACAAAGTAGGCATGGAGCGGGCAGGCTTTACTCCAGAACGCATCCAAATTGCCAAAAGGATCTACAAATTGATTTTTCGCTCAGGTCTGCTGCGCAGTCAGGCAGTGCAGCAATTACGCTCCGGCGATGTCGGTTCCGACCCGATGGTGACGGAGGTAGTGGAATTCATTAGTATGAGCGATCGCGGGTTTTGTTGATTACGTCTGCTTCAAAACCATTCGGAACCTGCATTTCAGGGTTGCGGTCATCCTTCTGATGCTGCTATGTACGGCATTCAAATGAGCCTGCTACGTCCGCGATGAATGCAAACACCGGAAAAAGAATCCTCGTTGTCGACGATGAACCTGATGTAACTGAGTTGCTCAGTTACAAGTTGAAGCGAGAGGGCTACTTGGTGGAATCCATCAATGACCCCTTGCAGATTATGGGCATAGCCCGCGAGTTCAACCCCGATCTCTTTATCCTGGACGTCATGATGCCTGATTTGGACGGACTCAAAATCTGCCGGATGATAAGGGCGGATGGCCGTCTAAAAACAGTTCCAATTGTATTCCTGACCGCCAAAGGACAGACCGAAGATCGCATCAAGGGCCTGGAGTGTGGGGCCGATGATTACATACCCAAACCTTTTGATATTAAGGAGTTAACCCCTCCGCATCGGACTCTTGCTGCGCAGAAATGCCGGCGCACCCGACCCCGTTCCCTCAGGCAACAGGATGGAAGTCAGTGGCATTATTCTGGATGAAGATATGCATTCAGTGACAGTGAATGGTGAACCGATTGATTTGACGGCAACTGAGTTCAAGCTGCTGAAATTGCTGATGGAACGCAAAGGGCGCGTGCAAACCAGAGACAACTTGCTGGTCAATGTGTGGAATTATGATACGGATACCGAAACACGCACCATAGACACACACGTACGCAGGCTACGCGAAAAGCTGGGCGATAAAGCGCGTCTGGTCGAAACAGTGCGTGGCGTTGGCTACCGTATCGTCGAGGCCTGAATCACTCCCACCCGACCATGACCACTTTGCTTTTGCTGGCGTTGGCCTTGACCACTGTATTTTTGACAACGCGCACCTACCGCATTCACAAAAGACTGCGTGCCATACAAAATGCGGTGCAACAAGGTCAGATGCTCCTTATCGAAGAATCGCAACCGTTTCTGGACCGTTTGGGCCTGGAACCCTTGCAGCGTTCCATCAATGACCTGATCGACGCCAATCGCCGACAGCATCAAAGCGAGCGCAGTCACGTTGAACAAATTCGAGCGACCCTCGGCAACATTCGCGAGGCCGTTCTTATAGTGGATGAAGATAATTTTGTGCGCTTGGCCAATGATGCCTTTGGACAACTCCTCGGGCGCAGCCTGCCAGCCATCGGACGGCGATTGGAGTCGCTCGTGCAGGGCGCGGAGTTTTTTTGAACACGTGCGGCTTATAAAACAGCAAGGCAGCGGCGAACACAAAGAAGTGAAAGTAACCATTGGCAAACAGGGTCGCTGGCTGGAAGTAACTGGCACCCGGTTGCCCGAGCAGAAAACTGACGAAGGTGTGCTGACTCTGTTTGTGTTGCACGATATCTCGGCGATGAAGAATCTGGAGCGCATGCGCACCGACTTTGTCGCCAATGTCTCTCACGAATTGCGCACACCTGTGACCATTATCAAAGGTTATGTTGATACTCTTGTCGAAGATCGCACTACCCTGGATGATTCAGAACAGGAACGCTTTTTGCAAAAAATCCAACGCAACGTTTCCAGATTGCACGAACTTCTGGAAGACCTGCTCATGCTATCCCGGCTGGAGTCGTCGATGGAAGTGCTTGAACTGGAACCACTCAAACTGACTCCTTTGCTCAATGAATTGGCCGACAATTTCAACATGCGCCTTGAAGCAGGCAAGCAGACCATTGAGGTGAAAATTGAAAGCTCCTGCGATCAGGTGCTCGCCGATAAGCTCAGGATTCAGCAAGTCCTGGAAAACCTGATGGAGAATGTCTTGCGCCACGCCAAGGGCTTTACCTCCATGAACTTGCGGGTGGAACGTCTGGATAAATTTTTATGTTGTTGGGTTGAAGACAATGGCCAGGGAATTCCACCAACAGAAATTCCACACATTTTTGAGCGCTTCTACCGCGTGGACAAAAGCCGATCGCGGGAATCAGGCGGCACCGGCCTCGGCCTATCCATCGTGAAACACATCATTCAACAACACGGCGGGAAAGTTTTTGGCGGAAAGCCATCCGGGGCAAGGGTACAAGAATTGGATTTCAATTGCCTGTAGCCGTAGATACCACCCCTTTAAAACTGTGCCTTTCTATGTCCGGGAGTTTTCAAACCTACCTTCAAATCAAGCAGGCAAGAATGACTCGCCTGCAGGAACAATTGCATACCATCCTGCCCCACAGCTGTGAGATTACCTTGGAAATTGGATGTGGTCACGGTGATTACCTGAATGCCTACGGCGCAGTGTTCACAAACGAACTTTGTATCGGCATCGATATTATCAGTCGGAGGGTTTTCAAATCCGTAAACAAATTACAACGCGCCGAACTCGCCAATGTGCATTTTCTGAAAGCGGAGGCCCAGGAGTTTTTGTCATGCCTGCCCTCATACGTAAAATTGGCGAAAATATTGATCCTGTTCCCGGATCCGTGGCCCAAAAAACGCCACCACAAAAACCGCCTCATTCAACCGGCATTTCTCGATACGCTCGCCGACCTGGCCACACAGAGCGCCAAAATATATTTTCGTACAGATCACGCCGACTATTTCACCTGGACATCAGAAATCATCGCCGCTCACCCTCGGTGGCGGTTCGCAGAGGAGGATCCCTGGCCACTGGAGGCAGTGACCTACTTCCAGAAAATCATGGGGCCACCAGTCACTGATTGCCTCAAGTACAAGGTTGAACTGACCTAAAAGTCACGCCTCAAGGTCAGCATCCAGCGCCTGGGCTCAATACGACTGATGAGGGTGCCAGCAGCGAAAATCGGCTCCTGTGGCAACCAGCCATCCTGATTAAAAACATTGTCCAATCGGGCGCGAACCGTCCATTGCCCGATAGCCTGACTGTATTCCACAAACCAAAGCGTAACTCCGGGCACCCGCAACTGACGACCAAAGTCGTGCCAATGCGCATCGCGCCAGGAAGGTCCCAACGCAAGAGTTGCCGCGTATGGCAAACTGAAGATTCCATAGAGGTGTGCAGACCACTCAGGAGATCCAGCAAAAATCATATCAGGATTATTGGGAACCTCACGCTCGCCGACAGCATTGAATAAACCAGCATTCAATGCCCAGCCTTGCTCATCCTGAACAATAGCACCAAAACCAATCCGGTCTGTTCGCAACCTGACTCGCTGAGCCGTCACCGCACCGACAAAGGTGACCCATGGGCCGGCAGCCCAACTCAGCTCAAGCTCAGCCCCTTTGCCACGCAAAGGTTGGGCATATGCATCCCTTGCACTAAAGGTTGCCTGCTCCCATTCATACACCGACATTTGCGCAAAGAGCGTGCCCGAAGCATTGCCAGCCTTCAATCCTCCTTCAATCAGTTGCAAATCCGTGAAACTGCCAGGCCCCATGATCGTTCCGCCATCGGCAGGAGCCAAACCCCGACCTTTTTGAACATTGCCGTACAAAACAACCGATGGTACCACCGCGTAACTCAATCCAAGCGCCGCATTTAGCCAATTCTCCGAACCACTACCGGACAGACTGTCGCGATAAACCTGATCCGCACGCTCCACTTCCGAAGGAACACCCATACGGTAGTATGCCTGCTCCGCCCGTAGCGCCGTGCTCAATGTCCACTGATCCATCGTTCGTTCATAGGTGGCAAAAACCGCCGCCTGATACAGTTGAGAGCGCCGGTTGGCACCAAAGGCAGGAGACCAGAGATTCAATCCATCCGCAGCCACGTCATCTCCTGCCAATACCTTGCTGTTGGGAGAAATTGTATCTGCACTGATGTCGCGCCTGGAAAAGGGTTCGGCAAAGAAATCCTGGCGCATCTTGCCGTAACTGAAGCGCACCGCACCGCCCAAGGTAAGATCCTGATCCGGGCCGGATAGCCATCCCGATAACATCAACCGGTTTTCCATAATCCACTGACTGGTGCGCGATGCATAGCCGTAGGTCGAATACTTATCCGTCTCCAATCCTTCCGTGAAAAATTGATACAGCCAAGTGCGGCCACTTTCCAAAACACCCGAGAGATTGGCAAACATAATACCGTTACGCGCGTGCGCGCGATCGTCCGGATCACTCAGCGTACGATTTCTCGGCAATTGGACTGTGAGTGGTTCCCCACCAGCAGCAAAAAAACTCCGGCGTGTACACATAGCGATCGTCTGTACTCGGATTCAGTAGCGCCAATTGCGCGGCTGCACGCTCTTGCCAAGCAGGCGGCGCGGTGGGCAGCACTGAATACAATTGAGCCACTTGTTGAGGATCATTCATATCAATCATCACCGCCAACTGCTCTGGTGAAAAGGCCGCACGCGCCAGCGGTCCAGGCACAGTCAAGGCGTGTAGCGCAGGATGGATGGCCTGACTCAAAGGAAACTCCACCAGCGGACGCACTACGGTATTATTCCAGACATCCGCTGTGAGCAAGGGCGGCTCCCCTACCACATAACGCCCACTATCGATCAACTGCTGAGTGGGACGATTGACTCCGGGATTTTCACTGCTGCGGTAATTATAAAACTCCGCCCCGGTGAATATCTCTGTGCGCTGATTGAGTTTCATTCTGGCCGCCATATATATGGATTCAAAATTGTGCTGCACATCGCGCACAAAGGCATCGGATTGCTGCGCCGTAAAAGAAGCCCGCCACGCTGCAGGCTGATCACCCATGGTAACGGGTCCACCACTGTCCACTACCAGCCTATACTGATTCCACCTCCCGGCTGACAACTCGATGCTGTGCCTTTGACGGTCATAAAATGGCTCCTTGGGACGCATATTAACAAACCCGCCCACCAGCGTAGGTGTCAGGTGTGCCGGGGTCGGTCCCCGCAGAATATCCAACCCCTCCAAAGCACCGAATGAAGTCGGCATTTCATTGCGTTGGTAGGCCCTCATCATCCCGTTAAAGTACGTTCCTGCTCGCACCCCGCGCAAAACTGGCGACCCGGCTATACCAAAATAATCCACGCGCTGCGCACCAGCGGCCACGCGACTCAAATCACTGAAATCGCGCACATCCAATACCCGTAAAAGCTCACCGCCTATCGGAGACATCGATCGCGGCAATCGCATCAGATCCTCCTGCCCTAAAGCCAACCATCCGGGCAAGGACCGGTTTGGCAACACTTCCTGAGCCCGCGCCCGCTGCTGCTCCCAGACAACAAAGTCGTCCAATTCCAGTATCGGTTGCTCTCCTCCAGATGAGGAACAAAGCATGAATAGCCATGTGACGCTCAGGGCTGTGCGTGCGGTGTTCTTTTTTCGCATAGGGAAAGCAACGGTAAGCAGGATACAGACCATGGCAAGGCCACAGACAGGCAGTAATTTAAGTTTGCCTTTTATCGACCAGCCCTCAAACCATGGCTTGTCCAGACATGTCTCTCATAAAGTGTATATTTCCCCGCTCTAAAGCATTTGCCCCAGCATTGTGCAGTTTGGTTTTCGGCTCAGTGACGATCTGTGCGGATATGACCCCGCAAAGCCTTACATTGAGGGATGCACTTGTTCTGGCACTAAGACAAAATCCAGATATCCGCGTTGAGGAAACTTCCCCTTTGATAGCCGCTGCAATCACTGAACAACGACGCGGCTTCTTTGATCCCCGGCTGGAGGGTAGCTACACTTTTCGCTCCGTCGAACGGCAGCAGAATACCCAGGAGTTCATCTCTTCCGGGGGCTCTTTTGGAACCGCGCCCCGCATCTTTGACGAACAGAGCCACCGCTTGAATCTCAATGTTGCCACCCGATTGGAATGGGGCACCCAGATCGAGGCTGGCATGCGCACCTCCAAGGTCAACAACAGCATCATTCGCACCAGCCCCCAGGCTATGTTCGCATCCGAACACGAAACCTTCATCGGTGTTACTGTTCGCCAACCGCTCATGCAGGGTTTCGGGCGCAGCGCCAACACTATCGCCATCCGCATCGCCCGCAAAAACGAAGAAGTTGAACAAATGCGCCTCTTGGGCACCATCTACGGCGTTAGCGCACAAGTCGCCTCCTCCTGGTATGACCTCCTATTCGCCAAAGCACAAAGGGATGTCCGCCGCTCAGAGGTCGCCGCCTTAAAGGCCGTATTGGATGAACAAATGCTCCAGGTTGAACGTGGGCTCCTTTCCATGCGCCAGTTCAGCGCCGCACACGCCGAATTGGCAGAGGCTGAAGAACAAGCCATTCAGGCAGAAATCAATTTTTCGTGAACAGCAAATCGACATGACTCGCCTCCTGGGAGGTTTTGAGGTTTTAAATCTGAATTTTCCTGCTTGAACCACTTGGACATCTCGATGACAATTTTTCCTAGGTTGAATTCCTCAATTAATATACTGGATTTGGTGGACAAGCTACCGGAATATCTTCAAGCATTGAGGCAATTTGAACGCGCCATGCTGGAAGTCGAACAGGTAGCCGATTTTAAGAGAGCCCAACTGGATTTGGTGGGTTCCGCAGGCGTGAGCGGCTTGAGCGGTTCCTTTAAACAAAGTTTCGATCAAACTTTCCGGACCGACTACAACGATTATAGCATCGGCGTCACCTTCTCCGTGCCATGGGGCAACGTGGAAGCCAGGGGTCGGCAACAGGAAGCCTTGCAACGTAGAGCACGCGCTGCACGCGAACTCCACCGCGCTCAGGGCAGAGCCGCCGCCGAATTACGCGCAGCTAAGGAAACCATCGACGTCATGCACCAACGTTTGGTCACCATGCGCGGCTATCGCGAACACTTCCAGCGCGAATACGATGAAGAAATGATCCGCCTCGAACGCGGCGAAACCTCTTTGGTACAACTTGCTCAGTTCCGCCGCGCCCTCGCAGATGCAGAGGTGCGCGAACTCGCGTCCATCGCCATCCTCCATCAAAGCTATGTGCGCCTCATGGCCGCAAACGCCAGCCTCCTGACCCACTTTAACATCTCAACCCAATTTTAATCCATTCCTTACAATCATCACAAAATTAAAATCATGGCCGAAAACACCACAGATAAGAAACCTACTCAAATTAACCTGGCAGAAGTTGTCAGCCGCTACCTCGAAGGTCTGCAGCGCGTACACGACGTCATCAACTACGTGCTCGCTGGCGAGCGCCTGCTGAATGAACAAGAGTACGAGAATTTCAGCCGCGCCAGCCGCGTGATGCCTTCTCAGGCAACCCGTCTCGACTACGATAAAGCCAAAGATGAGACCAATAATTGGCTGCTCAAACAAACCCTGAACGAAACTTTGGGCCTGGTCACCCTCTACCTCGACGACTGCCGCACCATCGCTTCAATCTGCAAATGGAAAGCTGATGCCAATCGCTCGGAAGAGTCGTTGCAAAAAATCCTCAATGAGGAGCGCGCCGCGTTCCTTCGCCTGGATCTTCCAGCCAAGGTAGCCGCTCTCAAAGAAACTTTCGGCATCGAATCTTCCACCGCTGATCATCTTTCCAGCCTGTACAAGGCACGTTTGTCCCTGTCCAACGCGGATGGTCTGGTTGCCGATAAGGATGCGACCGATGGCAAACTGACGGTGCAATTGCGCAACGTTCAGCTCGTCAGCAAACCAGCGGAAAATCAGCCCGGCGGCGTATTCGTAACCTCAGAGGTTGGCGACACAGTGCGCGTCTTCAAAGTGGGCGAAAAAAGTGAAGCTCGGTAAGCAGGAGCACTTGGCTTGCATCCTCACTTCCGCATTCTTTGTGACCACCCTGGCTCAATCTTTGCGCGACTTCGCACAAAAGTTGGGCGTGACTCAATAAGCCCCGTTGGCTTACGGTTCAGGTAGCATGCGATTCAATCGATACTTTCCTGACCAACTCAAGGGCGTCTTTAACGCAGTTAAGCGCGGCTGGTTGGTGCCAGTCGCGCTTTTTCTGTGCCTTAGCCAGGCCACGGCACAATCGCCTGCCGCCCAACCTTGGACAAATTCACTCGACATAGAGTTCCTGCCACTGCCGCCTGATAACCAACAACGCCTGCTGGCCCGCTGGCCAGTAAGGGTCAGCGATTATCAGGTGTTTGTCGCTGAAACAGGTGCCTCCTGGCCGGAAGCAGGCTTTGAGCAAGACGGAGACCACCCGGCGGTGAATATCAGTTGGGAAGATGCCATTCGCTTTGCCATTTGGCTGACCAGGCGCGAACGCGCTCTGGGCCTGATATCTGATACCGCGAGATATCGGTTGCCTACCGAATCAGAATGGATGTTGGCACTCCAAGGCCCTGCCATTCCAGGTCAACGCCACCCCGCCTTCCCTTGGGGAGACCAATGGCCACCACCCGATGACTTCGGCAATTTTGCGCAATTGCTGCAAGTCGATCGCTTTGAATTTACCTCGCCTGTCCGTGCCTTTCCGGCCAACGAAAACGGCTTTTATGATTTGAGCGGCAATGTGTGGGAATGGACTCAAGACACCTACCAGGGCAGCATTGACCTGCGAGTTCTGAAGGGTGGTTCATGGCGTATGCGCAGTGCCAGCGATTTGATGTCGAATTCCCAGGTTGGCAACGTCGTGAGTCTGCGCCTGAATTCTTACGGGTTCAGACTGTTATTGGAATTACCTTGAGGTGCAGTGAGCGCAGTACAACCACGGATAACAGCGCAAGCTCACCAACTGTTGTCAGCTCTCCTTGAACCGGGCGACATTGCGGTGGATGCCACTTGCGGCAACGGCAAAGACACCCTGCTCTTGGCTCAGCTATGCGGCAGTGCAGGCACTGTTTTCGCATGCGATATCCAAAAAACAGCCCTGCAGAATACCTCTGATGCCCTGCGCAACGCAGGCCTGGATCGACAGGTCGCACTGATTCATGGTTGTCACAGTCAATGGGATTCACTCCTGCCTCCCCAGCACAAAGGTCGCATACGGACGTTTGTATACAATTTGGGCTACTTGCCTCGCGGTGACAAAAATCTAACCACTGCAAGCACAACCACCCTCCAGTCCCTGGACTGCGCCGTCGACTGGTTGCGTCCAGACGGTGCCTTGCTAGTGGTAGCCTACCCCGGCCACCCGGCAGGTTTGCTGGAGTTTCACGCGGTTCAAGCTTGGTTTGAACGCCAGCGCGATATGGGCTGGGTAGTAACCAGATTTCACAGCGCCGGGGTCGCCCAACGCGGACCTGAACTTTTTTGGGCTGTGCCAGCCAACGGGTAAAATTCCCCAGTTGCGCCCACAACACTGCGCCGAGGTTGGGGAAAATTTCCCAGTTTATCGATCTGAAAATTAACATCGAAATTCCCAATGTCATATTACACTGATAATCAGGTATTTACAGCTCTCAAATGCAATTTGGCACGACCTATGCCATAAGGATGGTATCTCCACAACTTAAACAATCCAAAGGAAATTCCATATGAAAAGACAGCTACTCTATTTATGCCTGGCAGCGGGCATATCGACCCTCGCAGTGAATGCCCAGCAGCAAACTCAAGCTGGCCCGGGTCCCCGACCTGAGCCTGTGGTGGCACCCCAACCTTTGCCTCAGCCCTCACCAGAGGTTGTGGCCTTGCGCACTGAGCTGCACGCCTTGCGCACCGAGCTGGAAGCTTCACGCCGTGCTATTTTAGAGGCCTTGGGGCGCAATCCAGACCGCGAAGCAGTGGTTGAGGCCCTGGCTGCCTGGCGCACTGAACACGCGGACTTGATTGCGGAGGTGGAAGCCATCGCCACAGAAATCCGTACGCTCATGGCGGACGTTCGTCCCGGCCCAATGCCCGTCCGGCCTATTCCTGAAACCATCAGCGTACTGCGCAGTGAACTGGTTGAGTTGCGCACCGAATTGGCAAAGTCCCGCGCGTCTGTTATCGCCGAATTGGGACCAGACGCAACCATGGAGGACATCCGGCTTGCTCTGGCATCCTGGCACGCTGAGAACGCTGAAGCCATCGAGGCTATGCGCTCATTATCACAGGAAATTGCCGCTTGGATGCGCGAAAACCGCCCAACACGCCCGGAGCGTCCGATGGAAAACAGCGCGATTCGCGAGCGCCGGGAGGAGATGCAACAAAGCACCGCAACCCTGATGCGCGGAGCGTCAAAAATTACGCCAGGAGCTGGCTGCGGCAACCCCGGAAGAGCGCGAGGCCATGATCCGTGCATTCCAGGAACAACAAAGACAATTGATGCAGGAGCGCAGAGAATTGCGCCGGCTTGAACGACTCGGCGGGAGCGAAGTTGGTGGAGATCCCCGTCGCGGAGGCTAAGATTCGGCAGCAAGGCTTTACGCCGTGCATTTGACATACCACAATAACTGGCGCGCCAAGTTCATAGCAACTTGGTGCGCCTTGATTTTAAGCCATTGTACTCTTTTTGCGGATACGACCACAGAGGACTGGGAGCTGGTGCTCGGCGAACTCTCAGCTTGGGAGGAATTTCAGGATAATCTCTTCTACATACCAAATGTCTCACACCAGATTCAAACCAAACTGAGGCTTGAGCTTGGCTACACAGACAACGTTCTTCTGCACAATTCACCGCGTTCCGGCCAATTTGTGGATGGTGCAATCGATGCCTTTGCCTGGATGACCAGGGGTACCCATTTCCTATCTGTGTTCGCCTTGGCCACCGTGCGCGCTATCCCGATTTGGGTACCGACTATCGCGAATGGACTCTGGCCGCTTTCCCTTCGTGGGCTTGGCAGCTGTCCTCATCACTGCGGATGCAACTGTCGGTTAACACAGCCTGGAATAAGTCCCTGTACGACCCAGCGGATCCTCTCATTCCTGAGCCTCAGGTAGATGCTACCGAAGCCCTGCAATCAGGCATCCGTCTTCAATTCACCTACACCTTTAACAGTCACATTGAAGCCGATATGTTTCTGCGCGGAGATCGAGTGCGTTATATGAATTGGACCTATGACCACGATATTCTGGCCACAGGTTTCAGCACCCGCTTCACCTTGCCCGAGGGATTGCAGATCACAATTGGGACGGAAATCGCTCACCTGGATTTCTCACAGGAGGGCAGTCGAGGTTCATTCGGACTGCCACTACCCGGAGTTTTGCTGGAAATGCGCCGGTGGCGTACTGATCTGGAAATTTCGAAAATTGAACGGACACTGTCGCCCAATTTAACACTCCAGTACGGCCTCAACCTCTACCACCTCAGACAACGTGAGCAAATCGGGGCATGGCACGGGTTTGATCGGGCCGGTGGTGGAATATTTGCATTGCTCACTCATGGTTCCTGGAAATTTGACTTTGAGTCCGGGTTTTTCCACCAAAGTTATCTCAACCGAAGATTCAGTCTGCAATCATCCGCCACTCAGCATCAGAAACACCAGCACCATACCGTTGTTGTCCGTCGCAAGTTCGGTAATTGGAGTGCCGACCTCGGGTTCGAATGGCGCCGCTTTAAATCCAACAACCAACGACTCTCCTATATTGCCAGGGAATACCGACTGGGTATTGAATACCCATTCTGACATGAGCACAAAACCTCCAACAAACGGCAACAGCCCCTGGCAACGCCAATGGTGGACACTCTGGACCGTGGCCTTGGCAACCTTAACCGGTGTAATCACACTCTTGTCTATCGAACAACACCGCACCATCGTTGCAAATCTGCTGTTTCGCGATGCCGGTATTTTGAATGCCCTGATTGATTTGGAGTATCGTCGCCTCGCCGCCGAACCTTTCGTCGAAGATGAGTACCTGGATTTAGCGCTCAAAGCCGCCCAACTCGAAGGTGTCCTGGCATTCGCTATTTACGATCACTTCGGCAGTCTGTTAGCGGAAGTTCCCGAAGGTCTGGCCTGGCAATTCATGCCAGCTGGTCTACTGGCCAACGCCATGCTTGAGCCGCCGCACCCCTTGATCGAATGGCTGGACGAAGGACCCCAGCCCATTCTGCAAATTGTATTGCCAGGTAAACGGGTGCGTAGCTTTGCAGAAACTGTTCATTTCGTGTATTGGATGGAAGGAACATCCACCCAGGAACAAATCCAGTCGGTGGGCAAAAATTTGTGGCGCAATGCATGGCTGCTGTGGCTGTCGGGTATCGCTTTACTGACCGCTTTATTCGCTTTTGCCCTTTCCCGCCAAAGAAAAATCTTTCGTCAACTGGCAGACCGCACCCAATCCCTGCAGGAAGCCAACAGCAAGTTGACATTGGCAGCCAAAACTTCCGCTGTAGGCGCTATCAGCGCACATCTTTTACACGCCTTGAAAAACCCCTTGTCCGGACTCAAGCAACACCTGCGCTCTCTGGATCCGGACGGAGCCGCACTGGCCCGGCTGCCGCCATGCAAGACCTTCTGCAACACACCCTGGGAATGCTGCAAGAGGCTGAATCCCAAACCAACATCTCTTTCGACATCACCGAGATCTTTGCTGTTATTCAGCAAAAGTTGGATGCCCCGACAAACCTGACGCGCTCCATTGAGTTTAAAATGGATTCGCCCGAAAGAGACGCAACCGCGTTGTTCAGCGCGCATGACGCCAATCTGATCATTCTTATCTTGCTGAATCTACTTCAAAACGCGTTGGACGCATGCGACAATTCTGCATCGATCGTCTGTATTTTCAGCCAGCCATCAGGTACTTACCAATTCGATGTCATAGACCAGGGGCCTGGGCTGCCGGTGGACCGTTTGCGCAGCCCTTTTGTGGCCGGGCGCAGCAGCAAAGTCAATGGCAGCGGCCTGGGATTGGCTATTAGCCAACAGCTTGCAATGCACCTCGACGGCGATTTGGAATTGATCCACAGCAACAGCGAGCTGGGATCACACTTTCGCCTGACCTGCCCTCAAAGAAAGTAATTCCTTTGCTTTTCCGAAATAGGCAGCGCCAAATGCTCCATCACTGCCAGCATGTCCTCCCAAACTTCACGCTTGGAGCGGTTAGTACTGTTGCGCAGCAAATAACTCGGATGATAGGTTGGAATCAACGGAATCCCGTCAAATTCAAACCACTTGCCCCTGATGGATTTCATGGTGCGTTTTTTATCGGGCCCCAATAGTCCTTCCGTAGCTGTATTCCCCAATGCTACAATCACTTCCGGACGCACTATCTCAATTTGCGCGCGCAAATAGGGTAGGCAAAACGCCATTTCCTCACGGGTGGGTGGACGATTCCCGTAGGGTGTCGGCATTTCAGGACGCCAATTCATAATGTTACCAATGTAAACTTGGTCTCTGCTTAATCCCATGCCCTTGATCATGCCATTCAAAGTGTCACCCGCCTTGCCAACAAAAGGTTCGCCCTGCTCTTCCTCATCGGCACCGGGTGCTTCACCACAAAAGAAAATACGCGCATTGGGATCACCCACACCAAACACAACTTTTTTGCCCGGCTTCACATGTTTATTGCATTCTGGACAGGCGAGAACCCGCTCCTTCAACCATTGCAACTTTTCGACTTTTGTTCCTGCGGGAATTTGCAATACCGGCGGCGGTGGCAAGTTTCCCGTCTCGACCAATCCCTGAACTGCTATTTCTCCCGGTTTTAACTTCACTTCACCATGGCCCTCAGGCATGTCCAGTTGCGCTTCGAGTTCACCACCGGCATCTGCCCGCATGGCCAGCAGAAAGTTATCCACCGTATTATCAGCGAGATAGATGGATTCCACGCCCTCCCGCCGCAAACGCTTTAACTCCTCAATCACTGCCAGCAACACTTCCTGCATAAATAAACTTTTAGCCGCTTTGCCGCTGCATGCAACGCGATAACCCAGCCAAAATCCAGTCCCGCTTTCACACTGTTAAACTCTGGTTTGCGTTTGCGCGGGCGCTTGGGGCGCATTAACAGTAGTCTCCAATGCAAACAGAGGTCCATTTCAAAGCCACCAAAGGTACTGCACCCACAGTGGAGTTGCGCAACATCACCAAACAATTTGCGGATGGACCCACCATTATCGACGACGTCACGGTGAGTGCCGCGCCTGGAGAGTTAGTCAGTCTGGTCGGCCCCAGTGGCTGCGGAAAATCAACCCTGCTCAGAATGCTGGCAGGCCTGAGTCAGCCCTCCGGCGGAACCGTTCAGATCAATGGCCAGCCCAGATCATCGACCGACACCGACACTGCCTTTATTTTTCAGGATGCAACCCTGCTGCCTTGGCTGACCGTGCGCGGGAATATCGAGGTTCCACTGCGCCTGCGCGGCGAAACCCGCAAAAACCGCACCGCACTCGCCAATCAACTTGCTAACTGGGTCGGCCTGGGTGACCGCCTGAACTATTACCCCCGCCAACTATCCGGAGGGATGCAGATGCGCGTTTCACTCGCACGGGCATTGTCATTGTCACCGTCCATTCTGCTATTGGATGAACCTTTCGGTGCCTTGGATGCCATCACCCGCAATCGCCTCAACGAAGATTTACTACAACTCCGGGAACGGCAAATGTGGACGGCCTTCTTTGTTACCCATTCCATTTCTGAAGCAGTGTTCTTATCGTCCAGAATTATTGTTCTATCCACTCGCCCAGCCAGAGTGGCTACCGAAATTACGGTGCCTTTTCCATTTCCGCGCACAGCAGATCTTCGCCACAGTCTCGAATTTCAAAAACTGGTAGCCACCGCGAATGAGGCCCTTTACCATCACTCCCACCAAGAATTGCAATGATTCCTGAACGTTGCCAAAAGATCATTCTTCCTATCGCAGCAGGAATCCTGATCCTGTCCTTGTGGAGCGGGATTAAAGCGTGGTTTCAACTGCCCGCATTTCTGCTGCCAGGTCCAAGTGAAGTACTTCAGGCCGGCTGGAATGAACGACACGCGCTGACCACCGCCACTTGGACCACTTTCAGGGGCGCAGGCCTCGGATTTATTATGGCCGTCGGCGTCGGGTTTTGCATGAGTCTGCTCCTGGTAAGCGTGCCTTGGTTGCGCCAAGGTCTATACCCATACATCATCTTTATGCAGATGGTACCGATCATTGCCACTGCCGCAATCATTGTTATCTGGCTCGATGTCGGTATTCAAAGTGTCGCTGCTATCGCATTTCTCATCGGATTTTTCCCGGTAGTTGCCAGCACACTGCAGGGGTTGCTTTCCACTCCCGTACAACAGGTTGAACTCTTTCGCATGTATCGCGCCAGCCGCTGGCAAGAACTCTTTTTGCTCAGGGTACCAGCTTCCCTGCCCTATTTCTTTACTGGTGCTAAAATAGCTGCCACGCTCGCGGTTATTGGTTCGGTGACCGGAGAAATATTTGCCGGCAGCTCCAGCGGTGGCGGCGGTCTGGGGTTTATGATTATCATTTACAAATCCAGTCTGCGCATTCCAGCACTGTTTGCCGCCACTTTCATTTGTTGTATTCTGGGCTTTATCTTCGTTGGCACCGTCCTTTACCTGAAATGGCTGGCACTCAACAAATGGCATGATTCGCTCCGCAATGAAGATGTATAACAAATGGATCCGTTTAGCAGCAGCATGCATCCTGACATGTCTGTTGTCCGCCTGCACTAGAGACCATACAGACGATGGCCATGCGCAAACCCTGATCCGTGTCACCCTGCAAACCGATTGGTTTCCCCAGCCCGAGCATGGCGGATTCTATCAGGCTCTCGCGAATGGCTATTTCCGGGAAGCCGGTCTTGATGTGGAAATCCTGCCCGGCGGTCCCAATGCCATGACTGTCCACAAAGTTCTGCGCGGCAATGCTCACTTCGCCATGAACCGAATCGATACTATTTTAACCCTGGTCGAACAAAACATGCCATTAACTATGGTGATGGCGACCTTGCAGCACGACCCCCAGGCCTTGATGCTTCACGCGAGTCATCCAGCACAAAGCATTGCCGATTTGGACGGAGCCACGGTCATGGCCATTCCAGGCCTCACCTGGATTTCATGGGTCGAGCGCCGCTACGGCATTACCTTGAATATCATTCCGCACGACTTTGGCATGGAACGGTTTTTGCAAAACCCACTCTTTATTCAACAATGCCTTCTCACTAACGAGCCCTATTTTGTGCGCAAAGCAGGCGCAAACCCAAAGGTATTTCCTTTGGCAGACAGTGGCTTTGATCCTTATCACGGCATTTACGCCCTGTCTTCAACAGTAGAAAACAATCCCGATTTAGTCCGCGCATTTGTCAAAGCCAGCCAACGAGGCTGGCAATCCTTTATTTTTGGCGATCCAGCACCTGCATTGGCCCTGATTGCCGAACGAAACCCACGTATGACACCTGAATTCATGGAATTTGCCGTCTCCGAAATGAGAGCCAGGCATTTGGTTGAGGGACGCCCGGAAATAGAGGCTTTTATCGGAGAATTGCGCCCTCAAAGGGTTGCAGAATTACATGATGAACTGGTTGAACTCGGCGTGCTAAAGCGAAAGCTGGACTGGCAATCTGCAGTGCGCTTCGACTTCGCACAACCGCTGAACTGAGCACTTCATGGCAGATCGTCCTTGAGACTGCCGCGCGGTTGCTTGCGGAAACCATCTGACCAGTCAGGCAGCGGAGGAAACTGTGCGTTCAACAGCACAGGTGTCGTCAGCTTCTTTTTGCCGCTTGGCGCTGACCGGACCTCTGGTCTTGTTTTCATCAGGGCGGACCAGGCGCTGCATGGTCGCCGGACGCCGCCATTCAAGCACGGCAATAAGCATCAACATACCAATGGCAAATGCCACTAGCCATAATTTGCCTGAAAAGGCGGCATTCAATTCAATCAGGTTTTGCAGGTAGGCTATCGTTTTCATCATGCCCACATTCTGCCAAACCGATGTTACCGGTTTGTTACCGCGTTATGAAAGTTTATCGCAAATGTACGCAACCGGCAAAATCATTGATTTTTGCCCAAGGTCATGCTCGCGGCAGTTGCTGCGGGAACCAAAGTCCGCAGACGAGGCAAAAACTTCCCGCTCCGCCACAACCTGTTGTTGTGGCCAAAACTCGAATTCCACACGCACATACACTTCTCCGGTTTGCAGTTGCAATAGTTGCGGAGTAATCGGAGCACGCAGTATGACATACGGAAACTGTACCGCCAGTTCCCTCGCTACTTTATGAACCAAAGGTATATTTTCGTTGGCAGTCGCACTATCCGGAAAGGCCAGATCAATCCGCGCCACAGGCGGTTGTCGCCGGAAGTTGCCGACAACAGCAATCGCACGATTGGGAATAACCACTTGCTGACCCCAATAATTCTTCAACCGGGTGGCACGCAAACCCACTTCTTCAACATTGCCAATTTGACCCGATATCTCCACCAGGTCGCCGACACAAAACTGATTGTCCAGAATGATAAAAAAATCCAGAAACCAAGTCCTGAACCAGGCCCTGTGAGCCAAATCCTATAGCGAGTCCCAGCACTGAGAGCGATGCAATATAAGCCGTGGTGTTAACACCCATTTCAGCCAAGACCCGCCCAATCGCAATGAAGATAATCACATAGGTAATGACATTCAGGATCACGGAATAAATAGTCCTGGTACGGGCCTTCTGTGCCGATGTCATCAGACGAAACCAACCTCGCTCACGATTGATCAGGTAATGACTGATGCGCCGCAGGATACGGATCAAAATAACCGCGAAAACAATAATGATTAAAACCGCCGTTATGGTCACAAATCGCTGCCTGGCATCCTCCGGTTTTATGCCTCGCATGTCTCGCAATACTGCTTGAATCGACTTCTTGTGCGCCATATCAGGCGTGAAGCGCAAGGGTTGCGATAGATCGCCACCCGTTAGCGTGAGCACTCCTTGCTGCAAAACAATGCTGTAACTTTCAACGCGTTCCTCGGACTCATCGACAGCATACCGCATGACCAAACGTCCGTTCTCAACCGCAAATACACCTCTTTGCTGGTCATGCCGGAAGGTCCGGTTTTCATTAAAACTTACCCGCAACAACTCTTTTCCAGCTGGCGCAACCCATACACCTATAAGACTGCGTTCCATGCTGGCGTCATAGCCTTGGCCCAGCGTCAAACCCCACCCGGACACAACGCCTCCGAGGAACATTGTCAGCCCAATCCATAGTATTCGGATCCAACCGCCCGAAAATCCTGAAAATCCATTTCGCACACCGGCCATTCAATCACTGGCCACCATCTTGTCAAAGATTACACCGGGTAAAAAATGCCTTCTATGCGCGGTACCCAGCGAGCCAACCTGCAATAAAAGCCGCCTGTTGCGCCCGAACCGGCTCTTTGAAGTGTACGTGATCACCATAAATATCAGTCCCCAGATTAAGGGTAAAGGTGTGCAAATCAATAATCGGTACTTGCGCAGCTGACATCACTGCATCCGCAACCTCGTTGTATGCTTCGCAATCAGCGGCGAACCGGTGGAAGGCGATGTAAGGATTGTTGTGTACAGCCTCATCACAGGGTGTGGTTCGGATCCAAACCAGCTTTGGCTTCATGCTGGCGACCAGCTTCACAATAGATGCCAAATTCGATCGATACTCCTCAATGGGCACCTGGCGCTGTGTTTCGCCCGGCTTTCTCTTGATATCATGCAAGCCACAATTCAAAAGCATCAAATCCGCATCAACGCCACCCATACTCGCCTTGGACTGCAAAAAGGAAAGCACCATCCTCGAGTCACCGCCATTGGCACCCTGAGGATTATCAAGATTTAATAGTGCCTCCTCTTCACCTTCCTTGCGCGAATAGGCAATCTTGGGCCGCAAATAGGCCTCCAAATAGGGGCCATACTGAATCGAAATGCTATCTCCTAATACATAAATTTTCATAGAATCGTGTCTCCGGTCTCCACCTAATTTCATAGCTAATTCTGAATCTACAACACAAAAAAAACCAGACCGCAAAAAGACGATCTGGTCAGATTTTATGACTGCATGAATCAGGACAGCGTCCGCCCTTTTCCACGGGCGAACCTCGCCTCCTTAATCCAGTTGCGCGGAAACGTGAACCACTGCTCCCGCAGCAGCATCCCAGGCAAAGCCTTCTCCGTATTCCTCCGCGAAAACAAACCACTTGCCCAGTTGGACAATGTAGATCCATAGAGGCACATTCTGTGCATCCTCATCCACCTCAGCACCAAAGAACAGGGTGCCGTAAAGCGGGTGATAACCGTAACTACCTCCCAAAACTGCAAACGGTCCGAACCAAGGAATGTAGTACCACTGCAATCCAGGGCTCAGTGGCGTGGCCACCTGATTCAATTGCTTGCCAACTGCGCTCGTCGCCAAGGGTGACAAGGTTTCCACTAAACTGCCTTCCCGGCGCAGAATCAGCGAAAAATTCTCGAATACCGACAGGATGGATATGCTTTGGGAGAGGTTTCCAGGCTTGGGCTCAATCAAACCCAACCTTCCTGACTGCCCGGATACAAATACAATATCGTCGCTCACAGGCAACGCGCGAATACGGAATCGTTCGCTGGTTTCCCTCACCCGCCACTGAGGATCTGCATCAAAGGTAACACGGTTTAAAGTGCGGTTTTTGTTGATAACCAACATATCACCACTGCGAACCAAGGTCTCACCGGTGTCTTGCGAACCTTCTCCACTCTCACGAACTTGGAAGGTGTTGCCCGCCATAGGGTGCAAGGCTATACCAAACTCATCGGAAAAAGTATCAACTGACCTGGTACCACTGTAGGCTTCCATGCCCATTTCAATCGCATTCCAGTTGCCAGACCAGGCAAAATTCTGCGCCGAATAATCCGGCAACGGATTGCGAGTTAAAACCGAACTCCGGCCCTCAGCGTGATACAATTGGTTTTGAATATCATGAAAAGTAACCAGCTGATTCACAAATACCAAGTCGTCCTCAACCCACCGCACCCAAATGCCAATGCGCTGAAATCCTTCCTCGGATTCAATCGTCATGCTGGATGTCCACAAAGATCCGGATTGAACCAATTCAATGGTTTCTGGATCCTCGCCCTCGGTTTCAATCAGGTAACTGCTTTCTCCAAGATGGGTAACGCTGACCCTCTCATTGCGGATCATCTCTGTTGGCCCAATGGCGCTGGGGTTGGCTTCAAACTCAAATACTGTTTGATACCAATCACCACTGATAGACGCAGGAGTAGGTCGGCCGGAACAAAAATAATTTCCTTTGCGGATACTGGCGCTGAAATGAATATTGCCAGCAACAGGGATCCCAGGCCAAGGACGGAAAAACCGCATTTACGGTTTAAAAACTTTAAGACTGCTTTTTGAGACATTATGCTATTTTCGCAAATGCTTCCTTAAAGTCAACGTTCAACCGCGCAACCTGGATCCCAATATGACCATCACTACTGTTGCCGTCACTCCCATCAGCATAGGCCACTGCCATGCCAAATTCAGCATGCCATTTTCAATCATCAATGTCGGTACCAATACCACTACCGAACCCAACAACATGGCAAATCGATTAAAGGCATCCCACCCTGCACCACGCCACAGCACTCCCGCCAGAAACACCCCCAATAGCCCACTGTAGGTCACCGCACTCACTTTAAATGCCAACCACAAAAATTGACCGCCATCCTTCAGTACCCAGGCCACGGCAATCAACAACAAGGCCGCCACCAACATCAACCAGCGGGAGCGCCGGACTTGGCCCTCAGCACCCCGGCCTCCAATGCCCAAATCGATGACCGCGGTCGACGACAACGCCGCCAGTGTACTGTCCACACTCGACATGGCTGCTGCAAGCACTCCACATATAACCAACCCCCGAATAGCAATCGGCAGGGAATCCCGGATGAAGACAGGAAATACCCGGTCGGCATCCACCGTCACCCCATCCGCCAAAAGCGGCAACAAATAGTCCGGATTTGCCGCGAAATATGCGGATAGCGCGATGCCCAATGTCAAAAACAACGCCGCAACAGGCAACGAAACCAATCCACTCAATATCAAACTCCGCCGCGCTTGCCGGTGATCACGGCACGACAGTAATCGCTGCGTGAAGTCGTGGTCAGTGCCCATCATCGCCATCGTGTTGATTGTGCCAAAAACAAAGGCCAACCAAAACAAATTGGCCTCAGCCAACCAACCCATCCAACCGCTACCCGCAGTCGGAGCCCACGTGAATATCGCAAACCGATCCTCCGCCGCCGCTTCCACTACCCAGCCCATCCCTCCAAGCTGGAATGTAATATACCCCAACACCACCAATCCACTCAGCAAAAAGACCAAGGCCTGCACACAATCCGTCCATATCACCGACCGAATGCCACCAGCACCAGAATACAATAGACAAACCCCGGCAAATACCCACAACGTCACCTCAAACGGAACTCCCAATATCAAATGCAATCCAGTCGCCGCTATCATCAACCGCACTGCCGATGCACATAACCTCGATAATAAGAAAAATCCCGATCCCCACACCTGAGAATGTCTTCCGAAACGAATATTTAAAAATTCGTATACAGTAAGGCAGTTATGGCGGTAGAGTATATTTAAGAATCCATATCCGATCAGGATGCGTGCGGTCAGCGAACCCAATCCGAATTGCAGAAAGGCCCAATTGCCATGGTATCCAACTCCCGGGGTCGCCAAAAAGGTGGCGGCGCTCACCTCAGTAGCGATGAGAGATCCAAAACTGCCCACCAAGGCACCTGACGATTGCCAACAAAAAATTCAGTACGGCTTTCTTTGCGCCTGGCAACATACAATCCAACGAACAAAATCACCGCAAAGTAGCCCGCAATCCAAATAAAATCCTGAATTACCAAATTCATATAAACCTTCTATTTCAATGCCTCCAAGGTGCGCAGCACCACAGATTCCTGAGGTGCCAGGCACTCGCGAATACGGAACAGCTCCCTGCAAACATGGGCATAAGGCACTTCCTTGCCCCCTCGCCAGGCGTGCAAGGTGCGAATGGTGCGAATGGCTCGATCAATCAATTTCAAATTCGCCGCCCGCGCATAGACCATAAGATTGGACTCAACTCTGCCAGCCAAGGTGAACGACAGGGTGGACATGGTATTCATGAACGATTTTAGCAGCATGTGAGAGGCAAAAGCATCAGAGCCGCCAAGCACCCATTCATCCCCTCCATCGGTGCTGACCCTATTTTCCGAGCCTAAATCCGAGGTGCCAGGCACCCCCACTGCAGCATCCATTTTGAGGTGCCAGGCACCCTCAATTTCCCTGAAAAAGATCCAGTCCCGGCTTCCGACTGCCCTTCTTCCACGCAGCGCGCGGGCGGATAAATCGAATCCCTGCAACCTGCGCCAACCTGTGCGCTCCCTGCATTGTTCCCATTCCAGGCAGCGCGGTTCACGCTGCAAAATTTGGTGCCAGACACTACTGCTATCCGCACACTCGGGAAAAACCAGCAGCACCGGAGCCAACGCATCGGCAGGAACTGACAAATCATTCTCAAAGGGAAGCACACTGAAAGTTGGTGAACGCTCCGTCGTATCTGTCAGCAGGGTTATTCCGGTGCCAACGACCTGATAATGCAGTAACTGGCCGCGTAGAAATGCATGCGCCTCAGTCCTCGCAAGCTGCAGAATCCGCAGTACCGGCAGCTTGCGTACGGATTCAATCAGACTACGCATCCATTGCAGACGGTCGAAATCACCACAAGGCCTTCCGGCACTGGCCAGCGCCAACCCCACCGCGCTCATTTGAACCGAGGTCGCCTGCATTCTGGTGCTTCCTGCGATGGCCATCGGACCGGTTGGTAAATACCAGGTGCGCACTGCCGGATTGCCCAGTACCCGGCGGCAACGCTCCAAACGCCCGATCAATTGATCAGCAGGATTGCAAAAAAGCAACCAGGGCGGGGACTGACAAGTGGCAGCCGCCCAATCCACCGTAGCCAGAACCCACGTCGTTTCCCCTCCTTCGGTAACGCCAATGACCAGATCTTCAGGTTCTATCCTGGCCTCTTCCATCTGGCGCACCCCATCGTCCCACTGATCTTCAAATCCCTCAATCGACCGAACCAAGGCAGCATCTCCACCAGCCATAAATCCCAGCACACTTCCAGACTGGACCCCGTCAAAGAAACCTTTGCGCACAAAAAGCTTCCAGCGCTAAGGCCAATCTCCCTGTGGCACCACAACCAGTTATCACAATCCTGCCTCCATTGCGAAGGGTGTGTCGCATTGCCTCCACCATTGCATCGAATGAACCCAAATCCGCTTTTGCCAATAGTTCCAAGGCCCGCGCTTCAACTTCCAACAGCGATGCTACTGCTTGCTCAGGAGCGTCAGCGCATCCACAGATAATTGCGCGGTGGCCGGGTGACTTTGCTCCGTATCCAAATGCCCCAAACTGAATTGGCCGGCTACTGCCAGAAATTCTTCCGCCTCTTTCCGCCAAGTATCCTCGGAACGCATATGCCCGTAGATGCTGTGCCTCACACTCAGCAAGCCAATCCTAAAATGAGGATTGCAATGGCATGCTTAAAATGCTGTTAAAAATTCTATGTCTCACGCTGCACTTCGGTTGCACAACATCAGGCACAGTTACGGTTCCACTGTGGCACTCCACGGGCTCGACCTACACATAGACCAGGGGGAATTTTTTGGGTTTTTGGGTCCAAATGGGGCCGGCAAAAGTACCTTAATGAAAATTCTCGCCGGATTTCTCCGCGCCGATTCAGGTCAGGTCATGATTCTTGGTGTCCCTGCCTCTAACGAAAAACGGGGATCCCTCCATCAGCTGGGCTACGTGCCACAGGAAATCGCGCTTTACGAGACTCTCACCCCATTGGAGAACCTGACCATTTTCGGCCAATTGCAGGGGGTGCGTGGGAAGCAGCTTGCCAGTCGCACCGAAGAATTATTGCGCGCCGTGGGACTCTGGGATCGACGCAAAGATCAGGTCAAAACTTTCTCCGGCGGCATGATGCGCCGCCTGAACATCGCCGCCGCACTGCTCCACCAGCCAGCCATTCTCTTGTGCGACGAGCCAACAGTTGGCATTGATCCCCAATCCCGCAACGCCATCTTCTCTTTCCTGTCAGACCTCAACGAACAGGGCGTCACTATTCTATATACCACCCACTACATGGAAGAAGTGGAACGGCTCTGCGACAGGATTGCAATCATTGACCACGGACAGCTGCTGGCATGCGGGGACAAGACATCCTTGCTGGCCGAAAACGCCATAGGAAGAGAACTGACTGTCTCCAAAACCAGAGCTTGGCAAATTGTTCAGTCACTCCTCCCGGAGGGAATTGCGGTCGAGGTAGGTTCTTCCACCGTAAAAATTCTCCTCCCGCAGGGATTTAATGTCACCAACGTATTCACTGCCCTCACTCAAGCTGGGGTTTCCGACGAAAGCATTACTCTGCGCCAACCCAATCTGGAAACACTGTTTCTAAAACTCACCGGCAGCCAACTGCGCGACTAGACTCCTGTAATCCATGAATACTATCTTCACCCTATTGCGCAAAGACTGTCTGACCTTCTGGCGCGATCCTCTTGCCGTAGTTCTCACTTTTGCCGTTCCAGCGGTTCTCATTTTGATTTTCGGGATGGCTTTCAGCGGTGGCGGTGGTCCTTCAGGTATCCGCCTCCTTATCGTCAACGAAACAGAGGATTCCCCCATTGCCAGCGGCATCATTCAAGCGCTTCAACAGGAATCCACTTTTCAGGTGCACACTCACCGAACCCTGCCTGATGGCAGCACCATTCCTCTGGATCGCTCACGCGCTGAGTATTTGTTGCGCTCCAATCCAAGCACATTTCGCTACGCTTTGATTATTCCTGAAAACCTGGTGCCTGATTCTTTCGGTCTTCATCTCGAATGGCTCTACAATCCACAAAACTCCATCGAAAACGGTATCGTTCAGGGCATGTTGCAAAAAGTCCTGTTCTCAAATGCCTTCCCTTTGCTCATTCAAGATTTTTTCAATCAATGGATTCCAGACGAACTGGCCGAGTTTGACGAGAACCTGGCCAGTGTAATCTCACAGTTTTTTCCCGTTTCCAAAGAAGATCTTGAGGGCAATTTATGGCCCTTCAATCAAACCCCTATCCTGCCTGCCAATAACGCCGACTCAGATCAAAACTTCCTCGAAAATCTAATCGCGCTGGATGGTACCCAAATTTTCGGCAACCAGCGCAATCCAGCCACCCAAAGCGTCGCCGGATTCGCGGTTATGTTTGTCCTCTTCTCACTCAGCGGCGCAGCCTCAAGCCTGTTTTATGAACGCGATAAACACATCTTCCTGCGCTTGCTATCAGGCAATGTCTCACGCGGCCAAATCCTCTTCAGCAAATTCATCTTCTGCTCCTTGCTCGGCCTCCTCCAAATGGCCGCTCTCATTACCTTCGGCCACATCGTTTTTGACATCATCAGCAGCCCTCACCAATTACTACCACTCGCACTGATCTCTCTCTTCACCGCCTGCGCCGCCACCGCATTCGGTATGCTTTTGGCAGCCATCGCCAAAACCCCGGCAACCGCCAATGGCCTCGGATCCTTTATCATCCTCTCCATGAGCGCACTCGGCGGCGCTATGTTCCCCCTATTCCTCATGCCCGCCTTCATGCGCGATTTTATCGCCCCTCTCACCCTCGTCTTTTGGGGCGTCGATGGTGCCCTCGGCGTCCTTTGGCGCGACGCCTCCATCACCGATCTGTGGCTACACTTCTCCGTTCTCGCCTTCATCACTTGCGCCATCCTCGCTTTCGCTAAATTCAGATTCGACCGCAGCGATATCTTCCGCTGACCCCCTCCCCACCTCAACTCCACACTCCCACAAAAAAAACCATACAATCGCATTTTAGTCTTGCAATGAGAAAGAGTCTCAAGTTCATTACACGACCATTGACCTATGAAAATAAAGCAAATGAGACTCAAAACCAATAAGGAGCGTCTATTGTGGACTCTGAAATTAGTGCCGTTGCTTGCGGGAACCTGGATGGGTTCGCAGATGGTGACCGAGGTAAAAGCGGAGGAGCTGGTGGGCTCTGGTGAGGACGGGCGCATCATTCAACTGGAGCCTTTGATGGTGATAGGATCGGTGGAACGGCTGGGAATGATGCCTGGGGCTGGCGCTTTTTTGGCGGGGTCAGAGCTGCGGGACAGCGGCAATCTGAGTTTTAGTAGAATTGCTGCCCGGGTACCGGGAGTCTATGTGCGAGAGGAGGACGGCTTTGGTAATTTTATCAATGTTTCGATACGTGGTGTGGATGGCACGCGCAGTCGGAAAGTGACCTTGATGGAGGACGGTGTACTGACAGCACCATCGCCGTATTCAGCGCCGGAGGCCTATTATTCGCCGAAGATGGGTCGGATGGCGGGTATAGAGATACTGAAAGGTTCCAGTCAAATTGCTTACGGACCACACACAACTGGCGGGGTGGTGAATTTCTTATCGACCCCGGTTCCCGGCGAACGTGCGTTTTATGCGCGCACTACTTTTGGATCTGAGAACACTTTGTTCAATCACACCACGTACGGCGATACCATTGCTACCGAAGCGGGAGGTACTTTTGGATATTTACTGGAATTTCATGGGCAACGCACGGATGGTTTCCGCCAGATTGACGGTTCTTCGCGCAACACCAGTTTCACTTATCTTGAGCCCATGGTGAAATTGTTTTGGGAGCCTGCCAGCGCTTTGCCACAAAGGATTGAAGTCAAGATTGGCTATACGGATTTCCGTGCCAATGAGACCTACTCCGGATTGACGGAAGCTGATTTGCGCAATAACCCAAACCGACGCTACGCAGCGAGTGAGTTCGACCATATGGACGCCGAGCAATGGCGCACTTACCTGCGCTATACGGTGTATCCGAGTACCAATCTGCGTTTGGAATCAACCCTCTATCTCAATCGGTTCGACCGCACATGGGACAAGCTGGATGGGTTGCGTGGCACGGGATTACGCACCAACGTCGCACAGGCTCTGTTGCATGAACCGAGCCTTGCCGTGTTGCAGGGATTGGGTACAGGCGAAATTTTCACCCGGGCGGCAATGCGGGATCACGACGCCAAGGGCTGGCAAACTCGCGCTGATTATTCTTTCGAGACAGGTGGTATCAGCCACGATTTGAGCGTCGGTTTGCGCCTGCATGAAGATAGTGTGGCGGGCACAAATCAACAAACTTTCTATGCCTCCAATGGCCAGGGTGGATTTGGCCCGGCGAATCCGGGCCCCGTACAATCGGCTGGCAGGTCTGAAGTGTTCGCAACGGCAGTTTTTGTTGAGCATGCCATGCGCATCGGTGATCTGACAGTGACTCCCGGTCTGCGTCAGGAGTGGTTGAGATGGACCCATGTATCGGGCGCGGATTCCCGTGCCACAGGCAATGAGGATTTCACTACCGCTGGTGTGGGACTCACCTATGTTGCGGATGCAAACAATACTCTGTTCGCCGGACTGTATCGCGGCGTGTCCACCCCAAATCCAGGCGGCTACCGCAATGGTACCGAGCATGAGACGAGCACCGGTCTCGAACTGGGCCTAAGACACCGCAGGAACTATTTGCGCGGAGAGCTGGTTGGCTTCCATACCGACTTCAGAAATCTGATTGCCCCTCAGGTAGGTATTGGCTCGGGCGGCATCACGCCATCGACCAATGCCGGTGAAGCGAGAGTTTATGGTGTTGAGGCCATGGTCGATTACGACGCTGGCCGCGCAGCTGGATGGAGTTATGGGCTGAATCTGTATGTGAGCGCAACATGGACACACGCAACCTTCACAGGGCTGCCGGACAATGCCAGGCTCGGAAATGGTGCAGGTGTTTTTGCGGGTGCCATCAATGGCAGCCGTATTCCCTACGTTCCCGAGTGGAAACTGGGCACTGGAGTCGCGCTGCAGGCTGAACGTTGGACCACCAGAATAGATCTCAGCTACAGCGGCAAAACTTGGGGCAGCGGCTACAACGAAAGACCGCGCCTCGACGATGGGGCGCAAACTCTGGCAACGCCAACAGCCGTGGACGGACGCATCGATTCACTGCTGATCGTGGACATCACGGGACATTATGAATTGAATGATAATGTGCGCTTGGTCGGTGGCATTCATAATCTGTTCGATGAAAGAGGCATCATCAGTCGACTCCCGCTAGGCCCTCGCGCCAACGCACCGCGCTTCCTGTTTGCCGGCGCTGAAATCCGGTTTTAAGCATCAGGCAGCCGCCCCGGATTCAACAAAGACACAGCCTGTTGCATCACAGGGTCATCGCGGCACTTACTGCCGCGTAAGTCCTGAATGCAGCGGGCGAAGTGGCGTCGTTTGCGGCAAAAAGATGAAGGCATCGTAACGCTGATCCAGTCTGGATGGCACGAAATTGCCTGGTGATCATGCTCAGGATGATACAAAACTCCGATGGCACGATGTGGCAATTGAATCCGTGGCACCACTGTGCTATCACCGTGAAACATCCACAATCGGTCGCTTCCCCCAGCGCCATGAGCAAGCCTTCCAACGTTCCTTGTGGCGGATTGGGAATGGTCATGGTTCGCACTTCGCTTTCCCAGTTGGAAGCTGCCAGGACCTGACCGGTACCAGTGCCAAACCCAAGAATAAAGACGTGCTCCGGGCCAATTTGTTGCCTCACGATTTGGCCAATATTGACCTCACCAGTGACTCCCATGCTGGTGGCGCGCGCATCGCCCACATGCGTGTTATGTGCCCAGACAATCCCCCGACTGCCCTCGCCATAATAATCCAGCAACCTGAACGTTGTGTCAGCAAAGTGACGCGCACGGGCATTCCAGGAGTGAGGACCCTCCATAATGTTGTAACGCAGGTGTTGCTCGGCACTGCGCACCACCTTGGCATGCTGTTTGGCGGTGAAAAGCTGACTGCGTTGCGCTCCCGCTGCTGACCGGTGGCGCTGCTGCAACTTTTCTACCACTTGTTCAACACCTTGGCGGGCGGATGGATGCAATTGAAACAGGTGTCGCACGTACGCCGAATTATTGCCCTCAAACGGTTGCAAGCGGCTGTAATATTCCCGAACGCTGTCTGCATACTCCGGGAAGTGTTCCTGATAAAACTCGATCACCGCTCGCATGGATCGCCACAGCCCATAGACATCAATTCCATGAATCCCTACCCTGTCTTCTGGCATCCGATCTTTGTTAAATGCGCGCAACCATTCCCCTAAATCCACCATTTCTTCGTTGGCCCACATCCACAGCGGCCAGCGGTCAATGGCCAACAGCGCCTCACGTGCAGAGGCTGGTGCACCGGGTAGATGGCGCACATATCGGTCCAGTGGCAGCAGTGCCGTCCAGTCCCCTTCCACTGCGATAAAACTGAATCCATGTTTCTCAATCAACTGCCGGGAAATCCTGTCGCGCACAGTGTAAAACTCCCGCGTGCCGTGAGTGGCCTCGCCAAGCAATACCAAACGCCGTTCAGACATCGCGGATATCAGCCCTTCCATGGCTGCCCTGTCGTTCAACGCCTGGGCTTTGGTTGCAAAGAAGGTCTCCACAGGATTTGCCCAAACAGGCAAAACAGCTGCCGCACACACAAATATCAGCAAAATGAGTCGCATAACAATAAAAGGAGTTTCTTTAACAAATCCCTTCAGCCAGCGCTGTCAACGTTTGGCGGTTGGCAAGAACCCATTCAACTCCTGTCACTTGCGATGGGCTACTAAGGATTGGGCTCGACGGCTTTCACAACGCCATGCATACTTTCAGACATGGATGAATTCATGGATGCAGCGATAGAAGAAGCCGTTGAGGGTGCCGGTCAGGCGGCATTCCGATTGGGTCGGTTCTGGTAAGAGATGGCCACATTGTCGGCAGAGGTCATAACCGAAGAGTGCAGGATGATGATCCCATGACCCATGCTGAAATAGCCTGTCTGCGCAATGCCGGTCGAATTGGCAGCTACCGCGATACGGTGCTGTATTCTACATTAATGCCCTGTTACATGTGCGCTGGCACAGTTGTTCAGTTTGGCATTCCCAAGGTGATTGTGGGAGAGAGTGTTACCTTTCCGGGAGCTCGCGCATTCATGGAACAGCATGGAGTTGAAGTCATTGATCTGGCCGATCAAAGGTGCATTGACCTGATGACCACATTCATCAGCAACAACCCCGAATTATGGGATGAAGACATAGGCAAGTGACCCACTGGTTGGCACAACTGGGCATTAGCGACAGAACCACCCTGGCAATCACATGGCTTGTGGCCGTGAAAGGCTGTCACCTAAAAGCTGGTGACTCTCAATTGAAGAAACATTTGCTGATCTGTTTCCATGAGGCTTTGCAGTGGAATTTCAACCAATCCTTGTTCGTTGCTGTCCCCGAAAGATGTCCAAACCGGGTGATTACCCCAATCCTGTAGATCCTCGGAAGCCCAAACCTCATACAGGTACATGGGTTCGGCAATCCGATTGAAAACGAACGCATTGCCATACGTATGATGCGTTTGAATAGCTGGACGAACCGCGGACCCGGCGATGGCCGGATTTCCCCCCAGTGCCTTCACCAACAAATTTGCCATGCCGTCTCTGGACAGATCGTCGGCCTCACCCGTGGCCTCGGAAAATGAAGGCAATTGATTTTGCATCCAACGGGCAAAAGTATTCAGAAATGCATCACTCGAGGTGACACGAAGCAATCCGGATCCGGTGATACGGGGTGAGGTGAAGGTTGCCTGTGGATGGCCCGGCGCCCCCCAAACCCCCTGGGGCATTGAAGCGCCATTGATGACCAGTCGCCCAATGATGTCTTCCTGATTATGCAACAATTCAATCACCGCGTCACCCTCAAGTACCAGATCCGCATCGTCAGCGAGCAAGGGCAAACTCAAGGTTAGTTGTCCTTCGGACACCGTGGTTGATCCTTGGTGCAGGGCATCCCCGGCCAACCACAAGGTACCCGGTCCCAACTTGCGCAAATCGCCACCGCCTGAAAGCCTGCCTAGCCATTCCACCAGATGACCACCGCTATGAATCAAATTTACCGAACCGCCAGTTAGGGTCGCATCGACTCCCACAGTAAGTCGCCCGGTTGCGGCAATACGCGCCTCGGTCAAGATGAATTCGTATTGCGCGCCTTCAACCGCCCGAATCCCTTGGCCGAAACTGGGATCTCTGATCCACAGACTGCCACCGGCAATACGAAGACTGCTCACACCAGGACCAAATTCCAGAAATCCGTTGGTCCCATTCCGATTCACGCGCAGGATACCTCCATTTTGCACAATCCGTGCCTGCTGATTCACAGCATTGGTCAAGCGCAGGTGATTATTGGCGTAGGTTGTAGATCCAGCGGAAAGAACCCATTCAACGTCGCTTCCCACCAGATTGGCATGCGCCATGTCCCATTGCGTAAAGGGATGTTGGGTCACACGTGCACTGTTTTGCATGGTGACTGCAAGACTCATGATTGAATTCAACGGCAAAATATTCAGGTGTCCTGAAATCGTGAAATCCCGCGTTGTCCAAAGCGATCCAGGACCGTGCATAAATACCCTTCCAGCAGCTCCAATTTGAGAACTGCCTCCAGGTCCAGCGGTCAATCGGGCTGCGCTGCGCACAGTCAATGTTCCGGTAAAGACATTAAAGGTTCCTTGAGTGTAGCTCCACTCAGTGCCAAAATCTTCAAGCAGTACCTCAGGAGTCCCCAGACTGGCCGCCGGATTGTGGTGACCAATCGTTACCCCGCGACTCTGCCAACGCCCACCAGACCGAAGATGAATTTCACTCACAGGACCGTTACCCACACTCACCGATAACGTCTCCAGCAATGAACCACCTCCGACCTCCACCACCCCTGCCGTTCTGGTACGCACTGGCTGACTGGAGACAGGACTTCCGGAAATCGTCAGCGTACCAGTTGACACATGCGCGGATTGACCAAGGAATAAAAGCCCGTCACCGTCCGTGCCAACATGGGTAGAGCCAAGAGTAACCCTACTGCCGACCCCTCTGACAATAAGTGTGCCTTTGCCAGCATCGTTCACAAAGCCACTGTTTATATTCGTCCCGCCAATCAGTGTCGATCTGTTGGTGGGAACACTCAAATGACCACCATCCAAAACTGTGACATGACCTTGGCCGCGCAATCCAATCGTCAGATTCTCGCTCAACTCCAATCGCGAACCTGCACCTTCAATGAACACTTCTCCATTGACAGGCGGTTCCACACCAGGCTCGACCGGACCGCCCGCATTCACTCTGTTGATGCCCAATTGCATCATGGCTCCCTGAACCAATCCTCCATCCAGAACCTCAACCCGCCCATAGGTTTGTCGACCCACTTCAAAAACAGATGTTTGCCCAACTGTCAGCGGCCTAACGGTTGCACGCGATCCAGAGCCCCGAACAACCAGCTTGCCTGTCCCTGGCTGAGTCATTCCAGTTAAACTGACGTTGGCTCCTCCAAGCGTCAGATTGCGGCTCAGAAAAGTGCCTCCAGCTTGTACATGAATAAGCCCTTCTCCTCGACTACCCACATTGACCAACACATTGACCGAGTCGCTGCGGTGCACTGCATCGAATAGTGAACCTTGCCCGAAGATGTTCATCTCTGCGGGAATATCCTGACCCGTGGCCAACGATGTATGACCGGATAATACCCGCGCCCCAAACAGTATATCCAGACGCGACGGAAATTCGTTGCCGATGGTCAAAAATTGATTACTCGCCACAATCTCACCACTGGTGTCCCAAAATGAATCCGGCCCTTGCAAACTCAACTCTCCATTCACTCGCGCCAAACGGGTGGTCATCGTCACCGTGCCAGGAAATTGCAACTTGCCTCCATGCAAATCAAGACCCTGATTAAATGACAAATCAGAACCAAAAATGTGAACTTGGCATACTTCGGAAAAAATGACATCCGTGCCATCAATCAGAAATCGGTCCCTGATAAATAGTTGCGGTGAAACCGCCGAAAATCCTCCTGTCCCGATATACAGAGCCCCAAGATTGAGCACCGCACCACCTGGAATCTGCGGCGGTGGCGATGTGTAGATAACAGCGGCAGAGTTAAAGATAGGCACCCCTTCTGTCCACCCCTGCTCATCCTCCCAATCAGTAGCCTCAAATCCAGTCCAAACTGTTCCGGAAACATGCTGTAGAATGAGCACCTGACTCAGTCCCAGCGCAAAAATAACCCCACTGAAATATAAAAATCCAGTCATGCGCATTAACATTACTAATTGAAACTATTAGTCAATATTAAGCACAGTCGGCGCACGTAATTTAACAATAAATTAGATGATAAAAGCCAAATTGTGGAGCTGCAAAAGCGGCAAGCAGCTACCTGGAAGCAAGGATGCCGGTACTTTTATGGATGCGCGGAACTAGGCCTTAAGAACAATGTATGCCCCGGTACCGACCATCACGCCCCCCGGCAATACGCTTGGTTTGGCGTGATAGCTCCCGCTGTCCAAGTCGTTTAATAATAGCGCCTGCGGCGACCGCATAAACCAGCTTTACCCCACCCACCGTGAGGATTGTCAGGCTGGCTATCATGATGATGTCCACCACCGTTAAGGCTGTCATATCCATCAATGCAGGAAATAGACTGGCATAAAATAGAATGGCCTTCAGATCACCCAAAGTGAGCAGCAGACCGGCGGCAAAACTGGAAAGTAGAGTGCCTCCCCGATAGTCGGGTACGGATAGACTCATTGGGCCCCTTGAACGCAGCAGTTGGATTCCCAACCAAATCAGGTAAGCTCCGCCAACATACTTTAAAACAGAAAAAATAGAGCCCATGGCCAACGCAAGCGCTGTCATACCCAGGAATGCAATTCCAATAAAAATGAGGTCAGCCATCACAATTCCAGCGATGGTTGCCACCCCGTTCAATAAACCCAGTCCTGATGACCGGGCCACAACCAAGGCAACACTCGCACTGGGCATCGCCGCAAGTGCTATCATGACCAAAAAGAAACTGATCAAGCCAAGCCAATCCATAATAATTTTCCGGGAATCATTCGCCTCACATCTTTTCTATCCTGATTATTGCTCATGCAGACTAACGCACTGGCTCCGGTAACAAGCTTCAACTCACTTATCCTGCCAACCCCTCAACCTCCCGCCGATGCAGGGTGCCAGGCACCCCATTCTGAGGGTGCCTGGCACCCTGAAATTCTTGCAATTGCTCGTTTTGATTCGAATTCCCGGCGCTTGCTGCACTAGGCTGTGCCGATGATGGATTCTACCAAAAGCACATCGACGACTGTGGTTTGCCTGATTTTGCAGGATCGGGAAGGATTGGTACTGGCGACTCAGCGTCCTGCCCACAAAAGGCTCGGATTGCTATGGGAGTTTCCGGGGGGTAAGGTTGAACAAGGGGAAGATCCGGAATCTGCCTTGCGCAGGGAAATCAAGGAGGAGCTGGGTATCGCGCTTGGAGATGTTTATCGGCAACTGGAAGTACTGCACTGCTATGACTTTGGCACTATTCAACTCATCCCGTTTCTTGCACGATGCCACGAGCATCCCCTCATTGTGCTTCACGAGCACGCCGACAGCTGCTGGTTGACTCTCAACAAATGGCAATCGCTGCAGTGGGCACCTGCTGATATTCCGGTCATTGAAAACCTCCTCAACAGTGAACCCAAACCGAACTCAGGCTGTGACTAAGCTGGTCAGCTTGTATTAAACCGCTAAGTAGAGGCCGAATCAAAAACTAACCATAAAACCAATAAAGCCCTTCATCTCGCGGTAAGTGCGGTGGAATTTAGGCTATATGGCTTGCAAATGGCGCGGAAACAGTGCGAGCTACCTTCTGTAAATATTGGTTTCACGGTTAAAGCGGTTTTTTCGCAAGCGGTATCCGGAAGAAAACCAGCCTATAACAGTTCCATATGATCGAAACCAGCTTCGCGGCCCTGCCATTGGCAGAGCCCATTCAACGTGCCTTGATTGAAAAAGGCTATCTCCACATGTCGCCCATTCAGGCACAAGCTATACCCGTATTACTTGAAAACCGGGACTTGTTGGCCTGTGCCCAAACCGGTACTGGCAAGACTGCGGCTTTTGCCCTACCCGTACTCAATCGGCTCGCGCAAAAGACCAAGCCTCTCGGCAGGGAAGAGGTGTTAAACCTGATTTTGACGCCGACCAGGGAATTGGCAGTTCAAGTCGCGGAAAGCTTCTCAACCTACGGAAAATTCATGAAGATTTCCGTCGGCTTGGTGCATGGAGGTGTATCACCTCTGCCTCAAATTCGCATGCTGCAAAAGGGCCTCGATGTGCTCGTGGCCACTCCGGGCCGCTTGCTCGACTTGTATAATCAAGGCCATCTGTCCTTAGCTTCCGTACAATGTTTGGTTCTGGACGAAGCCGACCGCATGTTGGACATGGGTTTTATTCACGATATTCGCAAAATCACAAAAATCCTGCCTTTCAACAGACAAAATTTGCTGTTTTCCGCGACCATGAATCCGGAAATCACCAAGCTCACCGCCACTATCCTGCGCAATCCAGTGGAAATTAGAGTGACTCCCGAAGTCACGACGGCCACCAAAGTAACGCAGTCCATTCACTTTGTGAATCGCGAATCCAAATTACCATTATTGTTGAAGCTGGTGAAACGCCAGACAGCCACCCGCAATGGTGACTTAAGTCTGGTCTTCAGCCGTACCAAACACGGTGCCAATAAATTGGCGGCGCAATTGAACAAAGCAGGCATTCAGGCCGATGCCATTCACGGCAATAAATCGCAGTCAGCACGACAGCACGCACTGAACCGTTTTAAGGCCGGATCCACTCCTGTGTTGGTAGCAACGGACGTGGCAGCGCGTGGCATTGATGTGCGCAACATAACCCTCGTGGTGAACTATGACATGCCCGTGGAGCCTGAAAGCTATGTTCACCGAATCGGCCGCACTGCCCGCGCCGAGGCCAGCGGACGTGCCGTATCCTTTTGCTCTAATGAGGAGTTGGACCTTCTGCGCTCAGTCGAGAGGTTTATCAAGCAGTCCGTTCCGGTGGACACCCATCACGAGCATCACGATGAGGTGGTTGCTGAGAGACATCACCAGAAAAACCTTGGACACAACTCGCACCGTTCCGGCAACGCCCCCACCAGCAGACCCGCGCCCAAAGGCAAAGTCATAGCGACCAAACGCAACCGGAAAAGACCTTCAATGCTAAGCCGCAGCATTTGAAAATAGACATTTGAAGCGGCTGTCACGGCTTGCCCGAAAAAGCGGCATTCAATCATGCAGCCTATCTTCGCAGATGTATGTTACCGAATTGTTACCGCCTCATAATGATTTGATCATTTTCCAAGGTGCCTGGCACCTCGATAAGGGGTGCCTGGCACCATCAGTTTGGGGGTGCGCGGTAAGATTTATCCGACTTTTTGGATGTCCTGATCCATGTCGAAGGTACGCAGTCTTTGGCCGTGGCCGCAATCCTGCCAGCCAGAGTGTTGTGGGTTTTGCCGTGATGTTTCTTTTGTTTTCGTTGAGCGGTGCTGCCTCCAGTTTATTTGAAGAGCGCGATAAACACATTTTTCAGCGGCTGCTTTCCGGAGGCGTGACCCGCTCGGATGTGCTGATCCTTTCCATGAGTGCATTGGGCGGGGCTATGTTTCCCTTGTTTATGATGCCTGCATTCATGCAAGATTTCGTCGCTCCTCTAACTCTGGTTTATTGGGCAGTCGATGGCATGTTAGGAGTGCTCTGGCGTGACGAAGGCATTATTGACCTTCGCAAACACATAGCGATTTTTACTCCGGAATTTGCCGGCCTCATTTTGTCGGTAGCCTGGCGCGGCTTTCACCGAGGCAAACTGTTTTCCTGACCGCTGTGACTCAATCTGAATCCTTAGCGTCTTTTGCGCTTGACCACTCCCCGTAGAGGAACGCGAAACGCGTTTCTATCGACAAACCTGTGCTCTCGGCACCCGGCGAAATACGTTCCGTGTTCCGGTACAGGGGGATTTGCCATTTCACCCCCAGATGATTGGATTGTAGAGTCGTTAAGGTTTAGGGTGCCCTACCTCAGTTCCCCTTACTCACTTTCGAAGACCATTCGGAGGCAGCCACCACAGCCAACACGCAGCTGTCAGGGCCACCAACCACAGCTTGCCCGAAAAGGCAGCGTTCAATTCATTGAGTTTTTCAAGATAGATCATGGCATTCATCATGCCACCTATCCTCGCAGATGCCTGTTACCGAATTGTTACCGCCTCATGATGATTTGATGATCTCAAGGGTGCCTGGCGTATTGGTTTAGTCAATCGACGGAAAAGCCTTCTTTTGCCGCAGCTTCCAACAAGCGTATGTCTTCGCTTAGAAACCTCATAGCAGCAACGTCTTCTCCCCTGGCGAGTATAGCCGCCGCCAGATGAATTGAATCCATTGCACGCAAAGGGTGTAAGCGCAGAACTCTTAAGGTCCACTGTTCAAGTCGGTTGCCGGGCGTTACGATATACCAGCTTTTAGCCTGCGCTTGAAGTTGACGGATTGTACTGGAAAGTGCCTGCTCCTCTATCAGGCCTTCGCGCTTGATCCGGCAAAATGCCGAGGCACATTCAGCCACAGCGTGCCACGCGGTTATGACCTTACCTTCAGAAAGATAGATGCTGCGGTACTTCGCAGAACTATTTTGCTCAATAAAGAGCGTCACCAAGGCGGAAGAGTCCCAATAGTTCATCAACCCTGCCGCTCCTCTTGAATGTAGTCAGACAGCTTTACCTCGCGGGTCGGCTTTATCAGGGGTGGTAGATCCACGGGTTCGGGCGAGGGACCATGGGCAACCAAACCCAACCGACACAATTCATTCAACGCTCGGAACCAGCATCATCTTCTATCCTGTAGGGTACCAACTTTGCGACAGGTTTATCGCGGTCCAGAACAGTGACAGTTTCGCCCTCTTTGACACAAGACAGCACTTCACTGAAATGATTGCGCAAATAGGATATATTAGACGTTTTCATATGTACAGGTTGGCGCTTTTGATTCCGATTGTCAACAGGAGCAAACCCGATCGCCTCAGTTCCCCTTACTCACATTCGAAGACCATTCGGAAGCAGCCACTAGAATCAACAGCCCAGCGGTCAGGGCAACCAACCACAGCTTGCCCGAAAAGGCAGCGTTCAATTCATTGAGTTTTTCAAGATAGATCATGGCATTCATCATGCCGCCTATCCTCGCAGATACCTGTTACCAAATTGTTACCGCCTCATGATCATTTGATGATTTCAAGGGTGCCTGGCACCTAAGATTTGAGGTGCCAGGCACCTGAATGATGAGATTCAGAAAAGGGATTTGGATACCGATTTGGCTGAAATCATCTGAGCGGAAACAGCGGGGGATTCAATTTATGTTTGGTGGGGTGAAGAAAGTTGTTGAGGGAATCAACACCGGACCGTAGGGTCCACGTCCGGTGGCGGCTCGAAGTATTTCACGCGCTGCGCCAAACAGCATTGAGGGACCATTGATCCGTACGGCACGTTCGACTTCATCTTCCGGAAATTCTGGATGAACTCTCAAAAAACCAACCATCTCCAGCCTATACCTATAGGGTAGATTTTTGCCTGTCAGTTCCTTTTGTTCGATTATCAACTCAATAGAGAACGCTCTCGATTTATCATCTTCTACTGCCTTGCATTTGGCCATCACCGACAGTGCCTCTGGATCCAGATCAGATGGTTTTTGGTGGTCGTAACTTTCCAATGCCTCAACACTAATGGAATGGACAAAGTAGTCGACAAGTTGAAGAGGTGCTAAGTTCATTGATTACTGTGCAATAGGTTCAGGCATTGGTACGCAACCGTTCTCCCATGCTGCCTTCAGGTTATATGTTCTGGGAGCGTCCTTGCGAGCATGCAGGAAATGAGTGACTTCATCGAACTCTTTGTGCCTGGGTTGTTTAACGGCCAAAAGATCATGCACCTCAACAACTCCTTCATCTAATAAACGCAATAATGTGTTACCAATGGGTTGGATACTCATGACCATTTTCCAACGGGAGAGTGACTTTTTACCACATCCAATCAGGTCCGAAAACTGATCCTGAGTCATCTTCAGGTTTTCCCTAAGCGCCTTGATATCGGCCCCCGCAAGGAGGCCCATGTAACGGGCCTGGGTTTTGTCTATCAATAGCGAGGATTCAGGAGTGACCATTTCCTGTCCGTATTCGTCCACCACAATTTCTATGTCTATAGTGGCTACCTTGAGTGCCGGACGGTTTTCGCTGGCTGGGATGTAGATGTCAAAGGGTACTGTCTTTTTTTTTCAACGGGTTCATTGCGA
>JAJOKB010000043.1 GCA_021208135.1 Verrucomicrobiota bacterium | reverse complement strand
GCAGCACAGCAGGTAACACCATGTTTTCGACAAATTCTCCCAACCGATTGCCCAGGTTGCCCACCAATTGACTGACCTCCTTGATCTTGCGGTCGGTATCCTGAAACTTGCGGTCGGTCTCTTGGAATTTGCGGTCGGTTTCACGAAATTGCTCCCGCGTCTCCTGAAACAGGGCTATCAGCTTATCCAATGTCATCGAGTTATCCATGTTTAAATACGGTTAGTGTTTTGGTGGAAATGTCAAGCAGTTTTGAGCTGACCCCCGGCAAAACCGCAATTCAGTAACACGGCTGAATTCGACGGTATTCCCGGTGAGGATTGGATACTAGAGATCCAGAGTCTGCCTCGCCAGCGAAGCAGTATCAAAACCTAATACATGTCTGGCTTCAAGGAATGCCTGTACTCGAACTTCCGCTTTGGCACCCTGCTTCTACCCCCTCAAACCGGTTAAAACTTCAAAGCTAGAGATCCACGATACTGCAAAATCGTCTTCAGGGTAGATTATGAATGGAGCCGGATTACCGTGGATAATCTCGATGCAAGCATCGGTTTCCATTAGTAGTCACCCTGTTTGCATTAGGTTGCATTGGTTTATCACTAGTTTGGCACATGTTAGAATCGATGCACCAAGTCGACGCGCCATCTGTTTGCCTTGGCCTGACCGATCAGTTGCTCGGCTGTGGTGAAGCGCAGGCCTAATGTGGTATGGCGTAGAAGTGAATAGATGAGGCGGAAATCATGGGCGCGATAATTAGTAAGCCCGAGGCTTGAAATGAGGTCATCCGAGGTGGCAGGATTGACTGAGAGCATTTCCTGATAAGTGAAGGCATAGCGCAGTTGCCAATCGCCTTTGCTCAGGTTTTGCCCTAAAGATAGGCCGAGAGCGAAGCCTGTATCGCGATCCTTGTGAGCATAGGCAAACGCGTCCTGTGGACCGTAATTCTCAAAGTTATGAAAGACATCAATCCCCGCTGCCACGGGTGTGCTCTGCACTTGCCACCGATATTGCACAGAGAAAAGGCCGATACTGTAGTCGCGCAGATTCGGCTGACCTAAAGGGAATCGCGCCTCACTTCCTCCGTTCATTGCAAACCATTGCAGTGCGGTGCGCAGCGTACCACCGTTTAACCGTACCTGGCGCATGACTTGGGCCGTAAACAGTGTTCCGGTGAAATGAACAGCTCCGTCAGGCAATCGATAAAGGGCGGCTGCCAGTTGGTAACCACTGAGCGGACCCTGTTGTGGCGCTATTAAACCCATCGCACCGGCAGGATGAATATCCCTGTCCCACACACTCTCGCTGACCGACCAGAAGGGCCATGGAGTACGGCCCAATTGCAAGGTCCCTCCGCTCCTGGCATAGCGCAGTGCCCAGGTATCCAGAAAAACGGAACGATTCCCCAGGCCGCTGGTGTCATTGAGATCGACCAAGGTAATGGTGGAGGTCTGTTGATTATTTTTGTCTCCCGTCCGACCACCCACCAAGAGGTTCCCATTTTCCATGAACCGGACTTGCGCATCCAATCGTGCGATCATTCGCAACCGCTCTTGTCGGCGCTCAACCGTGCTCACGGTGTTGAGGTCTTCGTAGCGGAAATTGACAGATCCAGTCATAGTTACAGGTAACTTCGCCTGCTGTTCAACCTCAGCTTCACCGAGAGCAGCAAAACTTATCAGAATCGCTACAAACCAAAACACGCGTAACACGTGTCCCAAAATCGTTCGCCAGATCATATAATTTGTTGTCACCGGTAATTGGAGTGATGATTGAAGGGCGTTTTAAATACCGAAGTCCAGATGTCTGTCAAATTCGCTCACAGTTCGACAAGGCGATAACCATTGATTCCACGACTGGATCCGCCTTCTGGTTGCGGTCTTTTTTCTAAGCAGACTTTTGGCGTAATGCCCGCCAGCGGGATTCTAGGATGAAATGGTAATCAAATAAATAACTACAATCGCCAGAGGAATGGCTACGAAGCGTTGATCTGGAAGCCAATACCAAAGCACTACAATTGACAGTGTCCTTGCCACCGTATGAAATATTCCCACCCAATGCTGGATTATCCACGACATGGGAATCCACATCAACCCGGTCAAAAAACCGACTGTCAGCGGCAGTGAGGTGTAATCGATCAAAAAGAACGGGATTGCGATGGCATATACCAAGAGCGACATGCCCACGCCGTGAAAAAAGAGGGAATCAAACGTGTTTCGATACGCCTTCTTTTTGCCAAAATCTTCGCCGGTGAATTTTGAGATAAAGATCCCGAGATAGACAATCATGCCAGTGGCGACGAACAAGATTATCGCGGCGTTGTACGTTGCAAGAAACGATCCTGCTATGGCTACCGATAGCCAGGCTATGGTGCCAGCCAGCGGCATTGCCAAAAAGCGTCGACTGGAAAATTCTGCCCTTTGGGCTTCAAGTGAAGGATGGGACATTGTTAAATGAACCCAATAAACGAAGCCCTTGGCTGTTAGGCGATAACAAACTATTGGCCATCTGCCTGGAATGTTTTGTCAAATCCTCCCCCTCGTTCGGGCATTTATGCGCCGGGCCATACCCGAATGGAACCATTCTCCTGCAAAATCGCTTCTTCCCAAAATGAGCGACCTGACCGGAATCTTTATGACCAACCTGGACATCATGCGCAAAGTTTGCGGTGTCGATGGCGGTGCCCAGCGCAATAGCCAGCGTGGTTATTCAGGGGAAGAGCAACCTATCACTCGAGTGATGAACGGAAGTGCGATTTGGCTCAACCACGGGATTGACGAGATAAATTAATTTAAGCTATTAACTAAATTTCTGTTTCTGTTTTGTCTCACGGGCTAGGTAATCCTCCCGCATAAACACTCATTATTTGCATGAAAAGACTCACTTGTCGCTCAATTCTATTCTTGTTGGGATTTATACTGCCCCTGGTCGCAATGGCCCAGGAGAAAAGAAATGGCCGTTTTGACCCGGACTATACACCAGCCTACAGGAATGGCGGTTTTGTTCTGGGTTTGGACAATGGCCATTTAATAGTTCATAATGGCAGACGTTTGTTTGAGTTGGACGCAGAGGGGCAGATTTTGCTGGAGCGCAATTTTACTCCTTCTATCCAGCAACCGAATATCAGCTACTCCATTACCTCAGCCATCATTGATGCTGAGCAGCGCATCGTCACCTTCGGTTACGTGGGCAGTGCCGATAACAACACCAATGCCAGAATCAGGCGTTTTCATTCTGGTACCTTGGAACAGGACTCCTCATTTCCCGATGTAAGTGGCTTTGATGGGCGTATCCGCAGTATAGCTGAACTTCCGGGCAGGGGCTATGTCATCGCCGGTGAATTTCGGCAAATTGGCCTGGTTAGTGTATCGAGAGTGGCTTTAATAAATTACGACGGCTCCGTCGCGCCGGGTTATGGGCATTCAGCAAATTCTAACTACATGCGGGTGGTGGTCGGATCCGACAATGGTGTTTATGTTTCGAATTCCAACAACGTTTTTCGCCTCGATGCCAATGGTGAAGTTGATCCTACCTATAAGACCTTTTATGCCCAATTTGAGAACATGACTTTTGGCTTGGTCGAATTTACCCATCCACTGAGTAATGGACGACTTTTGGTGGTGACCAACAACAACGGTCAACGCATTTTGCATATCAAAAATGCTGATGGCACCAATGATCCCGTTTTCAACACGACTCGTCGGATCTTGGATAGCACCCGCATGGTGGGTGCGCCCGGACTGATCCGCGCAGTTGCCGAAATGGATGATGGCCGTATCATTCTAGCCGGTGACTTCACCGATTTTGGTGAATTACCGGTCGTTGATCATTTCCGTATCAACGCTGATGGCAGTTTTGATGATACCTACGACGCCAGCGCCGCCTTTGCATTAGGATCCATCACCTCTTTGGTACAGATTCCAGGCTTTGTCTATTTTGTGGCAAATGCGCCTGCGGTGGATAACCTCAATCGGGTGAATGATTTCCAGGGCAGAGTTGAGTTGGGTGGGGGACCCGTGCGTGTATTCACCTCTGCCGAACCAGGACTAAGCAACCTCATGGGGCAGTCGGTGCGCAGTTTGGGCAATGGCTTCTACCATGCGCCTGGTTTTGGCATTATTTGGGAAGGTCCGGGCGGACTTACCTACAGTGATTCTCTGAAAACGTGGGTGTATTTCAACCTGCGCGGCCCTGCGCTGGATGATCCTCAGGGGCTGTGGTTTATGTTGTTTGCACACAATCAATTTCTGTGGCTCTTCAGCGAGTCACGATTGCTCGATTCCAACGACAGGGGACGGCTGGTTTACGTGCCATCAGGGCTGCCAGGTGCTCCGGCTTGGTTCCTCTACAACCCCGTCACAAAAGAGTTTTCCGGGATTTAACATCGCTATTGTGCGCAAGGGGCTTTAGTCTTTCAATTTTGGTTGGTTTATAGAGCCTTTCGTTTAGCAGATGTATCTTATGTCAGCGCATTTTTTCCATTCCCGAACCTTTTGAAGACGAAGTTGAATACCACCCCTGGATTGCTAAAAGCGATGCTGATTTGACCCGACAAATGGTGTGGCAGGAAAAGCTGCTTGCTACTGGGAAGTTCAGGATTGGCAACAACTCCTATATTTCCCCCAAAGCCAAGATGCTGGGTCCTCATTTTTCCTGTGGGGAAAATTGTATGATTGCTGCCGACAGTCTTATTCGGGCTGATCTCGAAATGGGCGAGCACTGTTCCATTAATTCTTTTGCTGTGCTTGTCGGGAAAATCCGTATGGGGAGCATGGTTCGCATTGCAAGCCATGCATCCATTGTGGGTTTCAACCATGGATATGAAGACTTGGATACGCCTTTTTTCTGCCAACCGGTCACGTACAACGGCATCACAATTGGCGATAATGTCTGGATCGGTGCCAACGTCCTTATAGTGGATGGCGTCACTGTCGGTGCGCACAGCATAATTGCTGCTGGCGCAGTCGTTACTAAAGACGTGACTGAGTACTCCATCGTGGGAGGCAATCCGGCCAGACTTATTCGAGACCGACGTCGGCCAAGATCCAGCAACACAAGCGTTGAAACGCTTTTGTCCACTTTTGGTGATAAAGCCAGGGAGGAATACCCACACATCCTGAATGACGCATATGATGCCTCCAGGAATTGCTATGTCGACAATCAACAGAATCGCGAATTTAGCTCCAGAGCTTGGTGCGATGCTATTGAGATTGCGGCCTTCTTCAACGAAACGCCCCATCATTCAGTCCGGAGTTTTTGATTGATCAGTTGCAGAGCTACCAGAATCCTGAAACCGGTTGCTTCGACAAGGAGTTAGGAGACAGGTCAATTAGCCCCCTTGCCCGTGTAACCTTCAATAACTACAATTATCTTTCCATAGGATACGCCTTGGAATGCCTTGGTTCCCGCCTTAAAATACAAGAACCAGTACCTGGAAAAAATCAGCCCGGTCGATCTGGTAGTGAATGAAGAAAAACTAGATTGGAATCTCAGTGCTTGGGGCGCAGGTGCTTGGAACGACGGATTGGGCACTGCCGCCTATCATGATTTGAAATACCACCAGGGTAAATTTGATTTATCGACATTGTTCGGCTGGTTGAATTTGAATTGCTGTCCAGCAACTGGGGTTTGGGAGAGCGAACCAAAACCCATAAATGGCTTCAGCCTGTCAATGGTTTCTACCGTCTGACCAGAGGAACTTATGCGCAATTCGGGCAACCGCTTCCTTATCCCATTGACGCCATAGACACCATTCTCATGCATTGCCGACAAAACGGCAATTTTTTGACCGAACACACGACGGCATGCAACGTATTGGATATCATCCACCCCTTATGGTTATGTTCAAAACAAACCGCGCACCGCAGGTCGGAAATTGAAGCCATCTTTCATACTTGGATTCCGGCGATCATTCGCCGTTGGCAGCCCAAGAAAGGTTTTGCCTTCAGCGACGATCACTTTCCGGGACTTCAGGGCACTGAGATGTGGCTGAGTATTCTCTACATTGCAAGTCACTACCTAGGCCTGAGCCAGTATCTCAATTATAAGCCCAAGGGCGTCCACCGAGTCGAAGTGGCTTATCCCCTGTAGAGCGGCTGGCGAGGCTCTACGCAGCTTTTGGCTAACCAAGGGTGCGTGTGCGTTGGACCGCAGATAGTGGATACTCCAGGCGCACATGCTATTATTCAGGTAGATAGCCGCGGGGAAAACGCTATTGTACTTTTTGCGGTGCCAACCCTAAGGTCACTGGGCTAAGGTTAAACACGCTTTCCTCGGGTTGATTATAAATCCGCCCGGCTGCCACTGTTAACAACGCCAATCCAAGACTTCTTTTTCATACTGCTTGACTGCCCCTAGCCAATCCGTTTCGCAGGGAACTTCGTTGCGTCGGCAGTGTTCATCCCATACTGCCCCCCAAGGAAACGTTTTCATTGCCTCCAGTAATGCCAGTCGCGCTGTGTAATCGCGATCCTCCTCTGCTTTGCGTAAAGCTGCGGTTGGTTCCAGCAAGGCAATCAACAGAGCCCGCTGTGTGGAGCGGGTTCCTATCACCCATGCTGCAATGCGATTGATGGATGCATCAAAAAAATCCAGACCGATGTGTGTTTTGGTGAGTGCCTTGCACCTTACCAATTCTTGAAAAAATTGCCTGCGTTGGGTCGTCTAGAATAACTACATGATCACTGTCCCAGCGCACACCACGCGATACGTGCAAAAGAAATCCTGGCACAAATAACAGACTGCCGGATATTTTATCCGCAAGAAATTCCGTAGGATGAAAATGTCCTGCATCCAGCGTAAGCAGGCACTGCCTGGTAGCTGCATAGCTAAGGTAGAAATCGTGGGAACCTACTGTATAACTTTCCACCCCGATACCAAACAACTTGGATTCCACTGCATCCAACAGGTGAGTTGGAGAGTGTTTTTGCTCCAAGATTGTGTCCAGGCTGGCAAGCAAACGCTCACGGTACGCCATGCGGTCGACAGTCGGGTCTTTCATGCCGTCTGGAATCCAAATATTCACCACGCTGGGAGAGCCTAAAGCTGCCCCGGCTTTTGCGGCTATGTTGCGGCAGGCCTTGCAATGCTCG
>JAJOKB010000061.1 GCA_021208135.1 Verrucomicrobiota bacterium | reverse complement strand
AAGGATTCTCTCTCTGGTGACCATAGATAAGAGGAAACACACGTTCCCATCCCGAACACGCTCGTTAAGCTCTTGATCGCCGATGGTAGTGCCGCCACGATGCGGTGTGAGAGTAGGTTATCGCCAGTTCTTATGACCCGGTAGCAGCTAATTACTGCCACCGGGTCTTTTTTTTTACACAACACAACTCCCTCTCTCCATTACCCCTTCCGTAACCCCTCCAAACTCTCAGCATAACTCAACTACAACTCAACAACGACTGTCCATTATCAACGTCACCGGCCCAGATTGCTCCACTGACAATCTCATAGCTGCGCCAAATACCCCGGTTGGAATAGGACGATTGAGTATGTCTGAGAGCCTTTGTTTGAGTTCTTCATACAAGGGAATGGCTTCTGTGGGCGGCGCAGCTTTGTTGAATGAAGGTCTGGTTCCCTTTTTCAAATCTCCAAAGACGGTGAATTGGCTGACCAGTAGAATAGAGCCTCCGGTATCGAGGAGGCTTAGGTTCATTTTGCCGCTGACATCATCAAAACACCTTAGTTTGGTGATTTTATCTGCCATCCAATGTACATCATGGGTGGTGTCTGCTGCTTGGACTCCGGCTAATACCAGGAGTCCAGCATCAATTTGACCGCATATTTTGTCATCCACGCTTACAGATGCGCGGGATACTCTTTGAATTACAGCCCTCATGCATAAACCATGGATGAGGACTGGGCGGATTGCGACTAGAATGAATAAGTAGCGGTGACTCCGATTTGTCTGGGATCACCTTGGGTTAGCCAGGCACGGTCGACATCATAGGCTGGGGGTTCGTTGGCAAAGAAGAAACCGCGCACATCATACCGCTTGTTCCAAATATTGTTAACCCACAATGAGAGGTGCCAATCTCTGTTTTGCCAGCCAATGCTGGCATTGGTTGTTGTGTAGCCACCGATTCGTTGCTGATCACGGGTGCTAAAGTAATAACCAGTGCGGCCGGATAACTGGATTCTGGCAAAAAGCCCTGTTTGTGATTCATTCCACTGAACACCGATATTATAGTTGGCTGAGGGCGCATATGTTTGCCGAAGTCCATCTAAAACTAAAGTATTTTGCGGGTCTGCACGGTCAATGTATTGATAGTCATCGAACACTGCCCTCAAGAGTCCCAAGCCGCCGAAAAACCGTAATCCAGAGCCTGCCAGAAATACGAAATCCGTCTCCAGGCCATAATTTCTTCCAGCTGCTGCATTGTCAGTGAACATGCGAAAAATTCAGACCATCACCTGTTTTGAACCCGAACTTTTCCAACCCGCATAATCGCGCCTCCAGCTATGAAAAACAGAGGCATTCAATTGTAATCGCCGATCGAATAAAAAGGCACGGTAGCCTGCTTCCAAGTTCAGAAGTGTTTCCGCGTCATAGAGGCGGGCATTTTCTGGTATTCGAGGATCCATGTTCACTCCGCTTGCTTTATAGCCCCGTCCAGCAGCGACGTAAATCATCTGGTCAGTTATCGGTCGGTATTCGAGAGAGGCATTTGCCCCCCAAAGTGAGTCTCTATCGCTGAATTCAGCATTGCGGGCGTCGCGGAAATCAATCTGCGAATGTTCGAGCCGTACACCCAGGGTGGAAGATAATTGGTTGCCCAAAGGAATTTTACCCAAAGCATATGCTGCAATGTTTTCGCTCTGATAGCGACTTAACGCCCCCAGTCGATCCTGATGTTCACTCATATAGCGATAATACAAACCAGTCACCCATTGAATGTCTGATCCGGCGGAGTTCAGGCCCACCAAACGCACGTCGTGGTTTGTTACCACACGTTCGCGTTCCATAAAGTCGATCCCGTTATACCAATCCACTTCAGAGGCAGGAATACCGTAAATTGCCATAAGCTCAGCTGGGTGACTCCAGTCCCAATCGAAGCGATAATCCGTATCTGAATTCTGGATGCCACCGCTGTAATGGATTTCAACGGACTCTGCGACTTGAATTTCACTGCGAATGCCCAATCCAACGGTCCGTATGAAGTCTCTCCCCGGCTCATCGGTGGAAGTGGCAAAACTGTTGTTGTTCAAAGACCAGACGTCGTAGCCATTATCAAAATTGAGGTATAAGAAAGTGGCATCTACCAGCAGTCGATCGTTGGGGGTAAACTGCAATCTCACTCTTGCAGTGGTCTCATCGCGTGCATTGGTATCCCTTCGGTTAAGGAATGTGTTTCTGCGGAAGCCGTCTTGTTGCAAGTGGTGCAGTGCCACCCGGAATCCAAGAACCTCATGGATTGGACCTCCGGCAGCGATGCCAGCACTACGATAGTTATCATCGCCCAGACTCAGTTCAACTTTACCGCTGAATTCTTCACTTGGCGCGACTGATCTGGCTACTATAAGGCCTGCGAGGGCTGTTGCTCCATACACTGTGGACTGAGGTCCGCGAAGAATCTCCACCTGCTCAAGATCAAACAAGGCAATGCCGGAAGCCACACCGGTAAAGTCTATTCCATCGAGCAGGAACCCCACTGAGGAAGGAGGCACATCATGATGAAATTGGCTATTTTCACCAATGCCGCGAATCATGAAGTATCTGGGTCTTGATGTACCTCCGGCGAATGTCAGGTTGGGTACGCTGCTGATCAGATCAGCCATATGTTGCACGCCTGGAGCATCCAAGGTTTCCCTGGTGAAAAAGCTGGCGCTTTTAGGCAGTTCCTGGGAAGTGGCCCGCAGCGGATCCGCACTAACAGTGAACGGTTCCAGCTCTATCACTGGTTCCTGAGCCAGTGCTGCGCAGGTCATCAATCCCCCCATCCCTGTAATCAGGATGCTTTTATTCAGTATATTTTTGTTGGTCTTCATGTGGATGAAATTTCCATCTGATCCAACCGCACTGACAGAGGAGCTGATTACGCAGTGCAACCTTTCCCTCCGCCGGTATCAACCGGATCAGGTTCAAAGGGTCTGCCTCTCTGCACAATGGCCGCAGGCATCTCAGACTCAGGTAAGTCACCCCTAAGGATGGGAGTTAGCGAAAGGGCTTTTGCGCCGATTGCAAGCAGTAACTTGAAGACTTAAATTTTAAAACAATAGCCATGCCAGCAAACCTGCTGCCAAACAGTAGGGCAACATAGCGCGCGCAGTGAGGCGAATAATGGCACCTTCCTGTCCTTGTAAACCGACCACAGAGACTGCGGCAACCACATTCAGTACGCACACCATGTTGCCGGCATTGGCTCCTATTGCCTGTAGGGCAAGAACCGGAATCAAGGCAAAGTCAGTTTCCTGAGCGACGCTGATCTGAAAGGCGGCAAACATCATATTGCTGAATGTCGCGCTACCTGAAATGAACGAGCCCAAGGCTCCGACGAAAGGAGCAAAAAGTGGCCATGCTTCTCCCGCCACCCCCGCCATATTGCCAGCCAATTCCAGCGGCATACTTTCCAATCCAGCGCCATTGTTGCCCGAGTGGATGAAGACCCTCACCATGGGCAGGCCTGTCAACAAAGCGATGCCACTGGCAACCAATCGGTTTGCGGCAAGGCCGCCGGCTTTGATAAAACCTGAGAGGGGTAGTTTCAACAACCATAGTGTACTGAGTGCAGCTAAGCAAAAAAGGAAACCGGGCAAATACAGTGGCTCCAAACGAACCGAAATGCCCGAGCTGAATATGTCATGCCAAGCCAAACTTACCGCACGCAACCAACCTTTGATCGGCAAAAAGTCCATTCGGCTGCACAACAACAATAGCGTGAGCATCAAATAAGGACTCCATGCACGCAGCAGCGGTACATGCGCTTGGGGCAGAGAAGTTGCTGAGATTTGATTTGTTCGGCTGTCAAAATCCCAAACGTCTTTTGGCTGAAGAAAACCCCTGCGAATGGCCGCCATTACTAGCACAAGACCAGTCATTCCTCCCAAAATGGAAGGAAACTCGGGGCCAAGAAACTTTGCTACCAGAAAGGAGGGAACGGTAAAACATAAACCGGCGAACAGTGCGAAGCGCCATAATTCCAGTCCTTCACGCCAGCTTTTGCGCTCGCCCCAGAATCTGGTCAACACAGCAACCATCAGCAGGGGAATCCATGAGCCGAGCGCTATATCCAACACTGCCACTTGGACGGCAACATTTTGGATCATCTCCATAAATTCAGGTGATGAACTTTCGGGTATGCCTGGCGTGCCCGCTGAGCCAGTGGTTATGCCAATCAACATAGGCGTGCCTACCGCGCCAAAAGTAACCGGCGTACTGTTGGCCATTAAGGCGCACACCACTGCCGCTGCTGCCGGAAAGCCGAGTGCCAGCAGCAATGGCGCTCCGATGGCTGCCGGGGTTCCAAAACCGGAGGCACCTTCAAGGAATGCCCCCAATAGCCAAGCCACTACAATCGCTTGCACCCTTCGGTCCGGTGATAAGCTGGAAAACCCATTGCGTATACTATCCAATGCACCGGCTTCCTTGAGTGTATTCAGCAATAACATTGCGCCGAATAAAATCCACAAGATCGAAAGGCTGATAACAGCACCCTCCATGATGGCAGCAGCTATGTGCCAGGCGGGCACTTGCCAGCCAGCCCACGCACCTAAGCATGTGATACTCAAGCTCAACGGCATTGCAATTTTGGCGGGAAGGCGAAACACCACCAATAACGTCAGCACCGACAGGATAGGCAGCATTGCTATAAGCGTGGTCAACATGCGGATATTCCAGTACCCGTGACCTTTTTTGCGAGTATTTTCACCAGGCGTTTTTCCTCAGTCTTTGGCACAGGCCAATTGTTGTGTGGGTGTTGAGGTTCGCTTGAAGGTTGACCTGATCGCACGTTTCAGTTCTTTTGCACGGGTCTCCAAATCCGTTGAGTAGCCGCCAATTTCAGCGTTCATGACCTCAGTGCTCACTAAATCTATTTCGCAAGTTGTATTGCCGCAGGAAGACATTCGTCGTACTGATGGTCTGCGCAATCCACGGGTTCGCCAAGGGCTGGAGCAATGGCTCGACAGCCTTAATGGAATTTGGCAACGCAGGTCGTCGCGCTTGGCTGATTGGAAAAAGCAGGCCTGGCAAGCTTCGCAATTAATGGACCAGCTACAGCAGGAGTCATCAATTGAGCGGCAACAGAAACTGTCCGAGGCGCGCTTAAATGTGCGGAGATCGGCTGCTTTGGCTCAATTCCCCGACATCAGCGCTGCAACTTTGGCAAGACTCGGGTTGTCAGCTCATGAACGTCTGGGTATGCGTCCTTTTCCCGAACAGCTTACCGGTGTACTTGGTTTGCTCAATGGTAGCCTGATGGAGATGGCTACTGGTGAGGGCAAAACATTGACGCTCGCCCTGGCTGCGGTATTGGCGTCGTGGCGTGGTCGTCCCGTTCACGTTATCACTGCCAACGACTATCTCGCCCGCCGTGATGCTTCCAATTTACTCCGATTCTATCTCGATCATAAGGTCTCGGTGGCTGCCGTTTTAGGCGACATGGAACCTCCAGACCGCAGGAAGCATTATCAGGCCGATGTGGTCTACACCACGGCAAAAGAATTAGTCGCCGACTTTTTTGCGCGATCGACTGCAACTGGGGGAACTTTACTCAGGACGGAAGCGCAACCTGTGGACATGGGCGTCCTCTTCCAGGATCGGCGAAAGCATTTCCGCACGCATGGTACAACGTGGGTTTGGCACTGTATTGGTGGATGAAGCCGACCACATCCTGATCGACGAGGCAGCTACACCTTTGATCATCAGTCGTAAAAAGGATAATCCTTTGCTTCAACAGGCCGTTCGCATGGCTGCGGATTGGGCCGCTCGACTGGTTCCGGACCAGGATTTTAGGCTCAGGCATCAGTTTCGCGATGTTGAGTTGTTGCCTTCAGGTGAAGCCAAAATTCGCTCCTGGGCACAACAGGAATTGCCCAAGGGTATCTTGAGACAAGAAGTCTGGCGTCTGGATTGGGTTCGCCAGGCTCTGGTCGCGACATACTTTTTTTGAGCGCGACCGCCAGTACGTCGTCAGGAATGATAAACTCCTGCTTATTGATGAGGGAACCGGCAGACAGATGCCCGAGCGGAGTTGGCGACAGGGTCTTCACCAGGCGATTGAGGCTAAAGAGGGTATTCCTTTCACCCCCTCCACAGAGGTTTTGGCGAGCGTAAGCTTTCAACGGTTTTTCCGTCGTGTTCCTCACTTGGCTGGAGTTACCGGTACTGCTTTTGTCAATCGAGGTGAATTGTGGCGGGTCTATGGCTTGGCGGTCTTCAAGGTTCCTACGCACCGTCCGGTTCAACGCACTGTCCAATCCTTGCCGATTTATTGCAGTATTGAGGAAAAATGGCAATCCATCGCGGGTCTGGTAGCCGAACTCCATCACAACAGACGCCCGGTGCTCATCGGTACCCGAAGCATTGCCGCCAGTCAGGCACTGGCTGCAGAACTCGAACGGCGAGGTCTTGAGTTTGCCTTGCTCAATGCTGTTCGCAATGAGAATGAGGCAGAAATTATTGCCGAAGCCGGCAGTACAGGTCGCATTACTATCGCAACTAATATGGCTGGTCGAGGTACAGACATTCTGCTCGATGCAGCCAGCCTCTCCAATGGAGGTCTCGTTGTTATCTCCACTGAACGGCACGAGGCCAGGCGTATCGATTTGCAACTGTTTGGTCGCTGCGCCAGACAGGGCGAACCCGGCACAGTCTTTACCACAGCTTCAATGGAAGATGAAATCTACCGCAGGTATTTGCCTGCCGCTCTACACTCTATGCTGACTTTCTGTATCAGAAAGCGCCTCCCCGGAGCGCAAATTCTGGCCGCTAGCACTGGACGTTTGGTGCAGACTAAGGCTGAACGCCTGAACGCCAGACAAAGAATCAAGGTTTTGCGTCAGGATCGCTGGCTCGAGGAATCCCTCAGTTTTGGCAATATCTCATGACTTTTGTTGTTGTCTGGTTAAATGGCACCAGAAGTCGGTAAAAGAATGCGATCTCTCAAGCCGATCCGACAAATTCTGCGATATTTATTTGTATTTTGGCCGAAAATTGGCGACTTTTTTAGTGTTATGAAATACCTCCCCCTATTACGTGCCCTAACTGGGCTTGCGTGCGCATTGATTCCGGTCTTAACCGTTTCAGCGCAAACCCCTACGAATAATCCGATACTGGCCCATTATGGTCCAGGAGAATACCCAAAGTGGATCGACTCCATCAGTTGGGACCGAGTTATCAATATGGCAGAGTACACCAACGGTGCCAACCATT
>JAJOKB010000034.1 GCA_021208135.1 Verrucomicrobiota bacterium | reverse complement strand
TGTTTGCGCCACTGATCCCAGATGCGCGCCATGTACAACAGCAAGCGCAGTCCCATGTCGCGACGCGGGGTGCTTTGATGCTCAAACAGGCAGTAAACTAAAACAGCCTCATCATCCGCGCTGCGGACTTTGTATAAAATGTCGGTATGCCGTTTGTGCAACTGCGGATCGACCGTGCTGCCGTCAACAACCTCCAGTGATTGCCAGTTCAGACACTGAACAACGGCTTCGGGCAACAACTGAGGCAACCATTCCCGCGCCCGCACAGGTTCACCAAAAGCAGAGACAAAAAATGCATCATGAGGAGAGTTGGCCAAATGCGAATCATTCATGATTGAAAAGACTTTTCCTAAAAGCGTTACTGTCAAGACGGAAAATATCCTATAAAAAGAATAGCTATTTGAGGAAATGGTTCGGGGGCTACAAGCCGGTACACTGGAGTGCTCCATCGAAAGTAGGCCAGTGGCTACGTTGACAGCTACGTTCAATTTTACACAAGTTTAGGCAGCTCCGCAGGGGTGAATGCAGCGAATCAAGTCTGTACGTCCGGTTCGGAGGGGTGGAGCCAACGCCCCATTCCTACCCTAATCGGTGGAGAATATAAAGTTGAGGTAATTTTAAAGCGTTTGCTTGATTTTGGCTAGAGATGTCGCCAATGCTTACATTTGTAAATGAGGCTTCTTTCCTCGCTCCGCACTATTCACGCTTCGCTGTACGTACTATTAACGATCCTCATCGTCAGTGCGCAGCCTTTGGCTGGAAGCGAAACGGGTGCATTTGAACTTGAGGGTGAGCTGCGGTCTGCGGACTTGCAGGTGCGCGCACGGGCGGCCATGGAGCGCATCAATCAGTCGATGATTCGAACGGATTATGCCGCTGTTCCGGTGTATTTGGCAATCCTGCACGAGGCGGCCATACAATCGGGCAATCCCTTGATCAACGCGCAATGGAATTTGCAACAGGCGCGTTTGTTGATTGCCAATGGTGAGCGCGTCAATGCATTGCCCTTTGCCGAAGCCGCACGCGGCATTGCCAACAGTTTGGGCGAAGCGGAGTTGGAAGTGGATGCGTTGCGCACGCTGGGTAACATTTTTATTCAAATGCACGACTACACCCAGGCGCTCACATATCTGGGCGAGGCTGTGGCAGTTGCCAGAACCATTTCCGATCGCAATCGCATTGCCACCGTACTCAACAGTATGGCGATTTGTTTTTGGCGTGTACGCGATTGGCATCAGGCGGAAAATTATCTGCTGCAAGCTCTTGAATACTATCTTGAGGATGAGCGCATGCGCTTGTTGTTTGAAAACAACATTGGCGTGGCCTTGATGGAGCAGGGTAGGTACGACGAGGCATTGGAACGCTTTTACCGCGCCTTGGAAGCCAACCGGATTGCAGGCCATTCCTATTCACAGTCGTTAAATTACAGCAATTTGGGCGATTTGTATCAACGCATGGGTAACACCAGCCTTGCCAGACCTTATTTGGAACGTTCGCTGGAAATGGCTGAACAATTCTCTTTGGACTATGTTGCCTTGCGCAGTTCCCGTCACTGGGGTCTGATGCTGGCCAAGGAAGGCGATGTGGAGGGCGCTATTGAATATGCCCGGCGCGCGCTCCAGATTGCCATCACCTCAGGCGACCGGGCCGAGGAGTTGGAGTCCCTGGAGGCCTTGATTACCATTACGAGCAGGCTGGTCTTTACCAGGATGCGCTCAACGTTTTCCGCAAACGGGTGGAATTACAGGAGAGCTTGCTGTCCAATCAGTTGTTGATTCGCACCGCTTTGTTTAATGTGCAGTATGCCAGCGCCGAGCGCGATCGATCCCTGGCTGAACTCACTGCTGAAACCCAGCGGGAACGATACCGCCGCAATGCGATTTTGGCCGCTTTGGTGATCCTGATATTTTTGATAGCCGGTCTGTATTTCCGCTATCGTTACACCACTCGTGTCAATCGGGAGCTTGAGGAAAAGAATCACACGATCGAAGTGAGCCACAAGCATTTGTCCGGTGCCTACCGCGAGCTGGAGGAATTATCCCGGGAAAAGGACGAAATTATGGCCATTGCGGCGCATGATCTGCGCGCTCCTATGGCTACAGCACGGTCGGTCGCTGCACTCTTGTTGGATCAGCCTGAACAATTGCGTCCAGAGCAACGCGCCGAGCTTTTGCGCGACTTGTTGCACACGTGCGATCATATGCTGGCCACGGTCGCTAAATTATTGCAGTCGCACAGACTCGAGTCGAAACAGATCGAATGTACGCTGGAACCGGTAAGCGCGGTCTCGTTGCGCGAGCACATCAAGCGCGGGTTCGCATTGGCTGCCGCCTCCAAAAAACAGGAAATCGTATTCAGCGACTGGTCGGATGCGATGAAGTTTTTGGCGGACCCCACTTTGCTGCATCAGGTTTTGGATAATTTGGTTTCCAATGCACTGAAATTCTCGCCTCCCGGTTCCACCGTACGGTTAGTCTGTGCTCCCAAAAAATCAGATCTGCAGCGCGGTATTTTGGCAGTCATTGATCAAGGACCTGGTATTCCGCTGCCGCAAATGCCATTCCTGTTTAAAAAATACAGCAAAGTGGGCAATTTGCCGACTGCTGGAGAGCAATCAACGGGGCTAGGACTCTCCATCGCCCGCAAGTTGACTCTGCTGATGCACGGTGAGCTTAACTGCTACAGTGAGCACGGCAAAGGAGCCAGATTTGAAGTTGAATTACCGCTTTTTTTCATCAGGGAAAAGAGTGTTGAGTAATTTTGACTCGTAAAGTTAACCGGCACCGCATACTAGAACTCATTAAGTTATGATAAATATTCAAACCTGCATAGTTATAGGGGCCGGGATCAGCGGATTGTTGGTCGCCTCAAAACTGCAAGCCAATGAGGTCAAAGTTCAAGTGATTGACAAAGGTCGCCTGCCCGGAGGTCGCATGGCGACAAAGTTGATGGGCGAGGCTGTGTTTGATCACGGCGCACAATTTGTCACTACCCGTGAACGCGTTTTTCGGGAAATGGTCGAGGAGTGGATGTCGCAAGGAGTGGTAAAACCTTGGTATCGTGGCCCCTTGGGCAACATGCGCTATGTAGGGATCGATGGTATGCGTGCGATTCCCGCACTCTTGGCCGGCAATCTCAATGTGGCACTTTCCGAAAAAGCCGTGAAACTTCACTTTGAAGACGGTAAGTGGACCGTGACCTGTCTGCCGCACGGTGAAACCGAAACAAAGGAATACACAGCTGACTTTCTGGTATTTTCCACGCCAGTTCCGCAAACGATGGATCTATTGGCCACGGCCAATGTTGAGCTGGACTACGATGAGGAGGAGGAATTGAAGCGCATTCAATATCGCAGATGTATTTCCGTGCTCGCTCAATTGAATGGCCCGGCCGGATTGCCGAATCCCGGCGCAATGGATCTCAACCATCCTGTGCTGCGCTGGATTGGTGACAACTCGGTCAAGGGCGTTTCTTCCCGCGAGGGTTCGGTCACCATCAATAGCAGCAGTCGCTTTGCCGATGCTCACTGGGACACCGACCCTGACACCAGGGCTAAAATGTTGCTGGCGGCCGCCAAACCCTTCCTGAAATCAGATGTGGTGGAATTTGTTTCCCACCGATGGGGATACAGCGAACCCACACGTCTGTACAAAGAACGCCAACCCTTCAGGAAAACTTACCTTTTGGATGAAAATCTGCGCCTGGCGATGTGCGGAGATGGTTTTGGCGGACCCAGAATTGAAGCCGCAGCCATGAGCGGTTTGGCGCTCGCTGATGAGCTTACCAGCCCCATTTGATCTTGCATGCCTTTCCCAGTGCAACTTCCGGTGTAACAGTGCGGATTCCTGTCTGCCGCATCTTTGAAATTTATACTAGTTAACAGTTCTGCTAATGGTTGCCCGATGCTGTATGGGAAATATCTGCAAAAATATTTTTTGTGTTGCTCCTGATGGGAACCTTTACACGGTAATTGCATTGCTCTCCGCCTGACTGACCAAACAGTTCAGGTTCTCTTAATCAAACTATTCAATCTGCGACTAATGTCGGACCAAACCATTCAAAGAAAGCGTTTCCTGCAAACCGTTGGGGTGACGCTCCTAGGTCTGTTGGGCCTCGGTAAAGTCAAACCGGTGCAAAGCGCCGAAGTTGCGGCTGACCCGCAAACTTTCAGCGGCCAAGTACACTTGCATCCCGAACCCCGCAGTGTCAGTAGGTCCGGATCGGGAGCTATGAATTCATAGGCTGCAAGCTTACACAAGTTATCCAATGGCTAATATTTTTCCCAAATGGAGCAATGCCCTGCCGGCCAAAGTTGTGCTGGCATTTTTTGTTTTGGCAGTGAGTGCTGTAGCGGGTGTTACCTATTACTTCACTCCCGCCTACTCTCGGGTAGGCTACATGCCAACCCAGCCGGTGGCATTCAATCACTACCTGCATGCTGAGCAGCTCGGTCTCGACTGCCGTTATTGCCACAGTTTCGTTGATGTGTCCGGCCATTCCAACGTTCCTGATGCCGCTTCCTGTATGGCTTGCCACTCCCAGGTTCGCAGGGAAAGTCCACTGCTTGCCCCCGTGCGCGAGAGCTACGCCAGCGGAATGCCTATCGAATGGGTGCGCATTCATCAGGTGCCCGATTACGTTTATTTCAATCACGCTGTACACGTGAACCGGGGTATCAGCTGTGTGGAGTGTCACGGCAATGTTAACCAGATGGAAGTGGTATGGCACGACAAGCCGTTGACGATGGCCTGGTGTTTGGAATGTCACCGCGCCCCGGAATTGGCGATCCGTCCGCTCGATCAAGTTTACAACCTTAATTGGACTCCTGATAACCCACACGCTCACCTGGAGTGGGCTGTAGAAGCTGTGGTTAACTGGAATGTCAATCCTCCTCAAAGCTGCTCAGGCTGTCACCGATGAAGATAGAAGTTACTCATCCCGAACCCAAACCGGGCGAACCGGTTGGTGCACAATATTGGCGTAGTCTTGACGAATACGCAGACCGCCCTGAATTCAAGGAATGGATGCACCGCGAATTTCCGCAAGGTGCATCCGAGCTTGATGGAGTCAACAGGCGTCATTTCCTCAAGATCATGGCGGCATCCTTCGCTGTAGCCGGTGTTGGATTAACCGGTTGCCGCCGCCCTGAATCCTATATTTTACCTTTTTCCAAGCAGCCAGAGGGATCCATTCCAGGCCTGCCGGTCTATTTTTCCAGTTCCATGCCTGATGGTTGGGACAATTTGCCGTTGGTCGTGGAAACGCATCAACACCGTCCGACCCATTTGGAGGGCAATCCTTTGTACCAGCCTTACGGCAGCGGTTTGACTGCCCAGGCTTCTGCTTCAGTTCTGGATCTGTATGATCCGGATCGTATGACCTCCAGTTATCGTGGTACACGCCGTATCACGTCGGCACAGGTGCGTGACTTGCTGCAAGAAACCGCCGATAAGTTTGCCCCTACGCGTGGCCAAGGTCTGCGCTTCTGGTAGAACCTTCCACTTCACCCAGTCGCGCCCGGATGTTGAATGCGCTGCGCGAACGCATGCCGCGCATGCTCATTGCCGAATACAGCGCCACCGAAAAGGATAAAGCTTCGAAAGTGGCTTCAGGCATTTTTGACGAATCTGTGCGGGTGCTGCATCACTTCGATAAGGCCAAGCGCATTTTGTCGCTGGATAGTGATTTTCTGCACCACGAAGCGGGCACATTGGCTAATTCCCGGTCGTTCGCCAAGGGGCGGCGCGTAGCCAATCAGGAAGATGCGGCCCGCATGAGCCGTGTATATGCGGTTGAGTCGCCTTATTCTCTGGTAGGTACCATGGCTGATCACCGTTTGCGTCTACCTTCCTCACAAGTACCTGCGTTCGCGGCCCTTATGGCAGCAGCCATCCTTGACGCCCGCGGTTTGGAGCGCCCGTTGGCACAAGCTTTGCGCGATCAGGCATCCGGTCTGCAAGTCGATCCTCGATGGGTTCAGGAATGTGCTGCCGATTTGATATCTGCAGGCAGTGAGTCCTTGGTGGTGGCTGGTTATCATCAGTCACCGGTAGTCCACGCCTTGGTACTGCTGATCAATCAGATCCTGGGTGCCAACGGCACTACTGTACGTTATGTGCGCACTCCAGCACGTGCCTATAGTTCCATTGAAGACCTCGCCGAGCGAATCCGCTCTGGAGCCATTGAGACTTTGGTTATTGTTGGCGGCAATCCGGTTTACAACGCACCTGCCTCACTCAACTGGGCCTCATTGCAGAAATCTGTATCGCAGGTTATCCGGTACGGTTATCATTTTGATGAAACTGCGCTTGAAGCGAACTGGCAAATTGCAGCCAGCCATTATCTGGAGTCTTGGTCGGACGGGCGTACCTGGGATGGTACTCTGGTTCCGGTGCAACCGATGATTCTGCCGCTGTTTGATACCCTTCCTGAGCTGGAATTTCTGGCACGTTTGGGATCTTTGGGCGAAACCGACAGCTATCAGATTGTCAGAACCACCCTAAGCGAATTTGGACTGAGCGCTGATCGCGATTTCAATCGTTTTCTAGCAGACGGTTTACTGCCTGGATCAGCTTTCACTGCTGGCGCCAACAACGCCTCGGTGGCACGAATCAAGAGCGCAATTGACCTGGCCGCCATCGTTGTACCGGAGGTTTCGCAGCGCTCCCTTGAGGTGCGTTTGGCACCCGATTATCGGATTGGCGATGGTCGCTTCAACAACAATGGCTGGCTGCAGGAAGTGCCGGATCCGTTGAATAAATTGACTTGGGACAATGCTATTCTGATCAGTCCTGCACTGGCTGAGGCGCTCGGGTTTGATACCAAGTCAGGCGAATTTTTAATTGGCGGTATTGCGCGCCGTTCAGCGAATTTTCTGCGTGGTCGCGAGCAGGCGCCTTTGGCGGAATTGACCGTCAACGGAGTGACGATCACGGGCCCCGTTCATATTCAACCGGGTTTGCCTGATTGGTCGATTGGTTGTACCTTGGGTTTTGGCCGTACCCGCACTGGTCGTGTCGGCACCGGCACAGGATTTAATGTTTATCCTTTGCTGCGGGATTCGGGCGCTTACGTTCTGAACGGAGCCCAGATACGCTTGACCGGCAGGTTCGTCAATTTAGCAAATACTCAGGTTCATTGGTCGATGGAAGGGCGCGCAATTGTGCGTGAAACGAACACCGAGTATTACAAGAAAAACCAGGATTGGGTGAATCAAATGGGTGTCGAGTCGCACTCGCCGCCCGTTTTGGTGCTGATTCCGACATGCCACTGGCTGAAAGATCACTTACCAATCCGCGGGGTGGCTCGGCCTTTTCCAAACCAGCATTTGGAGATCCTAAACCCAATGTTCAAGTCTGGCAGGATCCTGAAAACCGCGCCAGGTTTATTCCACCTCAACAATGGGGGATGACTATCGATCTGAACACGTGCACTGGCTGTAACGCCTGTGTGGTTGCTTGTCAGAGCGAAAACAACATTCCTATCGTAGGTAAAGATCAGATCATGCGCGGTCGGGAAATGTCCTGGATCCGATTGGACCGGTACTACAGCAGCGGTGATCCGATTGAAAACCGCACTTCCTTGCCGTCCGATCCGCAAACCAGTTTGATGCCCGTGGCCTGTATGCATTGTGAGCGCGCTCCGTGCGAACAGGTATGCCCCGTCAATGCCACCGTACACGATGAGCAGGGGCTCAATGTCATGGCCTACAACCGCTGTGTCGGTACCCGGTACTGCGCTAACAACTGTCCATATAAGGTGCGTAGATTCAATTTCTTTGATTACAACAAGCGTGCGCGTGATCAGTTTTATCTCGGGCCGCTCGGGGTAAATCAATTCAAGACTGAAGGCGGCATTTTGAAGTCAATGCAGCGCAATCCGGACGTAACGGTGCGTATGCGCGGGGTCATGGAAAAGTGTACCTATTGTGTACAGCGCATTGAACAGGCGAAGATTGCACAAAAGGTGAAGGCCCGTGACAGCAATGATATTCATGTACCCGACGGTGTCTTCAAGGTTGCCTGCCAGGCTGCCTGTCCATCGGAAGCGATTGTGTTTGGCGATATTTCCAATCCCGAATCTGCCGTTTCCAAGTCGAAAGCGAATGATCGCGATTATTCCCTGCTCGGCTATTTGAACACTCGTCCGCGCACCACCTATCTTGGACGCTTGCGCAACCCCAATCCGCAGATGCCGGACTATAAACCAGACGCTTTGAGTCGCATGGAGTACAAAGCCATGCAGCCGCAAAGTTTGTAACCGCAAAAAAATTCCTCACTGTCAACCTTGGAGCTATTTTGAGTCACTCATCCAATCCTTCGGACGCTGCCGTCGGCCATCATGGGGCGGCAGCCGCAGTGCTGAAAGAAGTGCGCCCGGCTAACATGCCGCGAAGACCCATTGTCGAAAACAACCGGGATTTTGCCTGGATCACCGATAAGGTCTGCGGTATTGCCGAGGGCAAGACACCCCGTTGGTGGTGGATTGCCTTCATCATGAGCTGCATGATTGCCAGCTTCACGCTGTTCGGCTTAATATATCTGGTTTCAACCGGGGTCGGAGTTTGGGGTCTGCGCTCTCCCATCATGTGGGGTTGGGCGATTGTCAACTTCGTATTCTGGATTGGTATCGGACACGCGGGAACGCTGATTTCGGCCATTTTATGTCTGCTGAAACAAAAATGGCGAACATCGATCAACCGCGCTGCTGAAGCGATGACGATTTTTGCCGTTGCTTGCGCTGGCATCTTTCCGCTTTTTCACGTTGGCCGTGTGTGGTTTGCCTGGTGGTTATTCCCCATTCCCAATCACAATGCGATTTGGCCCAATTTCCGGTCACCATTGGAGTGGGACGTTTTTGCGGTGAGTACCTATGGGACCGTTTCCCTCCTGTTCTGGTACATGGGCATGATTCCCGACCTGGCGACCATGCGCGATCGCACCCGCATGGTGTTTGAAAAACGTTATGCCGAAGCCAAGACAAAGACAGCACAAGCCTTTGAGCGGTTCTTTTTCACTTTCAGGCAATATTTTTATGGTATTCTGGCCATGGGTTGGCGCGGCTCCAATCGCCATTGGAGCAATTACGAAATGGCCTACCTGCTGCTGGCCGGACTGAGCACTCCGCTGGTGCTTTCAGTGCATACTGTGGTGTCCTTCGACTTCGCGGTTTCGCACTTGCCGGGTTGGCACGCGACAATTTTCCCACCTTACTTTGTGGCTGGCGCTATTTTCTCGGGGTTTGGCATGGTGTTGACCTTGATGCTACCTTTGCGCGCCTTGTTCGGCTTACAGGATTTGATCACTCAATACCACATCGACTGCATGTGTAAGATCTGTCTGGCAACCGGCACCATGGTCGGTTACGCCTACGCGGCAGAGTTTTTCATTGCCTGGTATGGTGCGAATGCCTTTGAAGGTTTCGCTTTTGTTAATCGTGCCTTTGGTCAATACGCTTGGGCTTATTGGATCATGATTACCTGTAACGTGATTTCGCCTCAGTTTTTCTGGACGCGTTGGGGGCGTGAAAACCTTTGGTTTGTGTGGATTCTCTCCATTTTCATCAACATAGGTATGTGGTTCGAGCGTTTCGTGATTACGGTCACATCCTTGGCCAACGATTTTCTTCCAGCCAACTGGGATTATTATTCCCCGACGGCCGTGGATATATTCACTTTCTTTGGTACATTCGGCTTGTTCAGCGTTTTATTCCTGCTGTTCATCCGCTTTTTGCCCCTCCTTGCATTTGCGGAAATCAAGTCTGTTACTAAACAGGCTGATGCGCACGCTCACGGAGAACACCATTAATCTGAGGATCGCGCGATGTCTAAAACTTACGGAATACTCGCTCTCTTTGAATCCGCTCCGGCGATTTACCAGGCAGCCAAAAAGGTCAGGTCTGCAGGGTACACGAAATGGGATGTGTTCACCCCATTCCCCGTTCATGGATTGGACGGCGCCATGGGAATCAAGCGCTCCAAAGTACCTGTGTTTACCTTTATCGGCGGTTTGATGGGCTTTACGCTCGGCATGACCATCGTTTGGTATATGGGGTATCTTGATTACCCGCTGATCGTAGGCGGCATGCCTTACTACAGCCCGGTGTTTCCTTTTCCGGTAGCCTACGAACTCACCATCCTGCTGGCCGCATTTGGTACTCTGATTGGTATGTTTACTCTCAACAAACTGCCGATGCATTACCATCCGGTCATGAATTACGAAAAATTCCGTCACCTGACTGATGACAAGTTTGCCGTGGTGATTGAGGCGGAGGACGAACTATTCAACGAGTCCGAGGTTCGAGAGTTGTTTGCCGGACTACATCCGACGGAAATCACCGTCATTACCGAAGAAGAGAAAGCCTGATCCATGCGAAACTTTTTCATCGTATATTTCTTTTTAGTAGCACTGACACTGACCGTTTTCGGCTTCCGTGGCTGCAAATCATCGCGGACACCCATTGAGATTTTTCCAGACATGGATCGTCAGGCGCGGTTTAATCCGCAGTCGCAAACATCGTTTTTTGCGGATGGCAGGACCGACCGACCGCCGGTGCCCGGTACAGTTCCTTTTGTGACTGCCAAGCAGGAGAATTTTCCGCATTTGGCTCCCGATAACAGGTTCCGGGAGGACAGCTATGTAGCAACCGGAAGAGTCCCCGACTTGTCGGAATTTGGCGATGGTATTCCCGTCGCCCTCACAGAGGTGAACATGCTGCGCGGGCAGGAGTTGTACAATATTTATTGCGCGATCTGTCACGGCACGACTGGCAATGGGTTGGGAGTAGTTGCCGACCAACGGTATGGTTTTGCCACCATTGTGAGTTTGCTGCAACAACGTATCATCGACCAACCCGACGGCGAAATTTTTGATACCATCACCCATGGTCGCAATACCATGTACGGCTATGGCAGCAAGATACGCGTCGAGGATCGTTGGAAAGTGGTCATGTATGTGCGTGCTTTGCAACGCGCTTCTGCAGCCAGCGTTGATGATGTTCCCGCAGATCGCAGAGGAGAACTTGGACTATGAGTGCTACAAGCAAACAACCTTCATCTTCGCTCCTGCAGTTGGCAGGTATCGTACTGCTGGTCATTGCGGCCGGCCTGATGTTTGTGGTCGGAGGTGAAAAAGATCCCTCCCGACCAGCGCTCGGTTGGCTGATCGGTGCCAGCTTCTGGCTGTCCGCACTTATTGGCATGCTGTTCCTGTTAATGATCTGGTGGCTGTTTGACGCTGGTTGGTCAGTCATTTTGCGCAGGCAGATTGAACACGCTATCAGCGGCTTCCTGCCTATTGGTCTGGTGCTCTTGCCATTGATCCTTTTTTCGGCTCTGAATCCTGACAGTCCATTGGTGCCGTGGTCCTGGATGTACCCGAACAATCCTGTGGCCGGTTCAGCTGAGGCTGTTAGCCAGGATCCTCTTTACTTGCATAAGGCCGGTTACCTGAACACCACCTTTTTCACCATTCGTTTTGCTATTTACTTCATTGCTTGGGCAGGTTTGGCCTGGTTGTTCCGCCGCTGGTCGTTCATGATGGATCAAACTGGCGACCATAAGTATATTTATCGTTCCCGAATGCTCGCGGCGATAGGTATTCCGGTCACCGCACTCGCTGCTACTTTTGCGGCCTTTGACTGGTACATGTCCTTGGAATTTCATTGGTTTTCAACCATGTATGGGGTCTGGTTTTTTGCCTCATCCATGCGCATCGCGCTGGCCACCATTGTACTGTTGATGTTTTGGCTCGCTTCCCGCGAAGATGGTTTGAAGGGCATTTTGCAGCGCACCCATTTTTATTTCATGGGCTGCCTAATGCTGGCATTCACCATTTTCTGGGCCTACATCAGCTTCTCTCAATACTTCCTCATTTACAGTGCCAATATTCCCGAACTTACCTTCTGGTACAACATTCGTGAAATCAACAAGGATGGCACCCGCAATACTTGGTTCTGGATCAGCATGGTATTGGTTTTTGCCAATTTCCTGATTCCGTTCCTCTATCTTTTGTGGCACAAAAATAAGTTTGGCGAGCGCCTGAAATTTATCGCTGTGTGGATTCTGTTCTTCCAGCTTGCCGATGTCTACTGGAACATCCTTCCCGGCAAAGTTCCTTATGCTGACGGGAGCGATTACTTCCAGCGGGAATTCAGCATCGGCATCGTCGATATTCTGGTGCTTCTCGGTGTCGCTGCCTTGGTCCTCGGCGCCTTTGTCAAAAGTTTTCAAACCTATCGTCCAATCCCTATCCGCGATCCCCGTATCGAGGAATCCCTGAATTGTCATGAGTAATTCTACAGGCTCTCACGATCCGGAACCATCCGACAACAAGGTCCTGCTGTCCGCAGTGGGTTGGTTGGGTGTCATTCTTCTGTTTGGTTTGGTTGTTGCGGTGGCATATTTGCCCAACCGCGCACAATCAATCGAAGCGCGCCAAGCTGAACAGCGACACGCCATCCGAGCTTCAGTTGTGGCCGAACAACAGCGCATCGCCAACAGTTATGATTGGGTGAATCGCGATCAGGGTGTGGTGCGCATACCCATCGACCGCGCCATGCAATTGACCTTGCGCGACCTGCGCATCCAACAGGCTTCATCCGGCATTGAAGTGCTTGAGGAGGATGGCTACTGATGGAGTTTGGTAAGTACGTTCTTCTGGGAATGGTGTTTGCCGGATTATTTTTTCTGGCAGCTGCCTACGCCCTCTACTGGGCTCAGAAGAACGGACAGCTAAGCAATTTTGAAGAAGGCGCTGAAAGTATCTTTGATGAAGATGAACCTTTAGGCCGCCAAACAGACTCATTTCCGAGTAGAAAAAAGAAGCGCAAATCATGAGTGCATCGCCCTCTCTGTTATCCTCTTTCAGTCCGACTGCCGAGTCTGAGATCGAATCGCGCATTAAGTTGAGCGAAATCGATGCTTCGATGAAGGTTCCGGCCATCCTTTTCATGATCTCTGCCGCGGTATGGTTGATGATCGGTACCGTCTTTGCCATTATCGCCGCCATTAAGGCCACCACTCCCCACTTTTTGGGCGAGATCGAATGGTTGACTTTTGGCCGTGCGCGCACTGCGCATCTTAACGCCATGGTTTTTGGCTGGGCTAACAATGTCATTTTTGCCGTTGCACCTTGGATTATGGCCCGCTTGTGCCGTACCCGGATTCGGCATGTCAATATCTTGCTAACCGCTGGCGTGTTCTGGAATATAGCCATCACCATCGGTATTTTTGGTATTCTTGCCGGACACATGAATGGTGTTGAATGGTTGGAAATTCCTGCTTACGCGACCCCTCTGATTGCAATTTCATACGCCATGATCGGCGTATGGTGCATCATTGCCTTCCGCTGGCGTCAATCGCACCATGTGTATGTTTCGCAGTGGTACATCCTGGCAGCATTTTTCTGGCTCCCCTGGCTTTATATTGTGGCCCAGATCATGTTGGTGTTTTCACCTACCCGAGGTGTTGTGCAAGCACTGACCAATTGGTGGTTTGCACACAATGTGCTCGGTCTATGGTTGACCCCCATCGGTTTGGGGCCGCTTATTACCTCATTCCAAAAGTCCTAGGTCGTCCCATCCACAGTTACTATTTGTCGGTGGTTGGATTTTGGTCGCTGGCTTTGTTTTATAATTGGGCTGGCGTCCACCATTTGATCGGTGGCCCGGTTCCCGTGTGGGTCATTTCTGCCGGCACCGTAGCCAGTGTGATGATGGTGATTCCTGTCGTAGTTACTGCGGTGAACCACCACATGACAGTTGTCGGAATGCAGCGCGAGGTGTGGCGCTCGCCGACTCTGCGGTTTATTGTTTTCGGTGCCATCAATTACACAGCGGTCAGTTTGCTTGGGTCAACCATGGCCTTGCGCAGCGTGAACGAAGTTACCCACTTCACCCATTTTACCGTCGGCCATGCTCACCATGGTGTGTATGCCTTTTTCACCATGATCATGTTTGGATCTGTTTATTACATGATGCCGCGCCTGCTTAAACGTGAATGGCCAAGTGCATTTTTGATCCATACGCATTGGTGGGCATGCGCTCTGGGCATCATGCTCATGGTAGTCGCTTTGCACATTGGCGGTTGGATTCAGGGACTGCAAATGAATGCCCTTGATGAAGATGGTGTTCCTGTTTTCACCTTCATTGAGACAGTGCGCAACACTGTGCCATGGTTGCACGCGCGTTCGATCTCCGGTCTGCTGTTGATGATTGGACATATGGCTTTCTTCCTGAATGTATTCTGGATGATTTTCAGCAAACCGGCTGCCGTGAGTGATTCCAAACCAACCCTGCTGGGTGCTTAACCGCGTAAGCTTAGATTAATGAAAAGTTTACCCATACTTTTTCTCGGTATCTTCTTCACCCTCGCGTTCTCATGGACCGGGATTGTTCTGGTTTCTCATATCCAGCTTGGATTTCTGGAGCCGGCCACACCTGAGTTGACCAATGCCGAAGAGGAAGCGATCGCCGGAGTTTTATTCCGCGATCCGGACACCGGACGCATGGTGCATGGTCGCAACCAGGACGGTGTACAAGCCAATCCCATGCCTTTAGTTGGTTCCGCCCAACGCGGTTTGCGTGTGTATGAGCAAATGGGCTGTTTGTATTGTCATAGCCAACAGGTGCGTCGCCAAGGTTTTGGCAGTGATTTTGAGCGCGGTTGGGGCAACAGACAGTCTGTGCCGCGCGACTACATTCTCAAGGAGCGAGTGATGTTGGGCACGATGCGTACAGGTCCGGATCTCAGCAACGTCGGCTTGCGGTATTCTGAACTCTGGCAGCACCAGCATTTGTACAATCCGCAGATAACTTCTCCTGGATCTACCATGCCACCTTATGCCTTCCTGTATGAGGTACGGCCTATCAACCCGGTAACTGGTCCTTCTCCTATTGCCATTGATTTGCCAGCTCAGTGGGCCTTGCCTGAGGGCTATGAATTGATTCCAACCCGCCGTGCACTTGACCTGGTGGCTTATTTAATGAGTTTGCATCAGGACTACGAGTTGCCCGAAATCAAGTTTACCGAATAAGCTGCAATGAGCGAAGATTCCCAGTCCACACAACCCAATCCTCCCAACGGAGTTTCGCGCGATACTTTTGAGGGTAATCGCATGGAGGATGTTCCATTGCAGCAAATTCATTCGCAATTATTGCGTGAAAAAGAAGAGCCAACGGAAAACTTTTCTCCGATGCCGCTCACTCTGATGGCCATGTGCGCAGTATTGATTTTCTGGGCCGGTCTTTATCTTGCATGGTATTCGGGTGATTTGGATCCATTTCGCTTTGACGAAACCCAGCGTGGCGCCTCTGGCATTGCCGACGCTCCACGGGAGATCGACATGCTGGCTTTGGGTCGCCGGGTTTATAACCAAAATTGCGTTGCCTGTCACCAGTCTGATGGCCGTGGGCAATCAGGTGTTTTTCCTCCGTTGGTGGCTGCGGATTGGGTACAAGAGGAAAGTCCAGACCGCATCATCAAGGTTGTTCTGGCAGGGCTTGCTGGCCCCATCCTGGTTAATGGCAACCCATATAACAATGCGATGACTGCCTTCAATCGCTTGAGCGATCGCGATATCGCAGCAGTGTTGACTTTTATCCGCACCGAACCCACTTGGCAGAACAACGCCCCGGCAGTGACGCCTGAAATGGTCGCTGCAGTGCGTGCAGAATTCGGTGGACGTACGGAACCATGGACCGGGCCAGAACTGGAAGCTATTCATGGTCCGGTCACCAGCCGCTGATAACTCCAATCGCTTGGCAGGTACACTATTGAGCGCTAGTGTGCGCGCATTGCCCATTTCTTTCATCGAATCAAATGGAATACTTGCGAATCTTTAGCAGTAGATGCAGGGTTTGAATGCATTGTGAAAAAAATTCTTTTAGCATGGCTATTGTTGCTCCTGGGCATTGAGGGACGCAGTGATTTCTGGGGTTTCGATAACGCCCGCGCAGAGTTTCATGGCCGTGTTTGGGAACACAATCTGAATGGTTTTGGCACCGCAGACTACCGACAATCGGTCAACCGGCTGTTGGAGGTTTTTGAAGCAGAGACGGGTAGGCCATTGGTTCCTGGAGAGCGGCGCAAGGCTGGCATTAAGGTGTACACCGCCAGCGGTCCCGGTTTGAGCACACCCATAGCCCTCACGCAGGCTGTGATCGAAGCCCTCGTAGCCAGGGGGTTTTCCCGTTCGGAATTGATTCTGGTCGATGCCCGCGAATCCCGTTTGCGTGAATCAGGCTTCCTTCCTCCATTAGCCCGTCGTGAGCAGGGGTCTTTCTTTCAAGGTGTTCGTGTGTTGGTTTTGGATAATGATGATCTCCGTGATCCGGTGTGGTATTACGATAATCCTTTGCCAAGGGAGTTTTCATCCCCCTTGAGTCGTGAACTACTGTTGCGCACCGAAGACACCCGCGACTGGGCACCAGACGCAGTTATCTGCCGACACAACTAATGACAGAGGTGGATTTTTGGATCAACCTGCCGATGGTAACGGACCACCCGGCAACCGAGATCAATGGTGCGCTGACCAATGCCACTCTGTGGAACATTACCAACCGCAACCGATTTTTCAGCAGCCCCGCCAACGCTCCGGTGGCAGTAGCGGAAATAGCTGCCATTCCTGAATTATCCTCTACTTGGGCACTGACACTGCTAACCTTGGAAAGGTACCAGTTTATCGCCGGCCCCACCTTCAATTCACTGTACACTCTCTCTGAGCCTTTGTTGTGGATGGCCGTTGACCCCGTTATATTGGATACCTTGATGGTCGAACGCATCAATCGAGGCAGGGTTGCCAATCGGTTCCGACCATTGCCTGAATTGCCTCCCATGATTCAGTTTTCCTTTGAGTTGGGAGTTCGGCTTTGCCTCTCTGCAACAAGCACGCATAGAGCGCATACAAAGCCCTTAGACTTGCTTTCCGCCAAATCTGTGGTTTGCTGTGCGGTTATGACTCAATTCCCTTTGTTTGAAACAGAAGAACAAACAGAAAGCCCAAAGCAGCCGCCTTTGGCAGAAATGATGCGCAAAAAGTTTTTGGAGGAGCGCAAAATCTTTTTTTTGGGGCGAGGTAAATGATCGGTCGGCACGCGCTGCCACTGAGCAACTCCTGTATCTGGAGGCGATTGCCCCCGGCAAGGAGATCACCGTTTACCTGAATAGTCCCGGTGGTTCCATCACTGCTGGAATGGCTGTTTACGACACCATGAAGCTCATCACCAGCGACATCCGCATTGTTGTCGTTGGTTTGGCAGCCAGTATGGGATCTATTTTTCTCTGTGGTGGCACCAAGGGCAAACGTTTGCTCTATCCTCATGCCAGAGTGTTGATTCACCAACCGCTGATCATGGGCACGGTCCGCGGCTCCGCCGTTGATATTCATATTCAGGCGCAGGAAATGGAAAAACACCGGTCCGAGCTCAACAAAATCCTCGCCGACGCGTCCGGGCAACCGCTGGAAAAGGTGCAACAGGATTCAGACCGCGATTTCTATTTAAGCGCTGCAGAGGCCGTCGAATACGGTTTGGCTGATGCCATTGTTGACAAGGTCATCTAGTCAACAATTGGCAGGTTTTGACGCCTACCTCGGCATAGATTACTCTGGCGCTGGGCAAGTGCATGCACGTTTGCCCGGACTGCGTGTCTATCAAGCCACACCCACGTCGCCGCCACAGGAAGTTTTGCCATTCGATGGCCGCAGCAAGTACTGGAGCCGGGCGGCTTTGGCATCGTGGTTAACGCATCGCTTAAGTGGACATGACCGTATCATTGTCGGTATCGATCATGCCTTTTCTTTTCCGCTGCGTTATTTTGATGCTCATGGCGTGCCGCACTCCTGGGATAGTTTTCTCACCGACTTTTGTCAGCATTGGCCTCTGCATTTGCCGGACTTAACCGTTGATGATTTAAGGGCAGTTCCCACAGCGCGTGCGGGTGATGCGCGTTGGCGAAGGCGCTGCGACGTCATCGCCAAGGCCAAGTCTGTCTTCCATTTTGATGTTCCCGGCTCTGTCGCAAAGTCAACGCATACAGGATTGCCATGGCTGTTGCAAATGCGTCGGGATTTGTTGGCAAAGATTCAATTTTGGCCCTTCGATGGCTGGGAACTTGCCTCAGCTCAATCGGTTCTCTTCGAGGCCTATCCGTCCCTTTATCGCCGGTTGGTGCCGCAACTGCCCGGATTTACTAATGATCAATGGGATGCCTATTGCATTGCACTGTGGTTGCGCACCCAGGATCTACATGGACAATTGGCCCAAACTTTCTCGCCCCCCGGAGATCCGCAAAGTAGGGTCATCGCCCGGATTGAAGGCTGGATTCCAGGCGTTTAATCGGAGTGTCCTGATGTGCCTGTCACCAGCGCCAACAGGCTCCTGTCTGGATAGCGTTACAGGCATCTGATTGGTGTGCCAGTAACGTTTTAAATGGCCTGTCGCCCCAGCTGAAACAATAGAAACCAGCAAATTCCATGTTGGTACATGCTTGCTGCAGCACTGCGTAAGGCATGTCGTTGGTTAAGCTCATCACGCGGTAGAAGAAGGGATTGAACAATCGCATATTGTGACATTCGCTCAACCGCAATGCATAAGTTTCAGGTGCCAGCCGGTTCTCCTCAGTCTGCAAAGCAATGAATACCACATTCCGGGCACGGATACATTCAATTTCCAGCTCACGGTGGTGTTCGACACTCATCTGATAAATAACAGTTCTGGTATCAGTATCCTTGATCACCAACCCCCGGTCCGCCAAAACGTCAGCTGTCCATATGTTGCGAAATACCCCACCGCCGCCATCGTGGATAAGTAGGCTCGATCCGGACTGCATAGCGGCTGGATTTCTTTTTCCCAGGTTGCTGTTGAAGTATACATCTTCCACGGAAGACCGCATGGATCCGCGCCATTCCAGGCCAATCGCTCCGGGATTGTCTTCTATGTCGAGCCCTATTCCGCTGCAATGACAGTCAGCACCGAGTGGGGCATACAAAACAGGGCGTGGATTTTCAGGGTCTGTGAACCCAGGGGTTTTACAGGGCAACTTCAAGGTGGTCCGCGCAGGATGGAGCCCCATCAGTCCGCCGGTCTGTTGTAATTTAAGCGTGTCGCTTAGGCGGTAGGTGCCTGGCGGCAGAAATACCAGTTGGCCTGTGTCCAATGCGGATTGCAGTGCCTGTGTGTCATCAGTGTCTCCGTCACCCGCGACGCCGTGGTCTCTGGCATCGACGGTGCAGCTCAGGATGCTGATGTCTGGATAGTCAGGTAGCAAGGATACAGATTCTGTACAAGGGTCACCAAACGTCGGTGCTGGCGGTTGTGTAATCCGCGCCGAGCCATTCACCCCTTGCAGGCAAAGTCCCAGGCGTACACTCACCATATGCATGTCTGTGCCCGCTGTTTTGAGCGCAGGCAATGGGGCAACTTGGCGCACAAGCCAATGACAGTTCTCAATCGTGCAATCTTGCAGAATGCAGTGATTACAATCCTCTTTTGCGTTTGGAAAGTCGATGACGCACTGACTCACATCTGCAAATGAACAATTCAGAAAGCAGAGTTGCTCAGGTTCATCCTTTGCTTCCACGGCTCTGTTGCTTGCCACAGGCACTTGCCTGAATCTTGATCTCACCACTGTCATACCGGCGCGCGCAGATGAGATGGCAGACACGCTCTGCCCTTCGAATGTGCAATCCAATACCGAAAGCGGCCAACTTGCCGAAGTGCGTAGAGTCGTAATTGCGTGTTGGCCTCCCGCAAAATAACAGCCTTCAATCAAATTTCCGGCCTGATCCACGCCTGCATAGGCATCGTTGAGTTCAAATCGAACGCGGCGGATAAAGCTATGTTGCGCCACACGAAAACGAATGCCAGTCGCCCCTTTGTTGCCAGGTAAAATCCTTAGGGTGACATCCTGAAGGGCAGAGAAAAAGGTACAATTGTTGGCGTCCTCATGCGGGTCGTGCTGGTTGTGGCGGAAATGCAACAGCGGAATGCGTTTATTGTCTCCGCCAAAATCCCTTGCAACATGCGGGTAATTCAAGAATTGTCGGCAGCGACGGGTGCCCCAAAAGCCTTACGCCGCGCCAAATCTGAAGCGTTTTATCCAACCGATAAACGCCTGGCTGTAAGAAGACGACACCGCCTTCCCGCCCCATGGCAGCTTGATTCACGGCGGCCTGCAATAACTGCGAATGATCATTGGCAGGCACTGGGTTGTTTTTCAGATCCGGACAGACATAAACACAGTGTGCCAGATCAAGGGGGAAGGGGGAGGGGGAATTCATCAGGGCAAATGCATTGCTGCAGTAGCCAGCCAACCTGATTGCCAATGATGCTGCAAGTCTGGATTCGGAATCCACACGTGCGCCAGGTTGTTTTCGGTGAGTGCACAGTGTAATTGGCTCATCTCGTCGTGGAAAAAGCCCTGAAATGAGGATCAGCTTGTGCTCACTGGTTCTTGAAGCAGCAAACGAGTGCAAGGTGTTGATGGGCAGGTCTTGTTGCCAATCAGCATCATCCCGGTAAAAGGTCGCTGTGTCCCATGGCGGAAGCTTCAGCCGGGCGACTGGAGCGTCAAACATAACGGTGGCATGGACGCGTTCGCCCAGTATTTGGGTTAATTTCCATGCACCCAAGGCAGATTTACTAAATCCAATCAAGATGACGCTCGGTGCGTTTTGCTCAAGTATCCACGCTGCTGCTTGAGCGCAAATAGCGTCGTTGTACCAAACCTGGCGATTCAGTGGCAGTACTCGCAGCGCCCTGTCGCCAAGTTCGGGGTATTGATGAGGCGTCAATCCATACTTCGAATCTCCCGGCGGGGTCGCTGGCAGCATTATGATCGTGGGTCTCATGGTAGGCTCAGTGATTCGACTGACAGGAAATCTTGCTTTAATACAAAGAGGCGGTTTTCATCGTAGGCATGACTAGAGTTGCTGTATATGACGTGAAAAGTTATGATCGTCAATGCCTCGAAGCTGCTTCGGGTAGTATTGATTGGGAGTTTCATGAATTCCGCCTCAGTGCCAGCACAGCAGCTAGTGCTGCTGGTTGCGAGGCGGTATGCGCATTTGTAAATGATACCTTGGATGCGGATTGTTTGCAGGCTTTGTCTTCCCACGGCGTGAAACACGTGGCGATGCGCTGTGCAGGGTATAATAATGTCGATCTGCGCGCCGCTGCGTCCTTGGGTATTCGCGTTACCAGGGTTCCCGCCTATTCACCCTACGCAGTGGCCGAACATTCAGTTGCCTTGCTGTTGACCCTCAATCGAAAAATTCACCGCGCCTACAACCGGGTGCGCGAACAGAATTTCTCGCTGGGTGGATTGGTCGGCTTCGATCTGCACGGCAAAACTGTAGGTATCATAGGCACCGGAAAAATTGGACGGGTGGCTGCCAATATTTTCAAGGGCTTTGGCTGTGAGGTTTTGGCCTATGACAAGTTTCCCGATCAGTCATGGGCTGCCGCTTGCGGAGTTGAATACACCGATTTACCCAACCTTCTGCGCAAGGCACATGTCATTTCTCTTTATGTGCCATTGCTGCCCGAAACCCATTACATCATTGACGAAAATGCGCTCGCCGCAATGCGTGACGGTGTGATTCTTGTCAACACCAGCCGTGGTAAGTTGATCCACACCAAGGCTGTCATTCACGCCCTCAAATCAGGAAAAGTAGGTGGCGTGGCTCTGGATGTTTATGAGGAAGAACAAGGGGTGTTTTTTGAAGATTTGTCGGACCAGGTCATTCAAAACGACGAACTCATTCGCTTGCAGGGATTTCCGAATGTGCTGATAACAGCACATCAGGCATTTTTGACCGAAGAGGCCTTGCGACAAATTGGAAAAGTAACGGTCGATAATCTGTTGCGCCTGAGTACTGGTTCCGAACCGGCGGAGCACACTGAAGTAACTTGTTAATGAGGCTGCGATACGGGCTTGCGCGAGCACAGCCGCTATCGCATAGTTATTGGATATGGGGAATACCTTTGGCACCTTGTTTCGAATAAGCACTTGGGGAGAGAGCCATGGCGGCGGCGTAGGCGTTGTTGTTGACGGTTGTCCTCCCGGGTTACCCATTACCGTGGAAGAAATTCAACAGGAGCTGGATCGACGTCGTCCCGGCCAGAGCGATATCACCACACCGCGCAAAGAACCGGATACGGTGACCGTCTTTTCCGGTATTCACGACGGAGTGACCCTGGGCACTCCGATAGCGATGAATGTGATCAATCGCGATGCCCGACCTTCAGCCTACGATGAAATGCGGCAAAAATTCCGGCCGTCGCACGCAGACTTCACCTACCAAATGAAGTATGGACGGCGTATGGCCGAGGGCGGTGGCCGTTCTTCCGCACGGGAGACGATTGGTCGCGTCGCTGCTGGCGCTATTGCACGCAAGTTGCTGCGGGTCGGCTTTGGCGTTGAAGTGATCGCTTACGTCACCCGTATACACGATATTTCAATGCCTGCCTGCGCCACACTGCCTGTCCACGCCGATGTCGAGGCAACTCCAGTGCGTTGTCCGCATCCTGATACTGCCGCGCTCATGATCGAACGCATCAAAGCGGTGCGCAGTGCCGGTGATTCGGTGGGAGGGCTGATCCGCTGCGATATTCATGGTTTGCCAGTTGGGTGGGGCGCACCGGTTTTTGATCGCTTGGAGGCGGATTTGGCCAAGGCCATGCTCTCCTTGCCAGCCACCAAGGGTTTTGAGGTTGGCAGCGGTTTTGCCGGGACTTTATTGCGCGGTTCTGAACACAACGACGCTTTTGTCGTGCGCGACGGCAGGGTCCGTACTTCCAGCAACAACTCCGGTGGCGTCCAGGGGGGCATTAGCAACGGCGAGCTGCTGTATTTCTCGGTGGCATTTAAGCCAACTGCCACCATCATGCAGGCCCAGGCAACAGTCGATTTGCAGGGTGAAGCAACTGAACTAACCGGCCGCGGGCGTCACGATGCGTGCGTGCTGCCACGCGCCGTGCCGATCGTAGAATCCATGGCGTCTCTGGTGCTCATTGACCACGCGCTTAGACATCAGGCGCAGAACCACACGTTTGCCTTTACCAAAGCGGGTATTTTATGAGTGAACTATACTGCATTCTTGGTTCCGAATACAGGCTCCGTTTGGAGCTGGCGGCCTTTCTGGCCCGGCACGGGTTTGGTGATGATGATCTGAACATCGGCCTTCTGGTACCTTCCGTGGTTGCGGATCATCCTGATTTTGCCAATTGGCTACCCACAAAGTATTCTTTTGCCGTTCTGCGGGCCGATTGGCGCGAAGATGAAGGTTGGCTCACCGAACAGGATCTGGACACTTTCGATATTCTGTTGTTGCTACCGGATCGCGCCCTGCCAGTTGTCGATCAAATGGAATCCATGCGCCCTTGGATGGAACAATACGGCTGCACTTTGGGACGGATTTTCACCGTCATCGATTGTGCGACCTTAAAAAAGTATCCCCAGTTGGGTGAGTGGTACGATGCTTGTATCCATTTCAGCGAGGGGTGCTTCTGGGGAATCGGACCGATGTCGGCAACAAGTGGGTCAAGGACTACGAGAACCAGTTCAATAAGCGCAAAATTCCTTGTTTACTGGGCTATTTAAAATCGGGTGGCCGTTTGGACGCTGTGGACGAGTGGTTGTTTCCCGAGCCCCGCAGGATTTCGCAATATTTCGATTATCAGGAGGAAGATCCCGACGATGCCCTCATGAATGAAATCGAAATTGAGGATGGGGATATGCGTGAATGGATGCGAGAATTGCAGGAAGAAGAGGATGAGGCCGGCAATCCTGAGGTGGATATTTATCTCGCTCGCAACGAAATGGGTTTTCGCAAACTACCGGTGCACGACTTCAGCGTAATTTGGCAACAATTGCCTTTTTGAATTTATGGATATCACTAAACTGAGCTCAAGGGATTTGGCGGCCTACATGGATGCCACAAACTTGCGTGCGGATGCCACGCTAGCTGAACTTCAGGCTTTGTGTCAGGATGCTGCGGCGCTGCAATGTGCAGCGGTGTGCCTTTATCCCACGGATGTTTCCAACGCTGCAGCTTGGCTGCAGGGCAGCAAAACCAGAGTAGCTACTGTGATCGGTTTTCCCAGCGGTCGCTTTTCTCTCATGGCTAAAGAGGCCGAGGTTGCCGAGGCCGCCAGATCCGGGGCGCACGAGGTGGACATCGTCATGAATTACTCGCATCTACTGGCTGGCAAAAAAGCTAGTGTGCTTGAAGAAGTGAAGGTTTTAACAGCAATAGCTCATGATCACGGCATGCTCAGCAAAATTATTGTTGAGACCTGTTACCTGCCTGAGTCCCTGCTTCTAACAGCCCTCGAATTGTGCGAAGCAGCAGAAGCGGATTTCATCAAAACCTCCACCGGCTTTGGCAGCGGCGGCGCTCAGGTTGAACACATCCGACTTTGGGCTCAACGCAGGCAGCGCATTCGAATCAAAGCCAGTGGTGGTATCCGCACACTTGCAGACGCCTTGAAAATGATTGAGGCGGGTGCAGACAGATTGGGACTTTCCTCCGCACGCCAAATTCTCGACGAGTTCGAAGGCCGAAAGACAGAATCGACCAAGTCGGATTATTAGCTGTTAGCTGTCCTCAAAGATCCCGGCCTTGTAACCATTGTTCGGCCACCGAATCGTAGAACCAACGTTGGTCACCGGCTTGTGGATCAATAAAGCCATTGCCGGAGTTGCGCGCATAGTAATACCACCGCTCCTTGTCGAATGCATACATCCAAGGATAACTTCCTGTGCGCACGTAAACAAAGCCGAGGGTGGGATCCAAGTAGATGACATCCAGGCCGCCGTTACCTGACATCCAGATCCACCCATGTTCGCCGTGCCAAACCCATGGAAAGGTATCCATCAGGGATCCATCTTCTGACCGCAGTTCGGTTATGATGGGCCCGAACCAGGGCACAGTGTAAATGCTCAGGTTGTTTTCATAATCCGGTGTGATTTGCGCAGTGGGGAAGTAATCCACCACTTGGCGGCTGAAACCGTTAAACAACACTGGAATTACAAATTCAGTGCCCGCAGGCGTGCGCGCTTTAACGTCGATCACGACTCGGCCGATCAAGGATCTTTCAATCCTAAACGCGCCAGTGTTGGGATCGAGTGAGATTTCAAACGAATCCCGTTCTCCGGTGAAGCCGCCCGCATCGGAATACTCCCAGGAAAATTGCAGTCCTTGCACCGGATTGCCTTGTGGTATTTCCACTTGGGTCAATCGGGCGAAATTATTCGCCTCGAACAAGCGGTTAACCGTGGGCAAGTAAACAGGAGCACTTTGAAAAGCACCGCTGCCAAACAATTCGCTGGCATTGAAAATCGACATGCGATTCACTTTGCGCAGCACTTCCAAATCCTGTTCCACGTTGGTCAGGCGGCCAAAAACAGTGTAGCCAAACGGATCAAGAAAGCTGAAATTGCGCCCAAATGGACGAGAGTTATCGGTGACGTTAAAAAAGAATTCTGAGCTTGCAGAGTCGGGAAAACCCTGTGGCCGTGCCATGGCAATGGTTCCGGGGCGATTGGCTTCCTCATATTCCAAGGGCACTGCAGGACTGGAAGGATTGCCGAAAACAGGGGCAGGTTGTGTTCGTTGTGTTCACCTTGGAACAGACGGAATCCTCCACCTTGGATGACAGCTGACACTCCAGGGCCGCCTGTATCCGCTATGATACGATGGAAAATGGTATCCTCATATTGGCCGGCCTGCGCCCGTGCCATGAAATTTGCCACTGTCTGCGGTGCCGCCTGGGGCAACAGCTGCAACTGCACTGTGTGGTGCTCAAAAACCAAAATCATCTGCGGTTAAGGGGGCGCCATCGCTGCGTTGAAAAAGATTGTCGTATTCCAGTTCACCCCCTAGCTGGTAACTCATCATTCGCACTGGATCACGGAATCCGGTGGGATTGCCGACGCCGTCAAATGCCCGGGCGGTGAAAATGTCTCTGGCTCCACCCTCTGAAGCCACTCTGAAATGCAACGTGGCGACTGGACCTGGTGTCGGGAAACTGGCGAAGTAAGAGCCAAAGTCGAATTCCAACACCGGATTGGATGCCGGCATGGCCGTGTCCAGGGGGCGTCCAACGTTGACAACTATATCTTGCGCGGTGACAGACAACGAAGCACCCAGTACTCCGGCTGCGATCCAGTAGCGGAAAAATGAAATCATAGGTATGCAGTTATGAAGAAACCTTGCTCTGTGTAAAGGTGGAATCCTGTCCGGCAATAAGCAGTCGTGTTCCAGCTGTGCGCAGAGCGCTTTCAATTGTGGCACTCGGCTTCACTCCGGTCACCAACTGCAAGCCTTCGCGGTGCGGTGTGGTCAGTGTCATCGCGCGCTTGCCAAACTTGCTGCTGTCTGCCGCAAAGTAAACTTGATCAGCTGCCTGCATCATTTTGCGTTGGTAGGCAGATATCAATGGATTGCTGTTCCAGATACCCTCCGCTGTAACTCCCGCGCAACCCATGATGGCAACGTCAGCATGCATCTCCGCCAGTGTGGCTTCACATATGGGGCCATACAAAACGCCCAGCCGATGATAAAGCGTGCCACCTGTCATCACCGTTTCGCACGCGGAGACTTCATTCAACAAAGCCGCTATGGGCAGGGAATTGGTAATGACAATGACCCGTTTGTTGGCCAGCAGCCTGGCCACAGCGTAGGTGGTAGTACCACCGTCGAGCATGACCGACATGCCCGGTTGCAATCGCGCCGCCAGGTAGGAAGCCAGCCAATGCTTCTCATCTGCATTAGTGTCGTCTTGTGTTATGAAGTCGTAGCCCCCCGTGCCTGGGTCTTCTACCACGCTGGCACCACCGTGATGCCGACGAATACCACCTTTCTGTTCCAGGTCGTTCAGCGCCCTGCGCACAGTGGATATACTGATGCCAAATTCCGTGGCAATGGTGTGCAAATCCACGTATTTTTGCTGGCGGATAAAATCCTCAATGTGGTCAAGACGCTGCTTGTTTGTCATACCTTACAGTACCCTCCGGGCGGCAATCACATCTTTATAGTAATGCGCACTGAGTTTGGGTGTGCGCTCCATGGTCTCATAATTCACGTAATTGATGCCAAAGCGTTTGCTGTAACCATCCGCCCATTCAAAGTTGTCCAACAGACTCCAGACGAAATAACCTTTTAAACGAATGCCTTCACTGACGGCGCGTGAAGCATTCAGGAAGTGATTGCGCAAATACATGATGCGATCAGTATCCAGAATCTCCCCGTCCGTTGTCTGCTCATCGCGGCACGCACAGCCATTTTCCGTGATGTAAATGGCATCGGGATTCCACAGTTCCTGCGCGAATCTGGGGCCCAATAGGAAATTTGTGGCCCAATATACAACCAGTCAGTATCCAGCTTTGGATAGCCCTTGGGCGTAGGCAAAATCTGGTAAGGTTTACTTCCATCGACACTGGCACGCACGTACATCGGCGCATAAATATTCAGTCCCAGAAAATCCAGGGGGGTGCCAATCACTTTCATTTCTTCATCTGTGAAAACCGGCGCATTGGCTCCTTCGCGCTGAAGATAACCGTCTGTATAGGCACCTTCCATAACGGCAGTAACAAATTGTGCGTTGTGCTCGCGAAACGCAGTGCGTGCGGCATTGATGTGCTCTTCTGTCTCATACAACGGCACTGCCACTGCTGGGTTTTCAACAATGCCGACAATGATGTCCTGCTTCGCCTTCGCACGCAGTGCCCGCGCTCCCAAACCATGCGCATACAGCGCATTGTGGCGGATCTGATTGCGCTCCTTGATACCCAATTTCAAGCCAGGCGCAAAGCGGCCCGTATGGTAACCCATATCGGTGAAACAAATGAATTCATTGATGGTGAAAAAGTGTTTGATGCGGTCCGAAAAGTGCTCCGATACAAACCCGCAGTAGTCAGCAAAGCGCTTTGCGGTTTCGACCGAGCGCCAGCCTCCATATTTGTCCTCCAAACCTTGTGGCAAATCCCAGTGAAACAGGGTGGCCCAGGGCTGAATGCCCGCTTTGAGCAAACTGTCCACCAGGCGATCATAATAATCCACCCCCTGACTATTGATGCTGCCTTCCCCGGATGGCATTATCCGCGACCAGGAAAATGAAAAACGGTAAGCTCCCAGCCCAAGCCATTGCATCAGTTTGATGTCCTCTTCGTACAGATGATATTGGTCGCAGGCTCTATCACCATTGTGATTGGCAAACACGCGCCCCGGCTTTTTGGAGAATACGTCCCAAACCGAAGGCCCGCGGCCATCTTTAGTGGCAGCGCCTTCAACCTGGAAGGAAGCTGTCGCTGCAGCAAATAAAAAATCAGGGGGGAATGTATAGGTATGACTAGGGTTCATCGGGTCTTTGATACAATACCACACCTTCGTAAGATCAACTGCTTTTCTAACCTCTCGATCAGTTATCCATCCCGCACACTTTCTTTCTACTTGCCACCTCAACTCCTTTCCATTCTCTTTGCCCTCTTACGGAGAGTTGGCAGAGTGGTCGATTGCGGCGGTCTTGAAAACCGCAGGGCCGGAAACGGTCCCGGGGGTTCGAATCCCTCACTCTCCGCCATTCTACGCTTGAGCGCAGCGAAAGCGAAGAATGGCGCACTCCGAAGCTCGTAGAGCGAAGGAGGCTCAACCCCCCTTTGATATGTTCTTCGCTCAGTTCATTCATCGGTACGTCCGCATGATACTGTCCCAAGCGCCCGTGCTCAGGTAGCTCAGCTTATCCTCTGAAACTCGTTAAGTGATTGTACATCAATAGCTTGTTATTGACATATTTCTCGCTTGGAATCATAGGCTATTAACGATTTACTGTCCAAAAATACCATAATAAAACTGTTCGGCAAAGAATATGAGTCAAGCTGATCCAGGATCCGTTCGTTGGTTTTACAGAATGCTTGCGGTATTCCCAGCGTTTCTATGCACATGGCTGCTCGTGCGGATTCTCTCTTACCCCGGCATCAGTAAGTTGACGATGACCGAAATCGTCGAACTTGTTGTTCTCGCCTTCATGATTATCTTTTTCAGCGTAGCGGTGATCCACGGGAGAGTCCCGAAATCTATTTATCGCCTCATTCCTGGTAGCTGGGCTTTTGAGAAGCCGCTTTTCCGGAAATCGGGTTACACTGCTGATCGAGGTAACAGAAATTCACTTCAAAAATGCCAACAAGTCGGTGGAGAAAGAAATGTCAACTTGACTTGCGTGGCAAATGCAACACACTAGGGTGTTATGAAAACAGCAGCAGTTCACAGCCGTATCGACCCTGAGACGAAAGAGAAAGCGGAAACGATTCTCCATCGTCTCGGAGTGAGCCCCACTGAAGCCATTCGGATGTTTTACACCCAGATCGCCCTGCGGAACGGTCTCCCATTTACTGTGGAGATTCCGAACGAAGAAACTGAACAGGCCTTGGACGACTCCCGGTCGGGTCGAAATCTGGAGCGTTTCGAAAGTGCGGATGCCTTGATTGACAGCTGGAAATAAATGAAGCCGGTCATCCAAACCAGCCAGTTCAAGAAGGATATCAAACGCCTGAAGAACAGAGGAAAGAGTCTCGAAAAGCTGGGGGATGTTGTTAGGCTGCTTGCCGCAGATGAGCCTCTCGAAAAGAAGCACCGCGATCGTACTCTGTAAGCGTCCGGTGGAAGCCCACGTATGCAAGGAGAGTGGGTTGTGATACTATGAGTGGATGCAATTAGCGGAAGTAGAAATCTGTCAGGAGTCCGGGAAGCGGGACCGTATAGGACGGCGTGTGCTTGGGCCTGAGAAGTGGCTTGAGTTGTTGGAGCGTTATGACACATGCGCAAAAGTTTTAACGGGTTGTGGGCCCAGGCCAGTGAGGTGATGGGTATACCGCGTGGACCGGTCGTTTTTGGCTGGCACTTGAACCGTAGACACGCAGGTGCCCGGCATTTGCTGAGGGATTTCCTTTCAGAATGCCCGAGACGGACAAGTCTTCATCGAGCAACGGCCAATGGATCCCTGTGCCCCGACCAATCAATTCAAAATTTTCCCTTTCGGACTGGGTCGCATGCGAAAGACGTGGATACCAGACCAATGGAACTGAGATTCGCCGCCCATCGACCAGAGAGACCGTCAATTCGTCCTCCGTGACGGTTACTGCGGTAGCAACCGCTTCGCGCTCAACTACGGCTAAAGAATTCATTCCATTTCTTTTCCGTTTCGGTTTAATTTTCTTTTACCAGCTTTTCAACTTGCCGCAACTCCAATATTTTCCGCCAAACGCACTGGCTGAACCCAGAATATCGCCATTGCATCATCCCGGTGGATGTGAACATGGATTGACTCATCACCATCAGAGGCGTAAAAGAGGAAACGATAGGGTCCGATGCGAAGAACTGTCGGCATTCTTGAACTCTGGAGAATTTTAATCGTGCCCGCAATCCAATTCTTTGTCCATCGTTGCGTATGAGGTACGGCGTTTAGCCGTTACCTCCATACGTCTTGTTCGCGTTTATGCTCGGTTTTTCCAATAGTTTGGTTCTCGATGGAGGGCTGCCACAGCAACAATCAAAATCTCATCGTTTCTTTTCTGGAAAATGAGACCGTAGGGAAAGACTTTCGTTCTGCAACGCTTGCAATTTTCGGAAATTCGAGGCCATGCGTCGGGATATCCAAGAATTCGATCAACGGAGTTCTTTACCTCGGAAAAAACCTTAACCCCAAGCCAACTTCTTTCTCCTCGTAGTAGGCGATGGCATCGTCCAATTCAGCTTCAGCTACACTGAGGAATCTTACTCTCACTTTCCGTATTTCTTCTCCAATCGTTCAAAAACAATGTCCGCTTCAGAAGCACCAAGCTCTCCCCGGTCAAATGCCCGGATTCGTTCTTCGGACTCATCGGCCCACTTTTCTTCAAATGAAATTTGAAGTGACGAATCGAGGCTCGATAACAGCTTTTCTGCGAGAGAAACACGTTCCACCGCTGAGAGACCAAGAGCACTTTTTTTCGATTTCTTTCACCAATAAACTCATAGCCTTAATTATGGGAAAATGATGGTATCCGTCAAAATTTTTGTTTTTTTTCGCGAACGCCAAGGTGAGCTGCGGAGGAAGTGGCGCGATCTCCTGAGTCAGCAGGAGGCGTGACACTTGCCGGAGTTGGCCTCACCGCGTTGTTAGGCTCAATTTCTATTCATAGTGGTATCGCGCCTGGGCAATATGCAACACATTGCCTTCAACTCGATAGACGAGGCGATGCTCGTCAGTTATCCTTCGCGACCAGTATCCACTAAGCGCATGCTTCAGTGGCTCTGGCTTTCCTATCCCCTCATAGGAATGCTGGGAAATGTCCTTAATCAACTCGTTGATCTTTTTGAGGATCTTCTTGCCGATCTGCTGCCAGTAAACATAATCTTCCCAAGCCTTCGAAGAAAACTGAATGATCATTGGGTCAGTTCAGATAATGATTTCGTCACTCCTTCGCCCTTTTTTAATTTGGCGATCGAATCTAGCAGTCGACGAGCGTTGGCGGGAGCGCGAAGTAGATAAGCTGTCTCTTGAAGGGACTCATAATCCTCAAGGGAGATCATAACTACAGCTTGATCTCGATTTCGAGTAATGATGACAGGATCATGGTCAGAACATACGCTGTCCATGGTTGAGGCAAGGCTCTCGCGGGCGGCCGTATAGGTAATGGCTTTCATATGGACAGCAAGCTGTCCATCTCTGATGCCTTGTCAAGTCTTCCTCTGTCTAACGTCCAAGGTCAGGTGCGCCGTTAGGCGTTACAAGCCGCGATTTGTTGTGCTTTGGCTAACTCGTCTAACCTATGCCAAGCCTCCAGATATTCCCCAACAGCGTATGCCTTTGTTTGCAGCCAATAAGACACTCTTCCTTCTTACTCAATGTTTTCACTTGCACACTAACCATTTGTGAGCAATCGGAATTGTAAGCTATAATATCAATGCCGCGTGCATTTCTTGAAGTTGGCATGCAGTTCCATCCTAAGCGAGAGAGCCGATAACACGCATAGTACATTCCAATATTTCCGGTGAGTTGGCTAGATTTTATACTCATTGTTCTTCTGCACAATGTCAAAGCGCAGGTAAGGAGAAGCCTTTATATGCCGGGATTTGTTGGATGCCAAATGCCGTGAGCACCAATCGGTTCAAGGATGTGTCGATCAGCAAATCCTGCGATAAGTGGTCGACCCAATCTAATCGCCTCCTGAACACTAGGTAGAGCCAAAGATGCCTCATGACTTTCTTTGTCTTTCCAGATTTCAGTGATCCAAATTCCGTTTTCGTCTGACGCGTCCTTTGAGATCAAATACAACAGGCATCCCGGCATGTCTTTGGTACCATCCAAAAGGATCTGATAAGTGTCTCTCGTTGGCCCGGCGTCGCGAGCATCTTTCCTGTGATTCCATACATAATTTTGTTTTCTGCAGCATATGAAACATTTCCTGCCACCACCATCAATGATGCCAGGCTTAGTTTTTTTTATAAAGTCTCTTCTTCGGTTTTTCATCTGATGTCAAAGCGCAGGTAAGGCGAAGCCTTTACATGCCGCGATTTGTTGGATGCTCACTGTACCACGCTTAACTGGTATGGTTCTAACACCTAGGAATCTATATCCCGGAAAATCATACCCGACTTTGTATGAGTAAATGCCACTCGTGCTTTCCTTCCACACGAACAGGTAATGCCGCCCGATAATAGGCCTTCGCCCGAAGGAAACGCCCAAAAAGTCTAGATTATCTACGCTAGCCCGAATGGACTGCATGTCTTTGTTCCATCCGCGAATTACTCCAGGATAAATAACTGCATCATCAAATTCCTTCTGTTCTTGGTCTTTCATGACCCATTCAGATATATGCCTCTCAACATCCGTCCAGCTCTTTTGGTAACCTAGGTAATCGATGATCCCCACAACCAAGGGGAATCCTAAAATGAGTGCACCAATGATTTTGGTTCGATATTTCATCCAACGATTGAAGTCAGCCACGCAGGCCGCCTATAGATGACGATTTGAATACAGGGGAGATCATCGAAGACGGACGGCTGCCCGCGTTGTGCTGAACTGGCTTGATCGGCCCTTTTTGATGCGTCCCCGGAACGTCTGATTGCTGCATAGGATAATCCATCTGCCATCATAACAGACTTCGGCAATGTATCCTCTACCGGAGTGCGTGAGCCGTATGCCGGAAAGCCGATCGTGACGTAGTAACTGACGGTAAATTCCAAGCGGTGACCGCTGTGAGATGCTCTCTTTGTCTACCTTAACGGTTCTAAGATTGGTTTCAATGAGCGCTGCTGCGAACACGATGAAACTGCCAATAACGGCTGCATCAAAAAGCCCGGCGCCGCCATAGCTTACCGACGCAGCGTGCTCTCTGAAGCAGGGTGGGGATAGGCTGCCGCCCTTGGTCAATCTGCGGGAAATTGATTAAAACGTTGGGTGGATTGAGAGGTTGCTTGCACAGCGCCTTTGTGTTGAGATTAGGACTTAAGCTGGATTTGACAATATAATAATTTGTAAAAATCAACGTGTGGTGTTGTGCGGAGTTTCGTTGAATTGGATGGCCAGGCGGAAGAATCTGGGTGGTGGGGTTTGGGAGTTTGAGGTGTCGATGAGGATTGTTATTCGTCCTTGGCTGGGTTGGGGGAAGGGATGTTCATTGGAATCAAAAACCACGAGGTTCCAATCGTGCAGGTTGGATGAGCCTTGGACGATGTAGGTGATATCTTGCAGTGCGGGATTGAATGGGAAGCTGAGTTGGAGGGTGCCTGGCACCTGTTCCAACCGAGGTAATTGTGAGTGCGGGGGATCGTTGGGGGCGAGGTTGAGTGCGTAGCGCAGCAGATTGGGGAATCCTGTGCCGGAAGGATCTGCGAAGGGGCCGCTGATGGCGGGATTCTGGGCGGCCTCTGGATCGGTGAAGTGGCTATGCACCCAGTGAGCGAAGGTGCCTTCGGCGGTGGAAGGGATGGTAAAGACGCTGATGTCGTCGAGTCTGAGCTGGGCTCTGGGGCCACTGGTGCCGGAGATGTGGTAGTAGCGCCAGCGCAGTTCGATGTAGGGTTGATTCAACGCGTCGGCAGGAAGGGCCACGGGACCGATGACAGCACTGTGTCCGGCGGTGCTGTGGCGAATGTATTCGACGGGCTGTCCATTAACGTCGTGGACATCAGAAAAGGGACCGCTCATCCCAACTCGGTATTGCAGACGCAAACCATAAATCCGGTCGTTGGGAGTTACGGTGCCACCTGTCCAGCGTACCCAAGCCTGGGTGACTGCGGTGGTATCCAACGCCAGTGTGGCAGCGCCCAAAAAACCGGATCCGGGCATATCCTGAGCGTTACCAGTGTTGATAAAGCTGATTCCGTCAGCTCCCAGACCGTTGATGCGGGCGCGGCTGGACAGGTTGTAGGGCAGCACCCAAAATCCATCCATCGCTGCACTCAGGTTGGGGTCGTTGGTGGAGGTTTGCGCAAAAATCATGTGCTCGGGATAAGTGCCTGCCGGTGCCAATGGGCTCCATTCCGTGAACGCAAAGTCAGCTTCTGCCAAAGGGTGGGGGATTAAGGGATTGGCACGGAACAGGACCTCATTCAGAGCACTCCACTGCCCATGGTGCAGGACGCGTGCGCGCAACAAGGTGGTGTCGGTAACGATGAGCTGCGTCGAGCCGCTGATCGCGAGTGCCGAAGCCGCCGGTGCTCCGGTGCCAGGCACCCTCGGATCGGTCCCATCCAAGGTATAATAGATCACACCCTCAGCGGCGGTCAGGTCCACAGGCAACGAGCTGGTGAAAGTGCTGCCGTGGGGTGAGAACACCGGGGCAGCGGTGGTTGGATACAGACCTTGGGTTGGATGCCGGAACTGATTGAGCACCACTGAAGTGCGGTTCGGCAGGTAGTGTTGACGCAGTCGATCATATTCGTTCTGCCAATGCAGGTCGCGGGTGTAGGCGATGAAATCGGGTTGGATGGAAGGGGCCAGATAAAATGTTTCCCGAAAATCGTCCGCGGTAAAAGTCTCCAGATAATATGTGCCCCAGCGCGCTGATTCAGCAATGACCGCGCGCTCGACGGCAGCGGCGGAGGCTTCGAATAGCGGAATCAGGTTAGCTGGGGTCAGAGCACCCTCGTTAAAGAAGTGACGGTGAACGCGGTCACCGAAGCGGATTTTAAATTCGCTGTTGGCAAGTAAACGCGTGAAGATGCGGCCCGGCCCGATGTTGATGCCCAAAGACAGCCGGTTATCGTTCATATCCTCCAGGGTGTGTTCGGCGTCCCAGGTGAAAAACATAAAACCTGCGCCCGGTTCGCGGCGTCGTACGGCGTTCACGTTATTGTGCGGCCAATCGCTGTTGGCAGCCCAGATTTGCAGAATCATGTAATCAATAAAGCGGGTCAGGTCGAGGTACTGTTCGAGGGCTGCCAATTGCCCGGGCTCGCTCAGACCCGCTTCCACATAGCCATCATGGCATCCCAAGCGTCGCGGTTACCATCGCGCACCCCGTCCTGAGCGCCACCGGAGTTGGTAATGTCGTGCGTGATGGCGTCCCAATCTTCTCTTTCTCCGCCAAAGTAACTGGCGGCAAAGGCCGCATCAATGCGTTCCGATGGATTGTACAAGCCCCAATAAACGCCATTGATATAGAGGTGTACATGAGTGCCGCGCGACGCATACCCGGTCATCGCCATCTCAAGACGGCGGATAAATTGATCGCGCATGGATAAGCCACGGTGGCGCTGGCGATCGCCGGACCAAAAAGCGAGGTCAGGATACAGCCATGAATTATTCCATTCGGCGCGCAACACCAGTGTATTGAAGTTGTTGGCAGAGGTTGCGTCGTCGCCAAAGATCGGAAAGCGCAGTCGCCCAGGGCCGTATTCGCTTTTGAATAACAGCCGGAACGAACTCTTGGGAGTATTTTCATCGAAGCGGCTGGCTCCACCTTGGATGCGAATACCCGCATCCACCTGGAAGTCCAATTCGGTGTTGTGCGGGTGCAACCATTCGACGGAAACCGGGCGCTCCCATTCGACACCGCGGCGACCTCTGTTGGCGTAGAGTCCTTGGTTCGGATGAAACATGTGTTGCGGATCGATCACCAGAGATAGCGAGGGCACGCTTTCCAGGGCGTCGCGGATACGATGCTGGTAGGTGGGTGATTGGGTAATGAGTGCAGACATGCCATAGTGTACAAACGGCCAACTTCCCCCAGGTGGAGGGTTTGCCTAACAAGGTGGGGGTCGTTGGGTTGACTGATGACATCGTCCAAAAAGATGAAGGTATGGGTGGCCACGGGATGCGGCGGGACCGCGGCGGGCAACAACGCCACTGCGCGGATGGTAGCAGTAGAGTTGAGAAAGATTGGCACCGTATAAAGCTGTCCGTGCGCCACGGGGTCACGCCCGTCGACAGTATAATAAATGTCGGCGCTTGGGTCGGGGTGACTGAGAACCAAAGAAAACGGCTCATCGAAGAATCCCCGTACCGGAGAAAATTGCGGCGGACTTGCGAAAAGTCCCTGCACGCAGGCCAATGAGGTTAACGAGCAGACCAAAAGCCAGGTTGAGATCAGAGAGGGGTAAGATTGGGGCATAGTGAATTTGTTTAGAGCAAGGAACTCACCGGCACAATGCTTTTGATATCCGCATTCAGTCCCAACCACCCGCTACCCATCCATTGGCAGGACAGACCCTGGACTTGAGTAAACCAAAAACATGAAATCGGCATGTTCATTTGCCTTGGGCATTTGTTGTAAGCAGTGCCCAGCGATTGTTTACCGGTGGTCGAATCCCGTTAAAAAAGTAAAGGTTTTCCAAAAGTGACCTGTTTTTTTATCGACCTAATTGGATTGTGTATCCATCTTCTCACTCAACGATATGACCAGCCGCAAACCGAAAGCTATGATCCTGTTGGGGGATCACTCTTTGCATAAAATTTATGGACCAGCCGAGATCGAAAAAATAGAAGGCATGGTTCAATTGGTGAGTCCCCCTATGAACAGTGAGCGCTTGCAACAAAATCCTGTCCTGCTGCGTGAGGTGGAAGTGATTTTTTCTGGCTGGGGCATGCCGCAGGTCGATGTGGCATTTTTGCGCAAAGCACCGGCCTTGAAAGCCATTTTTTATGGAGCAGGATCGGTTAAGGGCTTTGTCACCGAGGAATTGTGGGATCGCGGAATTTTGGTGACCAGTGCCTACGCTGCCAACGCCGTTCCGGTCGCTGAATTTACTTTTGCGGAAATCATTCTCAGTTTGAAGCGCTACTGGGAACACCTCAGATTTTCGCGCACTTCCGAACGCTGGCGTGCCAATGAGCAGGTCATTGGTACATTTGGAAGCACGGTGGGTATTATCTCATTGGGCGCCATTGGCCGTATGGTGTGCAAGCGCCTGCAATCATTGGCGGTCGATGTGATCGCTTATGACCCTTTCTGGAGCGCTGAGAGGATGGCTGAACTTGGGGTGCGCAAAGCTGAATCTCTGGAGCAGGTCTTTCAACAGGCGGATGTGGTGTCTCTACACGCACCGAACTTACCCGAGACGGCAAAAATGATCCATGCCGGCCATTTCCGCAACATGCGACCGAATGCGACGTTTATCAATACGGCCCGCGGCCAGATTGTTGATGAGGAGGGTTTGATTGATGTGCTGCGTGAGCGTACTGACATTTATGCGTTGCTGGACGTAACTTTTCCTGAGCCGCCGGCACCGGGCTCCCCATTGTACAGTATGCATAATGTCGTGCTTACACCGCACATTGCTGGTTCGATGAATAACGAGTGTCGCAGGATGGGCAATTACGCGATTGAAGAATGCCGCCGCTACATAGCTGGTGAACCGGCTGCCTGGCCATCACACGCGCCACCGCCGCCTTGCACGCCTAGCCTGTCTTTGTGCCTGAATTGCCTGAAGTCGAAACCACCCGGCGCGGTATCACACCGCACGTATCGGGAGCCACTGTCAGGAGGATAGAGATCAGGCAACCGCGCTTGCGTTGGCCTGTGTCCGCTGAAATTTCAGCATTGGGCGGGCACCAGTTGCTGGCCGTGGGCAGACGCGCCAAATACATTTTGCTGCATTTCGCTCATGGCACGGTTTTGGTGCACCTCGGCATGTCCGGCAGTTTGCGTATTTGTACCCCCGAAACTGTATGGAGAACCCACGATCATCTGGCCCTTGAGATGAGTCATTCGCTGCAATTGCGCTATCACGATCCACGTCGGTTTGGTTGCTGGTTATGGGCGGGACCCAATTGGGACAGTCACTTTCTCATCAAAGATCTGGGGCCGGAACCTCTGGAAGACGGTTTCCACGCTGATTATCTCTGGTCCCAGTGCCGCCAGCGTCGCACTGCGATTAAGTCATTCATCATGAATGGCAAAGTGGTGGTGGGTGTCGGCAACATTTATGCGTGTGAGGCACTTTTCATGTGCGGAGTGCATCCTGCGCGTGCCGCATGTACTCTTAAAAAACGCGAAGTGAGTCTCCTGGTGGACAGTATTCGCATGGTTTTGAATCGCTCGATTGAGCAGGGCGGGACGACTTTGCGCGACTTCCTGCGCGAGGACAACCAACCCGGATATTTTAAGCAACAATTGCAGGTTTACGATCGCAAAGGGGAGGCTTGTCACCGCTGTGGCCACATCATTGAGGCCATCACCCAGAACAATCGCAGCACCTTCTTTTGTCCTCAGTGTCAGCGCTGATCCGAATGGATCAGTTGTTGCAGGGCAATGAAGTCGTCGTCCCCGAGCCCCGATGCCAATCCATCGGCATAAATGTCTGCGCAGCGTTCCGTCAGGCAGAGCTTCAGGTTGGTACTGGATGCCAATGCCAAATCCAGGTCTTTGTGCATGTGTTTGACCGAGAACTGGGGACTGTAATCTTTGCTGAGCAGCTTCTGTTTCTTCAGGTCAACCAACCCGGATCTGGCAACATTCATGTCCAGCACGTCAAAGAATTGTTCGGCGTCCAGGCCGTATGCCTCTGCCAAGGCCAGGCCCTCGGTCATTGCCTGACTGACGGCTGCTATTTGCAGATTCATCGCCAGTTTAATGGCGGCTGCTTGTGCCGGGGTAGCGAAGTGAAACCGTTTCCTGCTGATTGGGGTCAGCCATCGGTCCGCACGTTCTCTGGGTGCATCGGCACCGCCGAGAAAGTACACCAATTGCTTGCCTTCAGCTGCCGGTTTGCTGCCGGTGAAGGGTGCCTCGACGTAATCAGCACCTTGCGTTTCAACCATGGATCTGAATTGCTCGGCCGCCGCAGGAGAGATGGTACTGGATTGAATGACCAGCGTATTCTGACCGATTGAGGGTAAAATCCGGGTCAGTACAGCTTCTACCGAGGGTGGGCCAGCCAGACAAATATGCACCACATCGGCTTGCGCCACCGCTGCCGTTGCGTCAGCTGCAAACCAGGGGTTGTCCGGTTGTGCTGTTCTGTTCCAGGCTCGGACACTGTGGCCGTCGGATGCGTAATGCCTGGCCCAGATGGTGCCAATGATGCCCTGGCCTAAGACTGCTACTGTTTTTGTGTTCATGGTTGGCGGTTTAAAGGGAAGTGCATGGAGTGGGTAGAGGCAACTTTTACGCGTATAATACGGCTGCGGCTATGGCCAGTTGCCGGGTATGACTCAGTGACAGCAGGATTCCTGATCCCCCGACCGAGCGCAGCAGATCCAGGCCCTTGCCGTGCAAGCGAATGAAGGGTTCTTCGGCGGGGCCTTTGCAAACTTCTATGGAAAGCCAATCCAGCTTTTCGCCAATCCCTGTTCCAAAACACTTGGATACTGCTTCCTTGGCGGCAAAACGGGCTGCCAGACCAGGCGCTGGATTACTTTGTCGCAAACAGTAAGCCTGTTCCTCCTGCGTGAATACTTTGCGCAAAAAGGCTTCTCCTTGTCGCTCCAGAATAGCAGCGATGCGATCGCATTCTGTCAGGTCCACGCCGATGCCCAGCACGCGACCGCCTTGGGGTGGGATGGGCAGCATCTAAAAGAGTCCAGGGTTCATGCGACGGCGCATCTCTTTGACCGCTTCCTCAACTCCAACCATCAGCGCCCGGGCTACTATAGTGTGGCCGATGTTCATCTCGTGGATCCCTGGTATTGAGCGAAGATCCGCCACATTGGTGTAATTGATGCCATGCCCAAGATTAACAGTGATACCGTACTGCTGGGCTAATTCCGTGGCCGCTCTGATTTTAGCCAGTTCATGTACGCGGGTACTTTCAGAGTGCCAACCATTGGCAAAGGATCCTGTGTGCAGCTCAACAAATCTCACTTTCATTTTGGCCGCACACTCAATTTGCTCCGGTTCCGGATCAATGAACAGACTTACATCCGTGCCATTGGCATGCATGGCTTCGACCACATCCAGTACCCGTCCAGTCTGGCCTGCTATGTCCAAGCCCCCTTCCGTCGTTACTTCATCGCGGGTTTCCGGCACCAGACATACCGTGCGCGGCTTTATGTCCACAGCGAATGCCACCATTTCACGGGTGCACCCCATCTCCATGTTCAGTGGGATCTGGATGGCTGCGCACAACCGTTCTACGTCTCCACGCTGAATATGACGTCCATCGGCCCGCGGGTGCACGGTGATACCGTCCGCTCCGGCACGCTCAGCCAACAGTGCGAAAAACAACGGATCGGGTTCGACGATGCCTCCGCTAAGGCGCTCGTAGTTGCGGTAGCGCGCTTGGCGTACCGTGGCGCAATGATCAATGTTAACCCCCAACCGGATGTAGTTGTTGTACATGGCAGCAGGATGCTGGATTCACCCGTCTTCAGCAACTGAATTTCTTGGGTCCCCGCAGTGGTTTAGTTCTCCAGAATTTCCACTTCGTAACCGTCGGGATCCGTGATGAACGCCATTTTACGGCCCCCGGATGTGAACTTGGTCTTCCAGTCAGACGGCCAGATTTCAATGCCGTGGTCCGCTAACATCTGGCAGTAGGCTACAATATCATCGACGCCAATACAGGTGTGCATCAAATCCTCGGGAAACTTTACCTGAAAGTCAGGTGAATAGCACAGTTCCAACATAGCTTCATTGCCAGGAATCTCCAAATGCACAATTTGATTGCCAGAGGGGGACTTGTCCGTGCGCTTATACACTTTGTAACCGCAAGTCTTGCAGTACCATTCGATGGATTTCTCCAAATCGCTCACACGTATACGGGTATGTAGAAATTTAATAGCCATGCACACAAGCAAGCTGGATGTCGGCAAAATTGCAAACACTTCATAACTTTCTCTTGACAAGAATGGCAGGGAGGTCTTCTTTCGACGTTTTTCCTCGATTTGTAGGCGCACTGTGCCTGCATTTCTGTAATTCAACTAAAGACACATAATATGCCACGTATTCTGGCCGTCGACATACCCGGCAACAAAAAGATCCCGTACTCCCTGTGCTATATCTATGGCATCGGGCTGACAACCGCTAACGCACTCGTTGAAGAGGTCGGTATCGACCCCGATCGCCGCGCGCACACCCTGAGCGAACAGGAACTCAACCAGTTGGCTGAGCTCATTATCGCCAAGGGCATTCGTGTGGAAGGTGATCTCCGTCGCGAAATCACTGGCAATCTGAAGCGCCTCCAGGCCATTCAGTGCTATCGCGGTAGTCGTCACCGCCGTGGCCTTCCTTGCCGCGGTCAACGCACCAAATGTAATGCGCGCACTCGCAAGGGCAAACGCAAGACCGTTGGTGTGCAGAAAAAGAAATAATTTCCATTAGATACGAAAAAGTAAGATCCTATGAGCGAAGAACAAAAGAAGGAGCAAGTTACCAAGACTCCCGCTGCGGAAACCGTTGCAGGCGCCGCCGCAGCCGCTGCCGAAAATTCCGGCCAGCGCTGAAAAGGCAGAAGAAAAGAAGTCCAGCCAGCCAACAGCGGCCGACTGCTCAAAAAGTGAGGTTGACCTCACCGTGCGCAAGGCAAAGGGCAGCAAGAATGTCACCAGTGGCATAGTGAACATTCTCGCTACTTTTAACAACACCAAGGTGTGCTTCTGCGACAAGCAAGGTCAGGTTATCTCCTGGTCCAGTTCTGGAAAAATGAACTTCCGCGGTTCCCGCAAGAGCACCGCTTATGCTGCTCAAGTGGTCACCCAGGACGCTGGCAAGGTCGCCTTGTCCCACGGCATGAAGGAAGTCGAAGTGCGGGTTAAAGGCCCTGGTATGGGTCGTGACTCTGCCATCCGCGCCATTCAAACACTCGGCATGACCGTTACTTCGATTATCGATGTGACGCCAGTTCCGCACAATGGCTGCCGTCCTAAGAAACGCCGTCGCGTCTAAGACGAAATTCGTTCAACGCTAACATTTTAAATAGGATTATTCATGGCTCGTTACACCGGTCCAACAACCCGTATCAATCGCCGCTTTGGCATGTCAGTGTTCCCGCCCAGCAAGGCACAGGAACGCAAACCACATCCTCCCGGCCAACATGGCCCGCGTCTGCGCCGCAAGGTATCAGACTTCTCCATGGGTCTCAACGAAAAGCAAAAGCTGCGCTATACCTATGGCCTGACTGAAAAGCAGTTCCGCCGTACTTTCGAGCGCGCCAAGGCTACCCGTGGCGTTACCGGAGAAATCTTTCTACAGTTGCTGGAAACCCGCCTGGATGCGGTAATCTACAGCATCGGCTTTGCCAAAACCCGTCGCCAGTCGCGCCAATTTGTTGCGCACGGTCACATCAAGGTCAATGGCCGCAAAGTTGATATCCCCAGTTACGAATTGAAAGCAGGCGATACCATCGAAGTGCGTGAATCCGCATCTTCACGCCAATTGGCCACCAGATCACTGGAGGACACCCGCATTCGTACCGTACCACTCTGGATCACTCGCAACGATGATGCCTTGAAGGCCGTTGTGAATCGCTTGCCGACCGCTGAAGACGTTCAAAGCGAAGTGAACGTTCAGTTGATCGTGGAATTCTACAGCCGCTAATTCAACAACCTGGGAAACGTTATGCCGATTCGTCTTGGAAAATTTCAATTGCCCAATCGCCTCGTCAAAGAGGAAAGCACGGCCACAGAAACCTACGCAAAGTTTGTTGCTGAACCGTTCGAAACCGGGTACGGACACACCATCGGGAATAGTTTCCGTCGTGTTTTGCTCAGTTCGATTGAAGGAGCTGCTATCGCATCCATCAAAATTGATGGCGTTCAGCACGAGTTTCAAAGTATCGAGGGGATTGTCGAAGACGTCACCGATATCATTTTGAATCTCAAAAAGGTCTTGGTTGTTTCACATCGCCGTGAGACTACCCGTCTGTCAATCGATGTCAGCAACCGCGAAGGTCCTGTGACTGCAGGGGATATCCAGGCTGACTCCCATATCCAGATCATCAATCCTCAGCAGGTCATCTGCACCCTGGACAAACCCCAGCGCTTCCATGCGGACATCGAAATCCGCACTGGCCGTGGTTATGTCTCCGGTGAGGACAACAAGACTCCGGATCAGGCTATCGGCGTGATTTCGGTCGATACCTTGTACAGTCCGGTTCGTCTGGTGAAATACGCCGTGGAAAATACACGCGTGGGTCAGATGACTGACTTCGACAAGTTGATTCTTGAGATCTGGACTGATGGGCGCACGACCCCGGACGACTGCTTGAAGCAAGCCGCCGCTATTCTGAAGCATCACCTGGATGTGTTTGATCGCGTGACCGAAGAAACGGTTGAATTTGAAAGCGAGCAATCAGAAGTGAGCGAAGAGCAGAACAAACTGCGTAAGTTGCTCAACATGTCGGTCAATGAAATCGAATTATCGGTTCGCGCCGCTAATTGCTTGAACAACGCCAACATCACGACTGTTGGCGAACTGGCAATGAAGAGCGAGCAGGAGATGTTGAAATACCGTAACTTCGGTAAGAAGTCACTCAATGAAATCAAGGCCAAGCTCGAACAGCTTGGTTTGAGCCTCGGAATGAAGCTAGATGAGCGGTTGTTAGACAGCCGTGTTGATGCTTGATTTCGCACCTGTCCAACCAATCTAAACTTATTTCCGTACCATGCGCCATTCCAAACACCACAATCAGTTGGGCCGCAAAAAAGAGCACCGCGCTGCTCTTATGGCCAATCTTGCAGCTGCCCTGCTGACTCACGGTCGCATCAAAACAACTTTGCCCAAAGCCAAAAGCCTTGCGTCCGTTTGTTGAAAAAATCATCACTCTGGCCAAGAAGGCCAAGCAATCTCCAGAGCGCGCGCTCTCTTACCGCCGGTTGGCGATTTCAAGAGTGCGCAATGTGGATGCCATCGCTACCTTGTTCAACAAGCGTGCGGATGAGTTCGTAGATCGTCCCGGTGGTTACACCCGAATCTACAAACTCGGCACCCGTATTGGCGATGCCGCTGAAATGGCTATCATTCAATTGATCCCAGCCGCTGACACTGGTTACGAGAAAAAGGGTAAGGCCCAGTCTCGCAAGAGTGTTAAGGCCGAGGCCGAAGCCCCTGCCGCTGCTGAAGAGGTGGTTGAAGCACACAACAACGTCGCTGTGGAGGAAGCCCCTGCCGCTGAGACTGCAAGGCCACACGAGGGGCATAGGCGA
>JAJOKB010000062.1 GCA_021208135.1 Verrucomicrobiota bacterium | reverse complement strand
CGGGCGAGAAGCCATCGTTGCGGTTCCACTCGGCCGGATCAACACCGCGACTTTCCGTGGTTTGCACCCCGACTGGCGCCAGCTGGCTAGGCGGGATGGAGACCGGCAGCGCCACCGGCATGGCCTCTGCGGCAAAATTTACCCGAAGCCCGGTCGTACTGGACGCATCCTCGCGGGTAAAGAAATTGTTCGGGAAGGGAAACAGACAATAGCTAGCTACGGTCTGATCACACACCGTCGCCGTGGTCAGGTCAATGTCACCAAGATCGATGGTGTCCACCGCCCGGGTCGAAGAGCCCGACCCTGACCCACCCAGACAGCCTTGCAGCACCACCGCTGCGGCCAGCAGAACGTAGATCAGCACGTTGTGAAACTGGAGCAAGAACCGCATCCAGGCAGGTTTCTTGACGACCTCAGGGAGTGCGTTGGGACCGAAACGATCCAATCGTTCCTTCGCCTCCTGTTTGGACAACCGTCCTCTGAGGTGCTAAGAGCCGCCAGTACAGACTCGGCTGAGCGTGAATACCAGGGAGTTTCTGTTTCTTTGTCACGATAGGCCTGCATAATGCAGGCACTATGAACCCATTTTATGACTGATACAAGGGAATCGTTTCGAATTTCGGTTGGACCGGGAGGCTCTGGGAGGAGGGAAGCAGGATCCTCGAATTTTTGCGATAAAAGCTTTACAGATGCGGATTTATCCAAATGATTCTTGGTTTTTTCAAGAAATTCATTAGCCACAAGTCATGGGTAACCTCAGGAAAAAACGTCGTCGCAAGATCTCGCAACACAAGCGCAAGAAGCGTTCACGCGCTAATCGCCATAAAAAGCGCACCTGGGGTTGAATTAATTTCAAAGCCGTGTTTTCGAACACGGCTTTTTTGTTGGCCGTATTTCCGCAGCCGGACTCTTACCAGGTCACATGCCCCTGCGCTGCCTTGACCACAAACACGCCGACATTGCTCGCTATGTGCGCGCAGAAGCAGGGTAGCAGCGAGCGGGATTGGTTCTGGCGCATGAAGCGCAGCGCATAGAACCATAGGCTGTTCATAAACAGCAGTGTCAGGGTCCAAATAGACTTTGCATGGATGTCCACGCTGAATTGGTGCCAGGCGGCATCTTCTTCCCATGACAGATAATACTGATAATGCAGTAGCGCAAAGAGCAGCGAGAATCCGACAATGCTAAGCCATAAAATCGCAACACCCTTGCCGGTTACGACCAGATAACCACGAAACACTATTTCCTCGATTATACCAGCGGCAATCATCGCTAGCAGGAACCACGCGGGTATGGTGCTCTGTTGATCAGAGACTCCGAGAGCGTATTCGCCAATCGTTTCAATACCAACCAAAAGCAGGGCTCCGCCAATACCTATACAAATCCAGGAAATCGAGGCCCTGGTCGCCCCTGGCAAAGCTTTAGGGTTTGGCTCACCGCGTTCCGCAGCACGAAGATCATCCCACCACAGTTTTAATATATAGCCAGCGGCGGCAGCCATCAGCACAACGATTAATGGATTATCAAACATGGTGGGCAAAGTAAATGGCCTCGCAAGTTGCTCAAGCCAATTCATCGCCACCAGCGCTAATTGCGCTCATCGTTCGCATTCAAACACTCGTCACAGCGAGCATGCGCTCCAGGCGTGCATTTCAATCCACGGGCGGGGTGGGTTGCCGGTCCCAATTCGCGGGTTGATTTGAAATGTGGGTGGTCCGGCCTATGCTGGAAGAATGAACTATCCATCCAGAAGAGGTTTTTTGTTTTCATTTGGCACTTTGTTGGGTGCTACATTGTTCAGTTCCCGGCTGAAGGCTCGATCCCCGCATGCGGTAGGCGCTGCTCCGGCGACAGAGGGTCCTTTCCAGCTCACTGAATTACCCTATGGCTATGCGGAGCTTGAACCCAACATTGATGAATTGACGATGGCAATCCATCACTTGCGACATCACGGGGCTCAGGTGGCTGGATTGAACCGCGAAGTGGCTCAATTTGCGGAATTGGCGGAAATGAGCATCGAACAGGTGATGATGAATGTTTCCCGGTTCAACACCTCTGTGCGCAACAATGGAGGTGGCCATTACAACCATGACCTTTTCTGGAAGATTATGGCGCCGAAAGGTGGTCGCGGCACTCCCGATTCAGCCCTGACTCGTGCCATCGAGCGCGACTTCGGTTCGATGGACAAGCTGCGTGAGCAGTTTGCTGCTGCCGCCGCTGGCAGATTTGGTTCGGGCTGGGCTTGGCTGATTCTCAAATCCGATGGCAGCCTGGCGGTTACCAGCACTCCTAATCAGGATAACCCGCTCATGGATATCGCTGCCGACCGCGGAACTCCCATTTTAGGAATAGATGTTTGGGAGCACGCCTACTATCTGGCATATCAAAACCGGCGTGCTGCCTATATCGCTCAATGGTGGTACACCATTAATTGGAATAAAGTGAGCGAGTTGTATCAGCGTGGACCCTGTTCTGATCATCATTTAACGTAAAATTGAGAAAATTTTTAAAATTATTGCCAAAGATGTGCGAATTCTACACAATTCGCGCCTATGGATCATGGACTTGAAGCAGATAATAGCGTATATCGACTGTTAGTTGAGCACAGTCAGGCGGCTATTTATTTGTTGTCGCCTGAAGGGAATTTTGAATATGTCTCGCCCTCCTGTTGTCGGTTGGCAGGGCTTGAGGCATCGCAACTTTTGGGAGCTAATTTTCGTCCTTTTGTGCATCCGGCTGATTTGGACTATTGTCTGGAAATGTTTCGCAATGCGCAACGAACCCGTAAAGCGCAGACACAGTATGAGTATCGTGTGATCAGGTCTGACGGAAGTTTGCGCACTATCCGAACAGTATTGGTACCGGTGATCGATGCGCAGGGCGAGTTGCGCCAATTTGTTGGCAACTCCATAGACATCACTGAAGAAGAAGATGCCCGTGCGCAGGCTGAGCGCTTATCATGTCTGGCCAGGTTGACCGAGAGCGGCGTGGTTTGCACCGACAAGGATTTTAAAATCAACTGGGTGAATGACGCATTTTTGCGGCAAACTGGGTATAAGGAAGCAGAAGTCCTTGGGCGATCGCCCCTGTTTCAAACCGGAGCTTTGACGGGTGTTGGCAAAATTGCGGAGCACGAGGAGAAAGTTGCCCGACAGGAAGCGTTTTCGGACGATATTCACATCTATAAAAAATCCGGTGAATCGTACTACGTGCATCTGAATGCGATGCCTATTTATGACCGCAAAGGCAAGTTTGCCGGGTACATTGGCCTGCAAACGGATTTGACTGAGCGGCTGGCGATTGAAACCCAACTGCGCCAATTGAACGAACAATTGAGTGAGGCATTATGGGAAGCGGCGGAAGCGAGCCGTGCCAAGTCGGAATTTGTGGCCAACATGAGTCACGAGATACGGACACCGATGACCGCAATTATTGGCATAGCGCGGATGTTGCAAGAGAGTGGGGCAGTTGCTGGTCAGACCAAATTGCTGCGCATATTATCGGACAACGCGCACAGCTTGATGGATCTGTTGGACGATATTCTGGATGTATCCAAAATTGAAGCCGGCAAGCTGGATGTGGTTGAAGAAGCATTTGCGTTGCCGGAGTTTTTTGACCGGATCATTGATTGCGCGGCGGTGCGAGTACATGGCAAGCAATTGGAGTTTAAGGCGCATTTGGATCCTGCTTTGCCGCGCGTTGTCAAGGCGGCGCCGGTACGCATCCGGCAGATCATTCAAAATCTGTTGAACAACGCGCTAAAGTTCACGCATGAAGGTGGCATTGCACTTGATGTGAAAGTGAGAGAGCTGAATGAAACCCAGGTAACCCTGGTCATTGAAGTGGCTGATTCTGGAATCGGTATTGCCGCTGACAAACAGCATTTGCTCTTTGGCCGATTTGAGCAACTCCATCCATCCGAGAGTAAGGAGTTTGGTGGAACGGGGATCGGTTTGGCGATTTGCCGCAAACTGTGTGAACTTTTGAGCGGGACGATTGAGTTGGAAAGTCCGGTAACCGAGCCGCTGTTCTCCGGGGGCCCCGGTACCAGGATAACGGTTACACTGTCACTCAAGCTGCTGGCAAGTGCCGAAGAGGAAGCACTGCGCGCCGCGCAGCGAATCACACTGCAGTCGTTGCAATTGCAAGGAACGGTATTGTGTGTTGAGGACAATGAGGCCAATCGTGTCGTTGTTGGTTGGATGCTGAACCGTCGTGGCGTGGAAGTTGATTTTCGTGAAACGGGTGAAGAGGCTCTGGTGGCCATGGCTGCCAAACAGTACGATCTGGTGTTTATGGATGTCCAGTTGCCGGGCATCAGTGGTTTGGAGACCAGCAGTCATTGGCGCTCACAAATAGAACCTGCAGTGTTAACGGCGGAGCCTCACCGCAAGCGCACACCCATTGTGGCCATGACCGCTCACGCCATGGCTGATGACCGCCAACATTGTCTGAGCGCCGGGATGGACGCTTACATCAGCAAACCAATCAATGAAGGCGAATTATTGCAGGTGTTGCAGCGCTATCTAGCGAGCACAGGCAATGCTCACATGGATACTAACGTCGCACCCTCGGCGGCGGCTACTATCGGGACGGGTGCCCCGCTGATCAATTGGAGCGAGATCGTCAGGTTTTTTGATAGCAACGAGGAGATCATTCTGACTATGGCGGAGACCCTGTTGCGTGATTTGCAGCAATTGAAAGCAGCGTTGGCAATGCAGTACAAGTCGCGCCAATACGAACAACTTCGCGCAACCTTGCACAAAATGAAGGGGGTGTCCGGTTATTTGATGGTGGAAGAGTTGATGCGCAGACTGGAGCTGGCAGAACATCAGTGTGCCAAGCGCGGCGGAGAATTTGAGAACCACATCAACCGTATTCTGGAATTGGTTACACAAGCGGAGACTGAACTTAGTCAAAGACTGCAGCGCAAAACAGTTTGACCTAAGGAAAGTAACTGAATGTTTATAGAGGCTTATGCCATACTTCGATATCCCAAAAGTTGTTTACGAAGGCCCGAAAAGCCGCAATCCGCTTGCATTCAAGCACTATAACCCTGACGAGCTGGTTGGCAGCAAAACCATGCGTAACCACATGCGCTTTGCCGCTGCTTACTGGCACGTCATGCGCAATGTTTTGAGCGACCCGTTTGGCGGTGGTACTGCTTGGATGCCTTGGGACGACGGCTCGGATTCAGTGGACAACGCCCTGCGTCGCGTGGACGTGTTTTTTTGAATTTTTGGAAAAAATCGACATTGATTACTATTGTTTCCATGATCGTGACATTGCTCCGGAGTTGAACGATCTGGCTGCATCGAACGCAGCGTTGGAGAAGGTGGTGGCCAAGTTGTCTGAAAAACAGAAAGAAACTGGCAAAAAGTTGCTCTGGGGTACTGCCTGTCTGTTTTCCCACCCGCGTTATGCACAGGGCGGCGGCACCACGCCTAATGCCGATGTGTTTGCCTATGGTGCGGCACAGGTCAAGGCGGCGATGGATGCAACCCACGCTTTGGGGGGCGAAGGTTATGTGTTCTGGGGCGGACGCGAAGGTTATGCGACGCTGCTCAATACCAATATGAAGCGCGAACTTGACCATCTGGCGGCCCTCTTGCACATGGCAGTCGATTACAAGAAGAAAATCGGTTTCAAAGGTCAGTTTTATATTGAACCGAAGCCACGGGAACCGAGTACCCACCAGTATGATTCGGATTCCGCGGCATGTCTGAACTTCCTGCGCGAGTACAATCTGCTCGATCACTTCAAGCTGAACATTGAGACCAATCACGCCACATTGGCGGGTCACACCATGGAGCACGAGCTTACCGTTGCCGCCAATGCCGGTGCTCTGGGAAGTATTGATGCCAACCGTGGCGATACGCTTCTGGGTTGGGACACCGATCAATTCCCCACCGATATTTATCTCACCACGCAAATTATGCTGGTGGTTTTGGGAACGGGTGGATTCACGACCGGTGGACTGAACTTTGATGCCAAGCGCCGCCGTGAGTCGCATGAGCCACTGGATCTGTTTCATGCCCATATCGGCGGGATGGACGCTTTTGCCCGCGGTCTGAAGATAGCCCATGCCATCCTTGCTGATGGTCGCCTGGAGGACTTCCGCAAAGCCCGGTATGCCTCCTGGGATGCAGGCATTGGGGCACAGATTGAAGCCGGTAAAGTCGGTTTGGCTGAGTTGTCTTCCTATGCCTTGCAAAAGGGTGAGCCAAAATTGGCGAGTGGCCGTCAGGAAATGTTGGAAAATCTGATCAACGAATTCATTTGAGCTGCACGAACATGGCCTTTTTCATCGGACTCGATGTAGGCACCTCCTCAACCAAGGCGGTGTTGATCAACCAGAAGGGTGAAGTGGTTTATACCACCGCTCCCGCTTATAATTTCAGCAAACCCAAGCCTTCTTGGGCGGAATCGGATCCTGCCGACTGGTGGCAGGCGACGCGCACTGCCATTGCTGAAATTTTGCAGCATGTGGAGGCAAAAGACATTGCTGGAATTGGCATGTCTGGCCAGATGCATGGTCTGGTTTTGCTCGATGAAAAGGGTTCGGTGTTGCGCCCATGTATCATGTGGAATGACCAGCGCACTGCTGCTCAGTGCGCTGAAATCACCGCGAAAGTTGGCGCAGCCAAAGTGCTGGAAATTACCGGTAATCCGGTGCTCACAGGTTTTACGGCACCCAAGATCGTGTGGGTGCAACAGAACGAGCCCGATGTTTGGGCTCGTGCCCGCCACATCCTTCTGCCGAAGGATTACATCCGCTATTGTCTGAGTGGGGATTTTGCCACGGATGTGTCTGATGCCTCAGGGATGTCTTTGTTGAACGTCGGTGAGCGCAAGTGGTCGCCAGAGATGCTTCAAGCCTGCGGAGTCGGTATCGGAATGATGCCGAGGTTGTTGGAATCCACCGAGGTTTCAGGTCAAGTCAGTGCTGCTGGCGCATCTGCCACCGGCTTGCTCGAAGGAACACCCATTATTGCCGGTGGCGGTGATCAGGCAGCTGGGGCTGTCGGTTGTGGCATAGTGCGCAGTGGTGTTGTATCCTGTACGCTTGGCACCAGTGGAGTATTGTTTGCGCATGCAGATAGCTACAATCCGGATCCGCAAGGCCGCTTGCACACCTTTTGTGCGGCAGTACCCGGCAAGTGGCATTTCATGGGCGTACAACTGTCCTGTGCCGGTTCCTATCAATGGTATCACGATGAAATGGGTGGTGGGGCCTCATTTCCTGAACTCAATGAATTGGCTGCCAAGGCACCGGCCGGTTCAGAAGGACTGTTTTTCCTGCCCTATCTTTCCGGTGAGCGCACCCCGCACCCGGATCCTGATGCCCGCGGGGTCTTTTTCGGCATCAGCTTGCGCCACGGCAAAGCGCATATGACGCGTGCGGTCATGGAGGGTGTGACCTATGGCCTGCGCGATGCCCTGGAAATTATGCGTGAATTGGGATTGTCACCCAGGCAGATTGTGGCCAGTGGCGGCGGTGCCAAGTCTCTGTTGTGGAAGCAAATGCTCGCCGATTGCTTTGAGAGCACGATTGTAACGGTCAACGCCACGGAAGGTGCAGCCTTTGGTGCCGCTCTGTTGGCTGCTGTTGGGTCAGGTCATTTTGACAGTGTTGAAAGCGCCTGTGATGCAATGCTCCTTGAAACCGGCAGGTCGAGCAGGGATCCGACAGTGCTGCCTACAATGCCTTTTATCCTGTTTATCGAGACTTGTACCCAGCACTTAAATCCTCCTTCGCCAAAGCGGCGCGGGTGGTGGAACAATTATGACACTGACAAAACTACTGCTACAGTGGTTGCTGATTGCGTTTGCGGTCTATTTGGCAACCTTGACCTCATCAGGTATCGAGTACACTGACAACAAGACTCTGTTTGTAGTGGTGGTTTTGTTCAGTTTGTTCAACATGTTCCTGAAGCCCTTGCTTATCTTGTTCGCACTCCCGTTTGTGATCATGACACTGGGTTTGGGGCTTTGGGTGATCAATGCATTGCTGCTCTACATGACTGGTGCATTGGTAGATGGATTTACCGTGGCCAGTTTTTGGTCGGCCCTTTGGGGTGCCCTGCTAATCAGTCTGGTATCCGGGGTGACCACAGCGTTATTGAGTCCCAATAAACGCGTTGTAATTTCCGGCAATATCAATGTGAATGGCGCCCGCCGGGGACGCAGAAGCAATGCGCCAAAGACGGCGGATAAAGATCCGAATGTGATCGATGTCTGAGTTGCTGCTTCACTCCCGTACCTTTGCAGGAGAAACAGGGACTGGTTTGCCTCCATGTATTATCTTGCATGGATTGCTGGGTTCCTCGCGCAACTGGACCAGTGTAGCGCAAAAAAATGGCGCAAACAGGCACGGTGCATGCCTTGGATGTCCGCAACCATGGTCAGAGTCCGCACAGTTCAGGTATGAGCTACGCCGAAATGGCGCAGGATGTTCTCCGCTGGATGGATCGACACACTATTCCCGGAGGCGGTACTTTTGGGCACAGTATGGGCGGAAAAAATCGCCATGCGCCTGGCTTGTTCCTATCCTGAACGAGTGCACTCCCTGATCGTGGTGGATATTGCCCCCAGGGCCTACAAACCTCGGTGGGAACGTGAGTTCGCCGCTATGCTGGGTTTGCGGCTGGAGCAGATGAATTCAAGAAGCGAGGTTGAAGCGGCACTGGAGGCATCAATCAAAGACTGGGCCTTCCGCAAATTTTTATGCACCAATCTCGAGCGCAGTGCGGAGGGTACCTTGAAGTGGAGTGTCAATTTACCCTTGCTGCAAGCCAGTCTGCCCAATCTGTTTCAACAAGTTCCTGACGAAGTGGAAACCTTTGGCGGTCCGACTTTATTTGTGCGCGGTGAGCAATCGACATTTGTCACTGAAAGCGACGAACCTCTTATCCGGCGGTGTTTCCCAATGGCGAAGATACGCGTTGTACCAGGTGCAGGTCACAATGTTCATTTTGATCAACCGCAGGCCTTTTTGCAGGCACTGGAGGGGTATTGGCCGCAATGATTTTAGCAGTGGAAAGTTCATGTGATGAATCTGCACTGGCCTTATTCGACCCTGGCAAAGGCATGGTGGGGGAATGGGTTCACACGCAGATTCAGCAGCATCAACCGTTTGGTGGGGTTGTGCCCGAACTTGCCAGTCGCGAGCATTTGCAAAACTTCCCGATTCTGCTGCGCGAGGTGGTGGCCTGTCTGGGCGATCATCGGCCCGACAAAATCGTGGTTACCATGGGGCCTGGTCTCGCCGGATGTCTGGCTCTGGGAATAGCCTTGGCGAAAGCACTGGCGGTATATTGGCACATCCCTCTTTACGGTGGTAATCATTTGCGTGGTCACGCGTGGTCCCCCTTTATTCCTCTGCATACTGCCGCGCCGCAGGCATTTGAAGATGAGCTGGCTCGGTTATTGCCGCACTTGGGTTTAATTGTATCCGGTGGCAATACGGTATTGTTTTCCATTGATACCGACCGCAGTTTTCGGATTCTGGCTGAGACAGTCGATGATGCTGCCGGTGAGGCCTTGGACAAGGGTGCCAAACTGCTTGGCATGCCCTATCCAGGTGGGCCCCTCATTGAGCAGCGCGCCCGAGGAGGGAACGAGGATGCGTTTGCATTTCCCCGGGCTTTTCCTGAAGCCGCCGCCGCAAAATTTTCCTTTTCTGGACTGAAAACCAGTTTGCGCTACACACTGGAGAAACTGAGTGACACCGAACTGGATGCACGGATGAGTGATTTGTGCGCCAGTTATCAGGAAGCTGTGGTCGATGCCCTGGCCAGAAAAGTTCACCAGATCGCGCGCCGCAAACCCCTGCGCTGGCGTAGCTTGGGACTCTCCGGCGGAGTTTCCAACAACCGGGTGCTGCGTGCCAGATTTGCGCAATTGTCTGATAAACTGCATCTGCCGTTGCTGACTGCGCGACCTGCCCATACTGGAGACAATGCGGCCATGATGGCGTTCGCGGGTTGGGTGGACGCTCAAGGCATTCAAGCGGATGGCCCCGAGCACCCACTGACGATTCAGCCCGGACTCAATCTTTTATCCCCTCAATCAACCCAATCCCCTCATGACAAAAAAGCCATTGTGACCGAGACGATGCCGGTGTATCCGGTGCGAAGACCTGAAGTATTATCCGCTGCTGCGCGCTGGTTGGAAACTGGTGCCTGGGCCAGGCTGGAAGGCTCTCCCGAAACCGAAGTCGCGCTGCGTGAATTTCATGGCGGGGGCGAAGTCTGGTTTGTGGTCAGTGGTACTGCTGCCTTGGAAGCAATTCTACTGGGACACGAAATTGGTCCCGGCGATGAGGTGATTACCACACCCTACACCTGGGGGGCGACGGTTTCAGCTATTCTCGCCATTGGCGCTATTCCGGTGTTTGCAGATATCGACCGAATGACCGGACTTTTGGATCCGGCCAGTGTGGAAGCCTGCATTACTGCCAAAACCCGTGCCATTCTGGCTGTGCACTTGTTTGGCCACGCCTGTGATGCCCCGGCATTACGCACTCTCGCGGACAAGCACGGTTTGGTTTTGCTTGAGGATGGCAGTCAAGCTCACGGCGCCAAAATCAATGGTGCAAGGGTGGGCAGATTCGGCCATAGTGCGGCATTCAGCTGCATGGGCTTGAAACCACTTGCCGGCACTGAGGGCGGGTATGCCATCTTTTCCGATCCTGGTGTAGCTGAGCGCGCCTACCTTTACGGCAAACATCCACGGGGGTTATTGCCCGAAAGAGCGAGGCATTTGGGCGAAGCCGGGCTTCTGGATTCACTGCAATTGGGCTGGCGGGCTTGCCCGGTAAGCGCTGAGTTGGTGCGAGCCGCCTTGCCCTTTCTCGAGCAGGAAAACAATGCACGGCGGCAAAATGCGCAGTTATTACGATCCTTGATAGCTGATATTCCTGGTGTGACTTTGCCCGCTGAGTTGCCGGGAGCGGAGGGGGTCTATCATTGCTGAGTGTGATATATGAACCGGAGAAGACTGGTATCAGTCGCGAGCAGTGGCAAGGGCGGTTGCGTGACCTGGGACTGGGTGGTTTTGTTTACATTCCAGTGCCAATCCACCGCATGAAGCGTATGAACGCTGCCGACTATGTTGGGCCACGTGTGCATTGGCATGAGCAGTTGCTGCGCGCAGGGGTGGATTATCGCGCAATCCAGTGTCCAGCCACCGAATGGCGTTGCCAACACTCGCTTGAATTTGTTTTTAACTGGACCCAATACAATCCAACTGCCATGCAGCAGATTGCAGAGGCTATTCGCTTGGCCACGAACCCATAAAAACCACCTACAAATCCCTCAATCATGCAACCCATCTGTCATGCGATGAGTGTCCTGGGCTCGCGCCTGGGCTTTCTCTTCAACCCTGCGGATCGCAATATTAGTTTGTTGCGTTTCGATTCTTACAAAACGCTACCTGTTTGTGAATTGGTAGCGGGTGCTGAAATCGATGGCGAACGCTTCGTGTTTCCTTTGGCCGATGCCAAGGAGGGCAAGGCCTTCGACCTGATCGACATGCGCATCAGTCCCTGTTCGGTGCGCTGGATAGGTATTCATGGACCGAGTAATATCAAAATTACCCTGACGGCCTTTATCCCCTTTAAACCCAGGGATGCTGAATTCTCCACTATTCCGGTGGTTCAGTTCCAATTGCACGCTGAAGCCTTGCCGGGTGCCTTCCGCTGGGTGCCAAAAAAAACAAAATCCAGCGACGGTCAAACTGTTTTGGCAAGTACGTGGTGGTCCCGTGCAGACCAGTTCGCCCACCCAGGACACCCTCGACGTGCAATTTCCGAGCAAACCGGTTATCCAGAGACATGACGGCGTTGCTTTGGACGAGGAGAGCATGGATGGCATTCTGCAAAAAGATCGCTTACTGGTTTTGGGTGGCGAAACTGCTGATGGCGGATTTATCACAGAGGCCAAAGTTGCCGTTGGCAAAGCTCATGGAATGAGCGTATTCTGGACTACCTGGAGCGCTCCAGTCATGGAAGTTCACGGGAAAAAACTACCCTTTCGCTATCACCGAGCCTTTGCCAATCTGGATGCAGTTGTCGCATGGGTAAGGGCGAATCCCGAAGCCATTGTGTCCAATGCCGCGAAAGTGGATGGCATCATTGCCGCCAATAATTGCTCTAAGGCAGTGAATAATTTGATGGCACAGACCTTGCATTCCTGGTTGATCAATACCTGGTGGCTGGACCGCGACGGTCGCGACTGGTTCAGTGTATGGGAAGGCAATTGCCACTTTCACAGCACCGTTGATGTCGAGTTCACTCAGTCGCCGTTTTATTTGGCGGTTTGGCCGGAATTGTTGGCTATCGAGTTGGATTTTTGGCCGGAATTTATCAAAAGCGGAGAGAAACTGTTGGGAGCAGCAGGTAAGGGCACCGCATTTCTCTCCCACGACGTTGGGAGCAGTATTTTTGCCAACGGTCAGGCTTACCATCACGAAATGGAAGTGGAGGAGACCACCAACTACCTCATTTTGGCTGCTGCATACTGGCGCAGGACCGGCGACGACACACTCTTGCGCAAACACCTGCCAGTGCTGAAACAATTCACTGCATTTTTGCGGGCGTGCGATACCACCGGAACGGGTGTGCCCGACCGCGGTGTCTCCAACACCATTGATGACGCGTCGCCCGCCGTTCAATTTGGCTCCGAACAAGTTTACCTCGCCGTCAAGACTCTGGCGGCATTGGTCGCAGCGGTCTCAGTTTACAAGCATCTGGATGAGCAGGAAGAAGCATCCGCTTGCGATCGGCAGGCAAGTCAAATTCGTGCGCGGGTTGCTGAGCGTGGTTGGAATGGCGATCACTTCAATACCTTGTTGGTCAAGGGCGGTAAGTTGATCAATCCATGGACCGGCAAGGAACTGGATATGCCGGAGATTCCGGGTTGGGATTCACCCCATATCTACACTGCCAATGCGTTGGCCATCCTAGATATGATTGGCATGGACAGTGGCCTGGACCAGACGCTGCTGAAAAAAGACCTCCAGACCAGCACTGAACGCTGTTTGCGTGAGTTTGGATGTGTGCATACCGATTTCACCAATGCCATGCTGGAAATGACCCAGACCATGGAGGGTTTGGCTGGAGCTTCCAGCAATCCGGGGTGGATTTCCATGAATATGCTGCGCGATATGGCCGCCTTTTACCGCGGTGTTGATTTGCGCGCTTTGACAGATCGTTACTGGGAGTGGCAAACCACAACCAATGCGCGCGAACCCAAAGTCTTTTTTTGAAACATTTGGTGGCAACAATTTGTGCTTCTATCCCAGGGGCATTGCTATTTGGGGTTTCTTTGAAGCCTTGAGCGGTCAGGTAATCGACAAAGTGGCTGACATTGACAAGGTCGAGCCCAAGCTCGGTGCGGTGCGTGTACCCCGGCTGTTTGACGCAGACTGGAATGCAGGCCGCGCAGCTAGCATTGTTCACACTTAACCGGATCGTTTTATGTATAATGTAGCTCTCATTGGCATAACCGGTTACGCCAAAACGCACCTTCGTTTGCTGCGCGCCCAGCAAAGTATCGGTAAAGTGCGTTTGGTGGCTGCTGTGGTCATCAATCCGGATGAGGCACCTGCTGAAATAGCTGCTCTTGAGTCCGAAGGATGCCGGATTTTTGCCAGTTACGAAGATCTTTTTGCAGAACTCAACGGACAGTTGGATCTGGTGTGTATCCCTACTGCCATTCGTTGCACGCACCCATGGCTATTGCTGCCATGAAGGCCGGAGCCAATGTGCTAGTGGAAAAACCACTCGCTGGTACATTGCAGGAAGTGGATGCCATCCAACTTACAGAACAAGCCACCGGCAAGTTCGTTGCGGTCGGATTTCAAGATATCTACGCCAGCCTCACCCATCGGGTCAAAAAGGTGCTTCTGGATGGTGAACTGGGGCAGATCCATGCCATCAAAGGCTGGGGGATGTGGCCGCGTGAGCAGTCTTACTTCACCCGCAATAATTGGGCGGGTCGCTTGAAGCAAGGATCCACTTGGGTGCTCGACTCCCCCCTGAACAACGCAATGGCACACTTCCTGAATGTCATGCTGTTCCTAATGGGGGATAGTCAGTACACTTCCGCCAAACCGCTCGAACTGCAGGGCGAATTGTATCGCAGTAAACCCATAGAAAGTTTTGATACCGCCGGCTTGCGGTTGCGTCTGTCTCATGACCGCGCATTGACCTTTCTGTCCACGCATTCATCGCAGGTGAACCGCGACCCGGAGATTCATATTGTCGGCGAAAAGGGAACCCTCGTCTGGCACTTCTGGAACTCTTGCCGTATTCAGTTCAACGATGGTAGTGAGCAATTGCTTACCGTTCAGGCGCAGGAGGCAGTTTTGACTGAAATGATGCTCGCCGTACTCAACAAAATTGAAAATCCAGCTGGCTTTGTTTGTTCAACAGCGCTGGCCCGGATGCATACTTTGGTCATCAATGCGCTGCATGACCATGTGGTGATTCAGACGGTGGATGATGCTTTTATTGAGGAGATACCCACCCAGAATTCCACTATCATCACTATTCGTGGTATAGAAGGCGATTTCACTGCCGCCTTTCTGGATGGCAAGTTGCCTTCTGAACAGGGTTGTTTGTGGGGTCGCAAGTCTGTTCCTCCGATTGTCGGCATCCAAAACTACGCAGCATTCAACAACTGCGGCTTTTGTTAGTCGTAAGGTATTGCCTTTTGCGGGGACTGGTGCCTTGACCGAAGCAAAACATTGGATAAATAGTAAAGTGTGGAATTTTGGAACTACTCCCTGCAAATAGGTGACCTATACCTCTCTCCCAAGTCAATCAGCTTGGGAATGCTGCTGGTTATAGTGCTGTTTTTGCTGGTGGGTCTGGTGAAAAAGTTATTGCGCACCCGCCTGTTTCCCAAGTTGGGCATGGCCGAGGGAATCAATGTCGCAGTCTCCACCCTGGCCAGCTACGTGTTGTGGATTTTAGGGTTTTTACTGATCATGCCGGTCATGGTGCCGGGATTCAATGTCAATACCTTGGCGGTTGTCATAGGCTCGCTATCCTTCGGCGTCGGGTTTGGTCTGCGCAATGTTGCCGATAATTTTTTCAGCGGCATTATTCTGCTTATCGAGCGTCCTATCAAAGTCGTGATCGGATTGAGGTGGATGGAGTACACGGCAGTGTGGTTGAAATCCGCGCACGCTCAACCACCGTGCGCACCAATGACAATATTGACATCATCGTTCCGAACTCCTCCTTCATCACCACCAACGTCGTTAACTTAAATCACAATGATGATATCGTGCGCTTCAAAATTCCGGTTGGTGTGCATTATGACAGCGACATGGATGTGGTGGAAAAAGCATTGCTGGAAGCCGCTGCCAACTGTGAGAACGTAGTCAAGGATCCGGCGCCGGGAGTACGGTTAATGGGTTTTGGAGACTCATCCGTGGATCTTGAACTCCGTGTTTGGACCAATAGCCTGTACCACAGACCCAATTTGTTGCGCAGTCAGGTGAATAAAGAAATTTGGCGTAGTTTTAAAAAGTACGGTATTCAAATTCCTTATCCTCAACGGGACGTGCATCTCATTCAATGAACCATGGACTCTGTTCAGATCAATCACTGCACGGTCTCTCCGTGGATTATTACCAAGCAGGACTTCAATGAGCAGCCGCGTACACTGCATCTATGCGGTGTGCGCGAATCCAATCGCACTTTGTTTGATAAGCTCGATACGTTAGGCGAACCAGCGCAACGCGGTAAGGTTTTTCACGACTATTTATCAGTCAAGTTCGCTCTGCACCAATGGCCACAATATGAAGGTAATGCACGCAGAAGTTTGCTGAACAGTTATGTCCGTTTTTTGCGTGGTTGGTCGATGAATTCAAGCTCCGTCGAGGCCGCCGTCTTGAAGGGGTGGGTTCAGAGTCGATTCGGCATAGCCCCGACTCACCACAAACGCAGCCTGGATCACCAGTTGCAGGAAGAGGATCAGGAGTTTGCGCGCGACCGCATGAAGGGCAGTGCCCGCACCAATGCCATTTTTTCCCAGCTCGATCTGTTGTTTGAGTATTGCCAGTACGAGTTGAAGCGGCGGCTGGGCGGTGTGCGAAGTCTGGTTCTTTACCGTGCCAAGGGCGATCCAGCCGAGCACCCGGTTCTCATGCGCGAAGGCCTGACAACCACTTGCGTGCGTATGAATAATTTGGTTACGTTTACCAGCGACCGCGAACATGCCTGGGAGTTTGGCGATACTATTTGGCAATGCACCGTTGCCAGCAGCAAAATCCTTTTCTTCAGCGGTTTGTTACCGCCTGAGTTATTGCCACCGGATGACTGCTATCTGGTCATTGGGGGCGAGTACCGCGTGCATGCCCTGCGGTATTGATAGCGCTTGCTTTCACAAATAGGTATTAGGCTGCTCAGCCCAAGTTGCGTACTACTGCGCGTGCCACGCCTTGAACCACCAGTTCGTTCACGGGATGCAGCTCTGGATAGCGCTTGTTCTCCGCCTTCAGATAGGGGGCCTCGCCCGGTTTGTTGATAAAGCGCTTCAGAGTGGTTTCGCCATCGATCAGAGCAGCTACAATGTCACCGTGTCTAGGTGGTGCTTGTTCAACAATAACCGTATCGCCTTCAAAGATACCAGCGTCAATCATGCTCTCACCGCGCACTTTGAGTGCAAAACTGCGCCGCGAACGCCGTAAACCTGCGGTTTCGATGTCAATCTGCAGACGCCCGATCTCTCCGGCAGGTTCAACCCCATCAGGATAGCCAGCAGCAATATGACCATAGATAGGAATGTCGATCACATCGATCGAATTTTCCGGGCGCGCCTCTTCATCGAGTTCCATGGTCATACGAAAGGTGCGCGCCTGACCAGGCACCCGACTGATATGACCCTTGCGTTCAAGGGCACGCAGATGGCCCATCACTGCGTTCGTGCTGCGAAAACCGAAATGGTCCTCAATTTCGCGGAAACTGGGCCATGTTCCGTAGGTACGCATGTGCAGTTGAATATAGCCCAAAACCTCCTGTTGCCGCAACGTCAGTGTTTTCATATCCAAATGTTTAGTAATGAACGAGTGTTCACTGTCAAGCTAATCTGCGCAAGATCGCCTTTTCAATTTCCACTGCGGCAAAGACTGCTATGCCCGCCCCCAGAATCGGTAACCAACTGGCCAACGGCAGCGGTGCGGTGCCGAACGCAGTCTGCATGAAAGGCAGGTAGGTGAACAGCAATTGCAGTAACACAAGCAGGCCGGCTGCCAGCCACGCGATACTGTTGCTGAACAGCCCTTGCGTCAGCAGCGAGTCGCGTACCGAGCGGCAATTGAACAAGTAGAACAGTTGACCGAAGGCCAAAGTGTTGACGGCCAGAGTGGTGGCGTAGGCGCGATTTTCAGGATTATCCTGGTAAGCGGTGCTGAAGAACCAGATGGAGAACCCGGCCAGTAAAATACTGACAAAGGCTATACGCCACAAGAAAAGCGCGTCCAAAATACCGGCATCTTGTCTGCGGGGAGGGCGTTTCATGACACCCTTCTCTGAAGGCTCAAATGTGAACGCGAAGGCAAGGGTGACAGCAGTGACCATGTTGATCCACAGGATTTGTACGGGAGTGATGGGCATCGCCATTCCGGCGGCGATGGCAAGCATGACTACCAGCGATTGCGCCCCATTGGTCGGTAGAATGAATAGAATCGCCTTGCGCAGGTTATCATAATGGTGCGTCCTTCCTCGACGGCCCGCGCAATAGTGGCAAAATTATCGTCGGCAAGAACCATTTCCGAGGCATCCTTAGTCACTTCAGTGCCCTTCACTCCCATGGCAATGCCGACATCGGAGCGCTTGAGGGCAGGGGCATCATTGACGCCATCACCGGTCATAGCAGTCACCTCACCATTGGCTTGCAGTGCTTCAACCAGCCGCAATTTATTTTCCGGGCTGGTGCGGGCAAAAACATCGCATTTGCAGGCAGCTTGTCGCAGTTCTTCGTCGCTCATGGCGTCGAGTTCCTTGCCGGTCAGTGGCTCTTCCCAGGCTTCAAGCCCCAGTTGTTTGGCAATGGCAGAGGCTGTCTTGGCATGGTCGCCAGTAATCATCTTAACGCGGATACCTGCAGATCTACAGGCTTTGACTGCATCAATCGCTTCCGGTCTGGGTGGATCCATCATGCCGACCAATCCCAGAAAACATAAGTCGGCGGCTACCGTATCATGGTCGATCGCGTCCATGGATTCCGCTACCTGTTTGCACGCGACTGCCAGAACGCGCTCGCCACGCGCAGCAATCGTTTCAATCGTCTGTTGCCAGCGCTCCATATCCAGTTTGCGCTTACCGGAGGCATCCCACTGACTGGAGCAGCGCTCGAGAATTCGTTCCGGTGCTCCCTTTACCCAAATGGTGCGGTCGTTGTCATTTTCATTTTTATTGAGCGTTGCCATGTATTTGTGGTCGCTCTCGAATGGAATGGCGTCGATGCGGCCATGGCCTTCGACCGCAAAGCCAGCTTTTTTCTGCAGTGCGCGCAAACCGCCTTCAGTCGGGTCGCCGCGTACCTGCCATTGACCATCGCGCTGCACCAGATCAGAGTCATTGCACAGACTGATACCCAACAATAACTGTTTCAGATTGATACTGTCTTTAGGAACAATGGCTGGGTTGTCCCCGGTGGCTGAGATATCCCCTCAGGAGCATAACCAGCTCCGCTCACGGTGAATTCGGCTTCTGGCATGACAATGCTCTGCACCGTCATTTCATTGCGCGTCAGGGTGCCGGTTTTATCCGAACAAATCACGGTGACCGAGCCGAGGGTTTCGACCGATGGCAACCTGCGGATTATAGCCTTTCGCCCCGCCATGCGCTGTACGCCAATGGCCAGGGTAATTGTCATGATGGCTGGTAATCCCTCCGGTATCGCTGCCACCGCCAGTCCAATCACCGCCATGGTTATCTCGGCGAATGGATAATCGCGCAGCCAGAATCCAATGGCAAAAAATAAGGCAGAAATAACGCCGATAACAATAGACAAGCCCTTGCCAAAACTATCAATTTGCCGCAGAAGAGGGGTTTTTAGCGATTGAACTGTGTTCATCAGTTCGCTGATTTTGCCAATTTCCGTCTGGGCTCCGGTGCCACAACCACTCCCAAGCCGCGGCCGGATGTCACCATGGTGCCCGAAAAGCAATGTTCTTGCGGTCGCCGAGCGAGGTTCCCTGATCCAATGTGTCAGTTGATTTGGTGACTGGGAGGGATTCACCGGTCAGCGGTGATTCTTCGATCTTCAGGTTGCGGGTTTCCACTAGCCTCAAATCAGCTGGAACTTTATCGCCGCTTTCCAGGAGCACCATGTCGCCCGGAACCAATTGATCGGCATCAATGTCTTTTTTCTCTCCGGAGCGATGGACGATTGCGTGCAAGGACAGCATCTTGCGAATGCCGTCGAGTGCCTTTTCCGCTTTGCCTTCCTGCACAAAACCAACGATCGCATTGATCACCACCACGCCAAGAATGACAATGGTGTCAATCCAGTGCTGCATGAGCGCGGTCGCTACCGCAGCCGCGATCAGGATATAAATCAACACATTGTGAAACTGCAGCAAAAACTTAAGCCAGGCCGGGTCTTTGCGTGCCTCCGGCAGAACGTTGCGCCCGTATTGCTGCAAACGCTTTTCAACGTCAGCCTGACCGAGTCCATCCCTCGATGTTTCTAACCGTTTGAGGACCTCATCCGCGCTATGTGCATGCCAATGTGTAGGTTTGGGAGTTGCATTGGATTCCATGCACAAACCTTAGTTGTTATAAGTTAAGAATGCAAGGATTCCGCTGCAAAAGTAGATCCATGGTAACCAGATTGAAGTGTCTGGCACCTTCAATTCGCGGGTTGAAACCCGTACTCCGGGGAGGGTGGACTTCAGTCCACTGCGGCGCGCGAACGCGAATCACGCGCTATCGACATCCCAATTTCTGGCGCGATCTATGGCGCGGTGCCACTGAGTGAGGAGATCGTCAGCGTTGGCTTTGGGAATTTGTGCTGCAAAGCGGATATCTTCGTGCCAATTGGCGACAATGTCGCGTGTGGAGTTCCAGATGCCTACAGCCAGGCCGGCGAGATAGGCTGCGCCTAAGGCGGTTGTTTCGATGCAGTGCGGGCGTACAACAGGAGCTTGCAGCAAGTTGGCCTGAAACTGCAACAGAGGAGCGCTGCGCGCTGCGCCTCCGTCGACCCGCAATTCCTTGATGGGGATGCCGCTGTCTTTATTCATGCATGCCAACAGATCCGCTGACTGGAAAGCGATGGCCTCCAGTGCTGCCCTGCAGAAGTGGGCGCGGTGGGTGCCTCGGGAGATTCCGATGACAAGCCCGCGGGCATAAGGATCCCAGTGGGGTGCTCCCAGACCGGCAAAAGCGGGGACAATGAATAAACCATTGCTGTTGTCGACCGTAGCGGCCAGGGCATCGCAGTCAGAGGCTTTTTGAACCAGCCCTAACTGGTCGCGCAGCCACTGGATCAAAGCGCCCCCGATAAAAACCGAACCCTCCAGGGCATAACTAGTTTGTCCGCCCAATTTCCAGGCGACTGTGGTGAGCAGATTATTAACGGAGGTAACCGGTATATGTCCGGTGTTCATCAACAGGAAGCAGCCTGTGCCATACGTATTTTTTGCCATTCCGGGTGCGAAGCAGGTTTGCCCGAAAAAGCGCCGCTTGCTGGTCACCCGCGATGCCGGCAATAGGCACGCCGGATGGATAAAAATCGTCATCAATTCCGCCGTATATTTCGCTGCTGGAGCGTATCTCAGGTAGTATGGAAGCCGGAATTCCAAACAGCTCCAGCAATTCATCATCCCACTGGCAGGTGTGAATGTTCATCAAAAGAGTGCGGGCTGCGTTGCTGACATCAGTAACGTGAACTTTACCTTTTGTCAGTTGCCACACCAACCAGGAATCCACCGTGCCGAAGGCCAGATCTCCTTTGTCAGCCAGAGCGCGCACACCTTGGACATGTTGCAGCATCCAGGCAATTTTGGTGGCGCTGAAATAAGGATCCAGCAAAAGGCCGGTTTTGTGGCGGATCAGCGGTTCGAGGCCCCGTTCCTTCAAGTCCTTACAGTGTGCGGCTGTGCGTCTGTCTTGCCAGACAATGGCGCGGTGGACAGGTCTTCCGGTGGATTTTTGCCAGAGGATGGTAGTCTCACGTTGATTGGTGATCCCTACTGCTGAAATATCCCTTTTATTCAGATTGGCTTTGGAGACTGCCTCGGCTGCCACCGCATTCTGGCTTGACCAAATATCCATGGGGTCGTGTTCCACCCAACCCGATTGAGGGTAGTACTGGGGAAATTCCTTTTGTGCCATGGAGACCATGCCCCCAGTGGTATCAAAAACAATCGCACGCGAGCTGGTGGTACCTTGGTCCAGTGCCAAAATGTACGGAGCACTCATGGCGTGGTTGGTTGATAAATCAGCGGACCATCAGGGCCCAGCGGCCAGCCAAACCACATCCATAACAACAATTGCAGTGACCAGACTACGCTGAAAGCGATGGAGTAGGGTAACATGGCCGATAGCAGGGTTCCTATGCCCGCCTTGGGCACATACTGGCGCATGAACACAAGAATAATAACCAAATATGGCAATAAGGGCGTAATGATGTTGGTTACGGAGTCACCAATTCTGTAAGCTACCTGGGTCAATTCGGGACTGATGCCAACAACCATCAACATTGGCACAAACACCGGAGCCATCAGAGCATACTTTGCCGACATTGAACCAATAAACAGATTAAAAACACCGACCAGGGCAATGAACGCCAGAATCAACAGACCGGCAGGCAGGTTTGCCTGCGCCAACCATTGCCCGCCAGTCATAGCCAGCATTCGATCCAGCCCGGAGTAGCGAAAGGCTTCTATGAATTGAGCGGCAAAGAAAGCCATCACGATCATCGGTACCATGATGGTGATGGTTTCGGTCAACATTTTGGCGAAATCATTGCCATTGCGCAGGTTGCCCATGCTCCATCCATAAGCCAATCCAGGGATCAAAGCGCCAAAAAATATCAAGGGCACAATAGCTTCCACCCAGCGGTCAAATGGCCCGGCACCGGGGCCGTGGAGGGGTGCACCGGGTACGAGGACCATTAACAATGCAATGACCGCAAATGCCAAAAAACCAACCATGCCGGCAATCAGTGCTTTGCGTTCAGCTGGTTGCAAGTCGCGCTCAATTCCGGGATTTGATTCCGGCTGCGCGGTATTCGTTTCATCGAGTCCTGCCCTGCCCAAGCGGGGTTCCACGATCCAATTGTTGACGGCCCACCCAGTGAGCGTAATCACAACTGTGGATGCTATCATGAAATACAGGTTGGCCGCAGGATTCACCCGGTAGTCAGGGTCAATGCTGCGCGCAGCTGTTTCAGTAAATGCAGCCAACAATGGATCCAGACTGGTAAGGATGATGTTGGCATTGAAACCGGCGGACACTCCCGCAAAAACGGCCGCGATACCAGCAATGGGCGAACGCCCGCAGCTCTTGTAAACAATGCCCGCCAAGGGCACTAGTAGTACATAGCCAGCATCCAGGGTCAGTGAGGAAAAGATACCCAGAAAAATCATGCCAGGGGTCAGCAGGTTGGCCGGAATAACCCGTACGAATCCACGGATGAGAGCGGGCAACAACCCTGAACGGTCGGCAATACCTATTCCCAGCATGGCCACCAATACTATGCCAAGCGGCGGAAAATTGATGAAGTTGTCCACTAAATGAGTGAGATGCCAATACAGACCGTCTGCACTGAACAAGCTCCGCGCCTGAAACGTCTCTCCTGTTGTCTCCCAGCCACTGATAACAGCGGCACCGCGCTCGTTGATTTCGGTACTGGGCAGGATCTCTGCAACCTGCCATCCTGTCATCACCGCCAGGTGTGAACTCACGTAAACCACCACAATGCCCAGAATGAAAATAAGGTTGGGCTCGGGCAGTTTGTTGCCGGTTTTTTCAATGAAATTGAGGAATGCGCGCATGGATCCGGGAACGTTAACGTGCGATGTCGTTTTGCCGAAGGGTTTTTAAACCGCGGCAATGTAACACCTCGGTAGCCAGCTCCGGATCTTCCAGATTGATAGCCAATGCTACCTTGCCATTCGGGCGCATGATAAACGAATACAAGTAATGAATATTGATTTCAGCTTCGACCAGTGCAGCAGTCACAAACTTCAAATCGGCCTCGGAGTTGATTTCAACGACTACCATCTCCACTTCGCAAAAAGCGTAACGTGCTTCATTGAGCATGCGTCTTGCCTCCTCAGGATAGTCAACGATGACCCGCATCACCGTACACTCTGTCGTATCCAACTGGCTAAAAGCCATGATGTGGATATCCCGCATCGCCAGCCTTTGTACCAACTCATTCAAGCGCCCCACTTTATTGTCGGCATAAATGGAGAATTGGCGGACTGGGTCTCCTCGCATCGATTCGGTCACTTCAGCATTCATAGGAGTCACTGCAAAATAAATCTCATCTCTATGTTTGGGATGCCTGTTGTTCAGACATAATATCGCTTCAATGTAAAGCCCGTAGCTGTCCGTTGTCCACGAAGTTTCCTGTCCGCCAAGAGCCTTGCCACAGGGGTAGGGGAAGGGGGATCACACTATCGGCTTAGTCGGCTGCAGGTCCCAGCAAATCTTCAATGTCTTTGAACGATGAGGACCAGTCGAAATCTGCGTTCGGGTTATCAAAAAGGCTGGCAAACAGGTCCCTTTTATCAGTTTTGAGGGCTTCGATCCTTTCTTCAATAGTGCCTTTTGCGATCAATCGATAGACAGAAACGCGCTGCTTTTGTCCCATGCGGTGAACGCGATCCATGGCTTGTTGCTCAGCGGCGGGATTCCACCAAGGATCAAGTAAAAATACGGTGGTTGCCTGGTTTAGGGTGATGCCGGTTCCGCCTGCCTTCAGACTGGCGAGCATGATGGCGGTACCTGAGTGTTTTTGGAATGCAGCCACGGGCGTCTTTCGGTCGACGGTACTGCCGGTCAAAGTAAAGAGGGGCACTGTGGGCCAGGCTGTTTTGAGTGCGCTCGCAACCCTGTCGAGCAGCGAGGTGAATTGACTGAAAACAACGGCTTTGTGTCCGGCGGCACTCAATTCTTCCAGGCGATCCAGAAGGGTAAGGATTTTTCCGCTTTGGATAGGATCGCAATCGACATCGGGCAGCAACCCCGGATCGCAGCATGTTTGGCGCAAGCGGGTTAGCAAGGCGAGCAATGGAATCGCCCGGTCGCGTAGTACCTTGCCCAATTCTCCCTGATAATCGGTGCGGGCCATAAGACTGAACCTTCGGTACAGCGAACGCTGTAAATCAGTCATTGGACATGCCAGAATCATCTCGTGCTTTGCGGGCAGTTCGTCGAGGACATCTGCTTTTTTGCGGCGCAGCAGGAATGGCTGAATGCGTTTGGACCAATCGGCGATAAGCTTCGACCGGTCCGCTTTGAGCCTCTCTTCCATCAGCGATCGTGGGCCCAGGTAACCCGGCATGAGGAATCTGAACAGCGTCCATAGATCCAACAACCGGTTTTCCAGAGGCGTTCCTGAAAGTGCAATCCTGTGAGTGGCTTTTATCGCCAGGCAAGCGTGCGTTGCTTTGGCATCAGGTTTTTCACAAACTGCGCTTCGTCCAGAACTGCGATCTCGAACTTGGTTTGTTCGAGCAACTTTCGTTGCCGGCGTAACTGGCTGTAACTGACGATCCATAAGTCAATGTCTTTTCTGGAACCCAGCGGATCGGAGCCGCTCGCCACGGCTGTGCGCAGCTTGGGAAAGAACCGCTCAGACTCGGATTGCCATACTGGAGTCACGCTTGCCGGGCAGACTACCAGGGACGGCAGTTCGGAAGCGGTGCTGCTGTTGTTGAGCAGGGAAAGCACCTGAATCGTTTTACCCAGACCCATTTCATCGGCCAGTAGCGGTGAGCAATCGTGCTTGAGCAAGTGGTGCAGCCACTCCACTCCCTGCCTTTGATAAGGGCGAAGAAAATCTGGTAACGTGCTCAGAGCGGGCGGTGGTGCGCGCAATGATTTAACCCAGGATTTAAGTTCCGGACTTATTTCCAGGCGTTCCTGGCCATGCTTTTGTTGTAACAGCAAGAGCCACCAGGGCGTCTTGAAATGCGCCTCCAATCCGCTCATCGCAGGTCGGAACTCCCTCAGGTGTTCCACATCTTCCGCTCTGACTTGGATCAATCCTTTTCCTGGCAGCAAAATGCTGTTTTCATGAGCCCGCAATAGCCATTGATTATCGCGTGCTTCGAGCGGTGTTCCGTGTACATAAAACGACCAATCGACAGCGATTCCGCCATCCGTGGACCTGTTGACTTTGGTGCGCAATTGCGCTTGCTGCGCACCCTTGGCAATCAATGGAATGCCTGCATCGAAGGTTAAAGGGAACAGTTTGCGCCACACCGGAAAGGTTTGTTGTACGAAAGGAATCCAGCGCATGCGATCGCGCAGAACATATTCGGCACGTGAAGGGCTGCGAACGAAGCCGGATTTGCGCAACAGGGTGAGCAGCCGGATCAAGGTCTCTCTTTCTTCGTGGGTAACTGCAGTCTCCAGATCCAGTGCGCTGCGGGAATTGCCTTCAGCCCAAAAGGCTTGCAGTCGAATACCGTCGGCGACGATGTCCAGGTGAACAGCCAATGCCCGGTGCGGTGGCCTGGAATCGGCTGGTTGCTTTTTGTCCGCGCTGACCACCGGCATTGAGTCGGGGATGGATCGGGGTAGGGAGTCTGCTTTGGCTTCGACTTCAAGGCTTGGTAGTTCGGCCAAAACATCGCCCAACAGTTCTTCAACCTCGTATATGCCGGCGACTGCCAGTGCCGCCCCGGCTTCGCCACCTCCGATTGAGGCCCGGTGCGATAACCCTTCCGCCCCAATGTCAATGACCACGTACCAATCCAGTTTTCCCTGTTTGTAGGATATGGTGGCAGCGTCGGTTGTCAGTTCCACGCTTTTGGCATCGTGTTCGCGATAATAGCGCCTGCCGTCTGCTAGCGAAGAGGATGAAAATTGGTGCTCCCAATCCGCCATCAACGCAGTGGACCACTGGTCAACAGCGGCTCTGGTGTATGTGCGTTGGGCAGTCCTGGAACTCATAAAAAACCACCACTCTAGCAGTTGTTTGCCCTGTGCCGCAAGTCTCGCCTTCAGCAGATCCAACGCTATTGTCTTTCCGCGTGAGGCCTCACCATTGACAGCCATTCATCTGTGCTTGCGGATGCGCCTCAGCAATCAATCAGGTGTGCAACCACTGTTGGTTGGATTGACCAATGAGTCAGCCTATGAGTTGAAAAAATCAACGATGGCAGCGGCCACTTCCTGGAGTTCTTCGTGCCGTAATTCTGGAAACACAGGTATGCTGAGCACATCGTCTGCCAGTTGATGTGAGTTCAACAGGCAGTCTTGCCCCCGGCCAAATTCGCGGAAACACTCCTGCTGATCCAAAGTAACCGGGTAGTAAATTTCGGAACCAATACCTTTGTCCGCTAAATACTTGCGCAAGGCATCTCTGCGACCACCGGTTACGCGCACAGTGAATTGATTCCAAACCGATCGGCATTCCTGCCTCACCACGGGCAGAATCAAGCCATCAACACCATTCAATGCTTCCAGATAAAAGGCTGCATTGGCAGCGCGATTTTCGTGATAAGATTCCAAAAAGGGCAACTTGATGCGCATCAATGCCGCCTGGATGGCATCCAGGCGGAAATTGCCACCGACGTATTTGTGATAGTACCTGGGGTGCATACCATGTTGCGCAACCATCGGGCCATGTCGGCCAGTTCATCCGACTGTGTGACCAACATGCCACCGTCGCCAAAGCCACCCAGATTTTTGGTGGGATAAAAAACTGAAGGCGGCAAAATGACCAAAACTTCCCACCCGTTGGCCTTGATACTTCGCACCCAGTGCCTGTGCCGCATCTTCAACTATAAATAGGCCATACTTGTCGGCTATCGCTTGTATGCACTCCATGTCACAAGCTTGTCCAAACAAGTGGACCGGAACTAATGCCCGGGTGCTCGAATTAATTTTGCGCACGGCATCTTCCAAATCGATGTTGAATGTGTCTGGACGCACGTCGACCCACACCGGTGTGCCTCCCAGGCGTACCACACAGCTGGCGGTGGCAAAAAAGGAAAATGCCGGGCACAAGACTTCGTCCCCTGGTCCGATCCCCAGTGCCATCATGGCCACCAACAGTGCATCCGTGCCCGAACTCAAGCCGATGGCGTGCTTCACTCCACAATAGTGCGCTACTTCGCGCTCGAATTGTTCAACCTCCGGTCCGAGGACAAACACCCCGGACTTCAGAACTGCATCAAAGGCTGCGGCAAAACGCTGCTCCAGTGGGGCATGTTGACGCGATAAATCAAGAAGAGGAACTGGCATGCTTTCAATTTACCAGCCATTGCGTCAGTGGAAAGCAAATTGTTTGCCACTTCATGCCGCAATTCCAGCGGAATTAGCTCCAGCAGCGGCACAAGCTCAACTTGTTTCGACGAACCACCAATCCACTCGTTCCAGAATCAACCTTGCGTTTGGTGCCTGACATTCCATAATGGAGCTTTCATTATGTTTCCCATTACCCCTTGCGTTAGGTGCATATTCCCCCTGTACCTGAAAATACTCTGTTTGCTTTTGGTCTCGGCGGTTTCGCTGGTCTCTGCCAACACGGTGCGGATTAACGAGTTCATGGCCTCCAACGGATCCACGATTGCGGATGGAGATGGGGACTTTGAGGATTGGATAGAACTGTATAATTTCGGCAACAGCGTTGTCAGCCTCGCTGGCTGGGGACTTTCGGACAGCAACTCAAATCCTTTCAAGTGGGTGTTTTCGACGGGTACCAGTATTGCTCCCGGACAATATTTAATCATTTGGGCGTCGGGCAAAGATCGGTCGACGCATACCAATTTCAGCATTTCGGCCCAAGGTGAGCCCCTGACCTTATCGACGCCAGAAGGAGAGGTAGTGGATTTTGTTCCGGCTATTGCTGTGCCCAGAGATGTCTCCTATGGCCGCGTGCAAGCCGATCCCTCCTCGTGGGCTTTTTTTTTACCAACCGACGCCTGGCACGGCCAATGCCACCCCATCCAGCGCTGACCTGTTACACCCGGTTTCGTTGTCTCACAGCGCCGGATTTTATCGGGATCCTTTTGCCTTGGTGCTAAGTTATCCGGATCCATCGGCAATCATTCTGTACACATTGGACGGCTCTGAGCCCGATCCTGAAAACCTGTCCGGGCGCACCTACAGTTACATGAATTCCTATCCGAACGGACCACTCTTGCAGAACAGCATCCGTTCACATGTCTATTCCGCTCCGATTCCTCTGGCAGACCGAAGTCAACAGCCCAACAAGTTGGCAAATATTGCCACCACCCCTGCATCCAATCCTCCCCATATACCTTCTGGGCTTATCAGCAAAGGAACTGTAGTCAGGGCCAGAGTGCAGGTGGGGGATTTGTTGGGTCCTACGACAACGGCCACCTACTTTATTTCCGATGGCAATCGTTTTAATTATGGGGTGCCTGTAGTCTCCATCAGCGCCGATGAGGATGGGTTGTTTGATTTTCATGATGGCATTTATGTTGCCGGAGTGGATAAGGCCACTGCCAGCGGCGCCAGAATCTGTGACTGGGGCAACTATAACCGGCGGGGGCGTGAGAATGAGGTCGCAGCGCACGTGGAGTTCTTTCTACCTGATGGCGATTATCTGGGCCAAAGTGGCGGCATTCGGATTCAGGGCAATTGCTCGAGGGAACGCGCCTTCAAGACCCTGCGTATCTACGCCCGCTCAACAGGTTCCGGGGATGGCGTGTTTGATTACCCATTTTTCGGAGAGTCCGTGGTCGCTGCAACTCAGGCGGACAACACTCAACATCGGCGCTTAGTGATGCGTGGACCCAACTACAACGATGTCGCCTTCAGTCGATTGTTTCACGGTATTTATGAAGGTGTGTTGGGTCGGTTGCAGCCCGTTAAGCAGTTTATCAATGGTGAATATTGGGGATTGGCCTTTTTGCGCGACCGTTTTGATATTTACTACCTTCACCACAACTACGGTCTGGATCCGGACAATGTGACTATCATTGACATTTCGTACAGGCACGAAGTGGAGCCGGTACCTTTTAGTTACAACAACAGAGTGTACACATTATCTGCCGGAGTTGCCGAAGATATGGCTGATTTTCAAGCCATGCGCACTTTTATTGCGCAAACGAACATGGCGGTGGTGGCCAATTACGAGCAAGCAAAGTCAATGATCTGCATCGACTCATTCATCGACCACCTGATCGTCAAAATATTTGCTGGAGACGATCATTACGCGCCTGAAATCGTGTATTGGCGTGCGCGTTTACCTGAGAATGATGGCTTTGGTGACGGTCGTTGGCGGTTTCATGTTAAGGATTTCGATTCCACTCTTAAGACCGACAACTACGTGCGCGGTTTAGCCACCGGAAGCCATCCCAGACCTTTTGGATTCGAGTTGTTTGCCAGTTTGCTCAAGAATCCTGACTTTCGCGATCAGTTCATTAATCGCTTCGCCGATTTGCTGAATTCGCATTTATTAACGGAGCGCTTTGAGAACATCATACAGGAAACATACAGTGAAGTGTCGCCTTTGTGGTCTGAGGCAGCTGCGAGGTGGAACAACGTCAGTTTGAGTAATCCGCACCATCCCTTCATTGCTTCGAGGCGTGACAATCTCTTGAGTTGGGCTCGCAATCATCCTGCCAGGCAGCGCACCCACATCAGGGATTACTTTGGGATCGCCCACCAGTGGCCCCTGACTATCTCTGGTCTCAGTGCGCATCAAGGCAGCGTGCGGGTCAATTCCATCACCCTGGACGATCAAACGCCGGGTGTCGTTACCTCGGCTGGATCCTGGACAGGAATCTATTTCAATGGGGTGGCGGTGCGCCTCCATGCTGCACCGGAGCCCGGTTTCCGGCTGGACCATTGGTTGATTCAGAGGTCGGCTCAGACGGCACCCGAAGTGCTGTCCAGTAACCCGGAAATCAGTGTTCTGCTGACCGGTGCAACCACCATTGAGCCCGTGTTTACTTCGATTCCAAGCGGACCACCTGAGGTCCTTGAGTTGGCTGCTGAAGTGGCGTTCTCTGTGCCTTTATCCGACTGGTTTTTTTCTGATAATATGATCGATGTCGATGTTGTCACATCGGTTTCGGACCCTGCGGTTTTGGCTGTCGAGCGCATTCAGGATGAATTGCACTTTACTGGTTTGCGTGCGGGCGATGCACTGGTGGAGCTGACCGTTACCGACAGAGGTGTCGTTATATTTTCGGATCAGCTCAGAGTTCTGATTTATGGAAGTCCGCACATATTGGCACAGGGCGTTTTTTTCATTCGCTGAGTGGTCACCGCAGGCTGAAGCAGGCACTTATCCTGACCATATGCTCTTTGTTCAAAGCGATGTCAGTGACCCCGGTTTGCACCAACCGCTGTTGTTTGCCTACTCTATCCCGGCTCAGGATGCAGCCCATCCTGATGATGTCAGCAAGCCCTACAATGCGAGTTCCCGTTCCCGCATCAATGGTTTGGGTTCTCAGGGTATCAGTTTTATCAATACCGGGCGCGGGCGCGATGTGGGTGCTGCAGTGCTGACGTTGAATACTTCGGGTATCGTTGGCGCTAAAGTTTCCTGGACTGCTGACACCCTGTTGGCGAACTCTCGTATCTATGCTCTGCGGATGCAATACAGGGTAGGGCTTGCCGGTGATTGGATCGACGTTTTAAATCAGGGTGCTCCTGTTGAGTATATCCGGTCTGAGAGCGGTGAGTTAGTGCGATTCGATTGGATCGCTCTGCCAGCCGAAGCAGACGACCAACCTTTGGTTTTTCTGCGCTGGGTGTATCATCATGTATCGGGAACTTCAGGACCAAGAGCACAGTTGAGGCTGGATGATATTCTCGTCCAGAGCGGCACCGAAGTTGGCACATTGCCTGTATTTCTTCCCACGGGCAGTGGCGACTGGAATCTGAACGGCAATTGGAGTACCCATATATATCCGCAGGGAGCAGCTGCTTCTGCCTTCATCCCTGCTGCCAACGCCGCTGACCGCGTTATCTCCATTACCGGGCCGGTTACCATTGGCCACCTTTCCTTCGGGACTGGTGAAAATGCCTGGCGCACGCGCCTGACAGATGTAGCCGCAGACAGTCCTTTGACATTTGATGGCGGCTTGGAGGCAGCCGCTCTCGAGGTATCAGGTGAAGGGCAGGGGTGGGTAGAGTTTAACCTTTCATCCGGTGTGGTCCTGAGTACCGATCTGCGTCTGGACATTCAGACAATTGCGGGTGGCCCTGAGTTTGGCGCTTTGCGTATGCGAGAAAGCTGGACTGGCACAGGAGGGCTAATCAAATCGGGTCCAGGAAGGCTACGCTTACTGGCCCCGGAAAATTGTTTTCCGGCCCGGTGACCATAGAACAGGGAGTATTGGCGTTCACCCAACCGTCCACTCCCGCGAACGCCTCTGGTATCGAGATAAGACCTGGTGGTCAGTTGCTGTTGATTTCCCAGAGCAACGAGGAGCAGCCTATCCGTAACTATGCTTTTGGCGGAACGATACACATGGCTGGTTCTGGACGTTCCGGTGTTGCAGAGGGCCAGGGAATGGGTGTCCTCGGGGCCATTCGCTATGAACCGGGTTCACACCATAACAGTGCCAGTTTAGCCAATTCCCTCGTTCTGACCAGCGATGCCTCCATTCACGTGGATGGTGCAGATAACACCCTTGTGCTGGACGGCCCGGTCAGCGGAACCGCTGATTTTTCCAAATCCGGTGGAGGAACATTGATTCTCAATGCGGATAGTCCCCATCTGCAGGGCAGTGTTGCGATTGCCAACGGTACGGTGGCTGTGCACGGCAACGTCTCTGCACCATTTGTATTGGCTGCCAACGGCCAACTCACGGGGTCGGGTCGCACGGGACCAGTTTCCGGAGCAGGTCTGATTCGTCCCGGAACGCACAATTTGACGGCATATTCAGCCTCTGGTGTGACCGTGCAAGCCATGCTCCCAGAGCATCCGGGCAAGTTGGTGCTGGAATCAATACCAGAGGGTAACCCGCAGTCGTTGATTTTAGAGCTGTTTTTGCAAGATTCAGCATTTGTTGTTGGCAGCCGCCCGCGCGCCGGAGTTTTTTTAGCCGGCCCCAATGCCGTTGCGCAACTGGCGGAAATGCTTGATGTCAGACTCTACCTCGCCGATGAACAAGGGGGTTTTCGACCCGCCAATGCTTCGGATCACTGGACATGGTCAATGGTGCCGCATGTTGTTCAGTCAGGAGATGGTAGCGCCATTAACGGCGCTGTGGTTGAGTTGTTGCGGCTCGGTTTGCCTACCAGTTTTCAGCAATGGGTGAGTTTGCACTACCCCCAACCAGAGCAACGTCAGGATCCTGCCATCAGCGCACCCCATGCCGACCCTCAGCACAGTGGGATTTCTCAATTGGCAAGGTACGCCTTGGGATTGGGTCCCAACGATGCGCCGCAAGCGGTTGGGCTCGCACTCTCTGCTCATTCTGCGTTGGAAGTCAGCTTCCCGTTCAATCCTCACGCCGCTGATCTGCGTTACCACTTGCAAGGCTCTAGTGACCTCTTGTTATGGCATGCTATTGAGTTTGATCAACCGGTCGATCCCACGCCTGAATCCAGTTGGATAACGGTGCCTGTTGCTATCGATAACAGCGCCTTTTTTTCGTCTGCTCATCCAACTGCAAGACCAGTAACCCACAGGCATTTTTATAAGTGCAACTTGGGTCCTAATCGGTGTTTTTAGTCGCTTGTTATGTTAAAAAACGCGTCAATGAAACATTTTGGTTACAAACAGATTAAAATTTGAACGCAATCGAGAAAGCGCCTTGAACTCTAAATTCGCTGGCCTACGGTCTGTCATCGTTACGCTATCAATCAATCACCAAACTAGCGATGAATCAAAACTCATTCCTCAAACTTCAGGGGCTGTCACGATGGACTGTGGCGCTTCTCTTAACGGTGTTTATATGGGCAAGCCAACCTGAGATGGTTGCTCAGATTACTACCTCCGGCCTGGTAGGTCGGGTCATTGACGACCGCGGTTCGGCTATAGCCAACGCAGACGTCGTTGTTGTACACGAACCGACTGGTACCCGCACTACGATCTCAACCCGCGGCAACGGTACTTTTTCCGTGCGTGGGTTGCGCCCGGGTGGTCCATACACAGTGTCTGCCGATGCGCCCGGATTTGTGCGCGGTTTTCAGCAGAATATCTTTCTTGATCTCGGTGCAGAAGCCGAAGTCACCTTGGCTCTACAGAGCGATGAAATTATCGAACTCGAAGCTTTCGAAGTCGTAGGTTCCTCCTCCGACCGCTTTTTTGCATCCGACCGCTTTGGTGCCGGCAGCCAAATGGGTTCAGAGGATATCGCTGCCATTCCGGTTGGCGACCGTTCGCTGAACTCACTGCTGCGTCTGGATCCGCGCATTCCTTTAACCGTGATCCTTCTGACAGGCTTTTTCAGCCGGTGGTGCCTCTAACCGTTACAACAGCATTTTGATTGACGGTGTCAGCGCATCCGACCCCTTCGAGCTCAATAGCAACAATACTGCCGCAGAGCGCAATGTTGTTCCATTGGACTCCATAGAAGCTGTTTCGGTGGCGACTTCCCCATTTGATGTGCGCCGTGGTGGTTTTACCGGTGCGTCGGTCAATGCGGTTACCCGTCGCGGTGGCAATGAGTTTTCAGGTTCTTTGTACATGACCTATCGCGATCAGCGGTTTGTGCAGAAGGAGCTTGAGCGCGTGGATGGTTCCCGTGTGCGCGTGCCTGACTTTGAGGAAATGACACTCGGCTTGACCTTTGGCGGCCCGATCATTCAGGACAAGTTGTTTTTCTTCATAGCCTACGAGCGTGTGCGCGAAGATCGCAATCCACCGACCATCAACAATTTCCCCACAGCAGATGCTTTGAACAGCATTGTGGCTCAGGCCAATGCATTGGGCTTAAATCCGGGGCAGGCTTCTCAGGCCGTGGACTTGAAACTGAAGGATGATAACTTTCTGGCCCGCGTAGATTGGGATATCAGTCAGGATCACCGCTTTACTTTCCGCTACAATACGGTGTCCTCTTCCCGCCCGACATTTCCCGGATTTGGTGGCAATAACTTGTCCTTCGATACGCATTGGTACGACCAGGAAATTGAAAACACCTCTTACATCGCACAGCTTTTCAGTACCTGGAGTCTGGATCTGAGCACTGAATTCTCGGTTTCTTACAGCGAATATCGTTCGGAGCCCAAATTTGAACGCGCCCTGCCAGAAGTCATCATCAACAATGTTCCGCTTCAAGGTGTCACCCAAGTGGGCAGTGTTCGTTTTGGTACCGAACGCAGCCGCCATTTTAATCTTTTGGAAGTGGACACCTGGACCACTGAACTGGTCGGCACCTATGAGTTGAATTTCAACAACACGCTGTCTTTCGGTTATCAATTGGAACACAACACCATATTCAATGCATTCGTACAGGATTGGTTTGGCACTTATGAATTCAACAGTGTCGAAGCTTTCCTCAACGCCGGAACTGCAGGTTGGGCAGGTCGTTACCGCCACCAATTTGAGCGCCCTGGATTCCAGCCGGCGGCAGAGTTTCGTGAGGCAAATCACGGTTTCTTCGTGCAGAATACCCAGCGTGTCAACGATCGCCTGACACTCAACTACGGTGTTCGTATCGACGTGCCTGACTTTGGCGATCGCCCAGACTACAACGCTACGTTTGAGGACGCATTTGGGTTCGCCAACAACCACACTTACAATGGTCAGTTTGTCATTCAACCTCGCGTTGGCTTCAATTTGAAGTTGGATGATAACAATACTAGCCAAATCCGTGGTGGTGCAGGTCTGTTCTATGGCCGTATGCCCAGAGTGTGGATGTCCAACAGTTATTCCAACACTGGTTTGAATTTCCAGTCGGTTGATGTTAGCAACGCCAACACACCGGTGTTTTCCGCGGATCCGTTCAATCAGCCTGAGTTCGCTCCTGCGGCCCGTGCCCAGCAGGTGGTGGCATTGGATCCCGATTTCGAATTGCCCAGCAGTTGGAAGGCGACTTTGGGCTTCGATCACCGTTTGGGAACAGACTATATCTTCACTGCCGAAGCGGAGTTGAGTTGGGTGAACAAGGATGTGCTGTTCACCAATTTGAACCGCCGTGTGGCAACTGTGGCTCCAGATGGCCGCGAAATCTTCTCTGGCGTCAATGATTCGCGTTTTGTACCGGACACTATTTTCCTCACCAACACCAGCAAGGGTGAGTCCCGGTCGTTCCTGTTCTCCCTCGAGCGTCCTCGTCAGGATGACGGCTGGTACTGGCGTTTATCCTATGTCAACTCGGTGGTGCGTGAAGTGCAATACGGTACTTCCTCCGTGGCCCGCTCCAACTGGGCAGGTCGTATGGTGCTGAATCCCGGTGAAGACGTTGCCAGCCGCGGTGAATTGGAAATCCGCCACCGCTTTCTCGGTGTAGTGCGCAAGGATTTTGAACTGGCTCGCGGACACCGTACTTCTGTCTCTTTACTGTATGAGGGCCGCAGCGGTTTGCCATACAGTTTGCGCTTCGGCAACGATGTCAATGGCGATGGAGTTAACAATAACGACTTGATTTATGTGCCTCTTCGCGGCGGTGATCCGCTGGTGCGGTTCGATACTCCAGAAACTGAAGCCACTTTCTGGCGCATTGTGGATTCACACAACCTGACACCGGGTGCTGTGGTGCCTTCTGCATCGCACCGCTATCCATTCGTGCACCAGTTTGATATCAGCATCAATCAGGAGATCTCCTTGCCCGGTTGGCGTCATAAATTCGAGATCGGCCTCGATATTCTCAATGTCGGTAACTTGATCAATCGTTCCTGGGGCGTGATTCAAGGTAGCAACAGCTTCTTCGTGAAGTCCGAGCAGGCGGTTCAAGCGACCTACGACGCCGCCGCACAGCAGTATGTTTATCGTAGCGCCAATGCGCAGTTGGCTGATCGCCAATTCAATCCGCACGGCGGTCGCGGTGAGCCCAGCTCTTCCCGTTGGGCTGCCATGTTGACTCTGCGCTATCGCTTCTAGTCGAGCAGCAGTCAATTGATTCGTAAACTCAGCCTCTCCCATAGCGGGGGAGGCTGTTTGTTTATAGTAATCCTAATTTAGATAGACAACGGCTCCCTTTACGGTGTCACATGACGTCATGTCATTACCCCATGCACCTGTTTGGCCGCCGCAGCCTTTGACTCCATCGTACACTGTACGTCCGATTCATACTGAGGTGCGCCCGGACAAGAGTGTTGTGCGGGAAGTGCGGCTGGAGTTCAAGGATTGGATGGATCGACCGGTTTCTTTATTCGCGCGCAAAGAAGAACCCGCGGGCCAGGGGAATGGAGGCGGCGTCTTACACATTGTTGGCGGCGCTCAAACCATTCATCCCGGAGACCTTGAGGTATGGGTCACCAGGGGTTATGTTGCTGCCAGTTTTGACTGGCAAATAGAGGGCGTTGGCAACCGCCCGCCTGAACGCACGACTCAGTTTCCACCGGATTTAGTGACTCAGTTCAATGCCACCAAGTCCTTGCAAAGCGCCGTGCTGCCTGTTGCCTTTCAATGTGCCTGCGTTTGTTTGCACTGGTTGTCCGAGTCCAATGGAGTTGACCCTGACAAACTCGGCGTGGTCGGCATAAGCTGGGGAGGGTATCTTTCCTGGATTTTGGCCGCCTATCATAACGGGGTCAGCGCGTTAGTGCCAGCTTTTGGATGTGGAGGTCTGTTTGCATCCAACGGTTCACAACCTGAACATGGGCCGGAAGTCATGAAATTTTGGCAACAACATCTTGAGCCTCCGGTTCTGGTACCGAGGATCAAAGCTCCGGTCTGTTTCCTCAACAGTACCAATGATTTCTTTGGGCGGCTTTCCACCGCCGAACGCATGCTTGAGTCCCTGACCGGTCCTTGTACCCGGCTATATTCCGCGAATGTGGATCACTCCCTCAACCCGGCGCAAACCAATCTGGCCATTGCCTGGATGGAAAAGCATTTGCTGGGGAATCACGCAGCGCTCCCTTCTCCTGACTCAATGCACGATGCGCACACAGCAATTTGGTGGACAGCCGATCTCACTTTGCCAGAGAATTTCAGATGTTGGTTGCCCGCTCCTATTCTCCGCGAGCAGCCTGTCCAAGCCTTTTCAATTGTTACCTGCAACGGAATCTCTCAATGCTCCCCTGTAGTGTATGCAGATGCCATGTCTGCCGGCGACCCAGCAGACAACGGTGCTGTGGCTGGTTATATTAGGTTTGGATTGGGGTGGCGTTGGGAGTCCGGATCGACGCGCCATTTTGCCAATAATGCCCGGGCAACTGCCCCTGATCGTGCGGATAAACCTTGGCTGTTTTGTCCAGCACGCCCTGATAACCCTGACGAAGCCATTGCGGTTATTCTCCATTCTTGCGCAGATTTCGGCTCGTGCAATAAGCAGTCCATCCTGCATCTGGGCTGGTCGATCCAACCGCGCGACGGGTTGCCACCATCCAGATTCAATTACTCGAAGCAGTGGCAAAGGGGGCAGTGTTTGAGTGGCAGGCACCCTGGTCGGAGGCGCTTGCCGCTTTGGTCCTCGACAGCAGTCAATGCCCTGGCTTACCCGATGATTTCTCCTGGACTTCAATTGGGCGCATGCAGATAACAACCCGCCAACAGCGCCAACAATTCTGTGTAGGACCCATGCATTGGGTTTGACCATCATTGGATCCACGTGGCTGTGGATTCATTACTGTCGCAACAGGTTCTGGATTTCAGTGCGACAACAAGTATAAAAAACTGCTGGAGGTCCAGGTATAGGTGGGGTCGCGCAGAGCGCGCCCTTCGGTGGCATGGAAATTTTCAGGAAATCCAGCACGCGCACAAAGCGCCAGAAAGCGTTCGCGAACACTATTAGCCTCCGCCACGTAACCAGCCTCAAACAAACCATCCCAGATCAGTAGGGTTGATGGGGCCCAAATGGGACCGCGCCAATAGCCTTCAGCATTGTAATAGGGTGAGCACACGGACTCGGTGGCGAGTCCCCAGTCTGTAAGGAATCGCTCTGGCTGCATCAACGCTTCCACCATGCGTGCAAACAGTCGTTTGGGCAGGCGCTTGCCGAGAACGATAGGCATGAAATTGATCAGACTGTCTCCGGGAGCCCTGTCGATACCGTTTGCCTGCAGCGAGATAAATTGGCCGCGATCTTCGTCCCAGAGCCGCTCGATCATCAATTGTAACAGGGCCTCACCGCGGCGTTGCCAGACCAGCGACTCCTGCTCTTTGCCCAATACGGTAGCCACTTGTTTCAGCACTTCCATCTGGATCACCAGGTAGGCACTCAGATCCGGGGTGGTTACCGGGGGGCGTTTATCAAATACCGAGGCATTATCCCATCCGGTATCATTGCCGTGAAACGCCGCTGGAAGCCATCGCCATCGTGGTCGCGAAATTTGAACCACCAATCTGTGTAGTCTGCCAACGGTTGATAGATTTCGTTTAATTTCCCTAGTCCCACCCAATCCGTTTCCTTCATCAGCTTGGCCAGAGTCCAACCGTGAATCGGCGGTTTGGCATCCATGAAATGCAACTCGGCATTGTTGAATGAGGCAGGAAGTTGACCGTGTTCAGTTTGATGGGCAAAAGCCAATAGCATTTGATCCCAGGATAATTGGGCATCGCTGAATGCGTGCCCCAGCACATTGAAGCAGTTGTCCCAGGTCCAAAAATTTGTCATCTTAAACTTGGACATCAGCAGGGCCTCGCGATCAAAATGACCGGAGTCACCCACGATGCAGGAGTAATTGATGTAACTGGCGAGCGTTCTTGCCTCCTGCAGAGGCTGAGGTGCAGAAATTTGTCTGGATAACCAGTTTTCCCAATCCTGTGTGCGCTGCTGACAACAGCTATCCCAATCCGCTGCTTGTATCTGCGAAATTTCTGGCGACCAGCACTGTTGATACTCCTCCAGCCTCAGCTCGGCTTCATCAGTCTCGCTGTCGGGGATGCAGTTCTATGCTAATCGAGGGCAGCGTACCCGTTCCCATGGCGCATTTACTTCAAGTCTCCCCGAAAGCCTCTGAATAGCGTAATGCGACTTGTTGAGATAACTGCTGAGTAGCCACTGGTCAGGTTCTCGCTCAATAATGCAATCAAACGGTCGCCAGTCAGCTCGGACCAGACGCAGCCCCATGCCCCGACAGCGAATACGTATGCTGTCCGCGCTTTCAAAGACAATATCAATGCGTCCGCCGATGGCATTTTCGAGATGCAATGATACTGGAGTCATGCGCTCGACTACCTCGCCAGCATACATAGCCTCAACCTTGAGCACATCCTTGACTGCCGATTCCCCGCGCACGGTGCACAAATATAACCCTTCGGGCAGGGCAGTTCCGTCTGTCAAACGACGGGATATCGGATGTTTGAAGCACAGGTAACTGCCGCGCGTGCTGAACGGTACCCGCGCAACTTCGGCTTTAAATCGGTTCTCAGAGGTCGACATGAATATACGGCTTTTTTTATCGGCAGATCACACTGCTCACCAGCAAAAACTGCTGCGAAAACCGATTCTGATGGTCAGATCCAGTCCTCGCAGCAGCGGGGGATTACCTACACTACACTACTTGCGTAAGCGACGGCGGACCGCCGCTACCCCAATAACAAACAGTCCCAAAATCATGGCATAGGTAGAGGGTTCCGGAATTACCACCACACCAAAATCATCGAATCCACCAGTGTATTCGCCCGCGGTGGTTCTAATGAATGCTACCTGATTGATAAACAAACCGCTGGGGGCTGCGAAACCGATGAAGGTTTCTGTGGTATCGACGCTTTGTGCAACTGAAAATGCCGAAATTGTCTGCGTGGATAAATCGGAAAAAGTTACAATGACATCGCCTGTCCAGGCACGGTTGTCGCGGCTTAGCATGGTAATGCCGAATTGCGTGACCCCTGCATCCGGGATCAGGGTTGTTCCAGTCGCGTCATAAATGCCTTCAAATTCAAACACCATCGAATAACGGATCGCCAAACGATTAGCTCCGGAAATAGGTAGTCTGCTGTTGCCTCCGGCTCCGACGATTTGATTGCCGTTCGGAATGGCTGACGCATCCGGATCCGTGAGCGTAAACGCCAATTGCAGAGCGGAATCCGTGCCGAGGATCATGCGGTTGCCCGCGCTGACGCCGCCGGTGAAGGTCAGGCTTTCGCCAGCACCGTCAAAGTTGGCCACTCCGCCCCGGTTGTTGTTGAAGGCGTCCAGAACGCTGGTGGTGAAGTCGCCTCCCAGTACCGAACTGGAAACGCGCTTATCGGCGGACACATCCAGATTCCAAGTGTTGGCATTGACAACGTTCTCGTCGTAAACTCCGACAGTGCCAATGATCTGTGCGCTTACGCTGCCGCCCACGAGCAGCAGGGAAATAAGGGGATGTAGTGGTTTTATTCATGTTGGGGATTCATCTTTTTATTGAGTATGTGTTCTGTGATCCCCCCTCGGGATTCACGAACCCACATACTAGCCAATCCATTCCCAACTTTCTACGCGGTTCTGCGTATATGATTTTTGAATTTGCGTAATTTAGCAGCGCGGGTTTCAACCCGCGAATTGGCTGGGCAGTTAACCCCGTTCGTGCATTGAAATCCACGTTCCGAACCAGCGGTACACCCCCGGAGCGCGGGTTTCAACCCGCGGTAAAACTCCACCGCTTTGGGGTTACTGACTCCAATCTTCCAAATACTGTCTGCGCTCGCGCTGTACCAAGGGCATGAAGCCGGCTGCGGTTAATTTTTGTGCGATTTCGTCGCTCAATAAAAAACGCAATAAAGCATTGATGGTAGGATTGGTGTCCTCAGAGCCATTGCGGAAAACAATATAGAAAGGCATGCGCAATGGATAATCTCCGAAAAGCACATTCTCAGGGGTGGGTGGGAAAGCCTGACCTCCTGCCTCGGCGGCGATGGCCAAGGTGCGAGTCAGTGGGCGCTGTGCTGCTGAGGGCATGATGGCTATAGCCGAGTTATCTTCCATGACGCGGGTTCCGAGAGCGCGGGGATCCTGCCAGAAGGTCACGGCGGTTTTCATTTCGCGGTCGCCGAGCACCAAATTGTTAAAGATTTCCAAAGCTATGTTGTTGCGCATGCGGATGGCGTTCATGTTGATTTTTCGTGCGCGCCAAACTCCGCCGCCGCCCAGTGCTCCCCAATCTTCGATATTAACGGGTGCGCCTTGTGCGTAAATGGAAACTAATTGAGGGATACTCAGTTGGGTAACGGGATTGCTTTCGTGAACGATCACGGTAACCACTTGGAAGCCGAGAGGTACAGCCCTGTGATCGGGAATTGACAATCGGCCATCGGGGGCAGCCAGGATGGCAATGTGTGCCCGCCCATTGTCGATCTCGCGACGTGCGATGCTCGATCCGCTCAAGGCAACATCCACCTGCAGGTCGTCTGCTTGTGCGAAGTCGCGCAGAGCCTGTTGCAATGCACCGCTGAGTAGATCCGAACCAAAGACACGTATGGTTTCCCCATGCACGGAGTAGGTGAGAGCGAGGAGTATGAAAAGGCACCTGAACAACATGATCAGCAGTAAAGTGATCCTCATGGGCTTTTGGCAACCTCAAATCAATCTTGAAAGCTTAGGACGGTTGTCATTGAGTAGTCGGATGGAAGGACGAGCTAACATGCCGGATTTAAAGCCCACCGATTTGCGCGGGGTCTTGAAGTATGTCCCACTTTGGAGAAATCACACCTTTGTGATTGCTTTGGACGGTGCGGTCATGGAGGAAGACAGTCTGGTTAATCTGTTCCTCGAGATTGCCGTTTTGCGCAATTTGAATATCAATGTGGTTTTGGTACATGGCATCGGTGCTCAGTTGGAGGCGCTTGCCACTGAGCGCAATATCGCGATAACAGATGCCCGGGGCTATGGTCCAACCGATAAAAAAACTCTAGGTCTTGCTATTGAGCTAACGCCAGGGTTGGTCAGCAAATTATTCAAGGATTGACTCAAAATGGGTTGCGTTGCGCTTTGATCAATGCGGTGCGCTCCGCAGAACGGGGTATTATCAAGGGTAAAGATCAATTATACGCCGGCAAAGTGGACAGGGTTGACGTTGAGTTTATCCGCCAATTGCTGGAAAAGGAAATTGTTCCCGTGCTGGGACCTGTGGCTCACAGTCGCGACGGCAATCCATTGCGCGTCAATTCCGATCTTTTAGCAGCGGAAGTGGCCCGCGAGCTGCAAGCTTCCAAATTGATTTTTATGTTTCCTGAACCAGGATTGACGATTCAGGGAGAGTTTCGATTAAACATTTCGGTGCAGGAAGTGCGTGAGGTCCTGGAAAAACACCCGGATTGGATCCCGCCCAATGTTCGCAGTAAAGCAGAACACGCGGTGCGCACAATCGAAAGTGGCACTCCCCGTGCCCACCTGATCGATTGCCGGATTCACGATGGCCTGTTGACCGAGATTTTTTCCAAGGTGGGCATTGGATCCATGATCCATTCCAATCCTTATGCTCAGATTCGCAGGGCTAAACGGAAGGATGTCGCTACTATCTACAATATTACCAAAAGCGCAGTGAAGACCGAGGCCTTGCGTCAGCGCACCCGCCTGAGCATTGAAAGGTCGGTGCAGGATTACCTTGTGTACGAGATTGATGACAGCGTGATTGGTTGTGTTCGCTTATCCTCATTCGGTCGCAGCACAACGGTGGAACTAGGCTCAGTTTATGTGCAGTCAGCCTATCAAGGTCGGAATATCGGCAAAGCCCTGGTTGATTATGCCTGCGATCTGGCGCGTGGCGAAGGCAAAAAGCGCGTAGTCGCCTTGACGACTCAAGCCTATGGATTTTTTCGCAAGGTATGTGGATTTCAAGACGGAGAATTGAAGGATTTGCCACCTGTCCTGCGCAATACAGCCAAAGCCAGTGGCAGGAATTCCAAGATTTTGGTCAAATCCCTCTGATTTTCATGACTTCCACAGACAAACTGCGCCAAGTCATTGGCGAGGCGAGCGTTTCGGTTGCCGAGGATGTGCTGTTTCGTTCGTCGATGGACAATCTGCGTCTGTCCCGTTTGCCGGATGCGGTTGTTTTTCCGCGCGATGAGGAAATGGTCGGGCAGGTTTTGCGGCTTGCCAATGAGCTGTCGGTGCCCGTGACCGCTCGTGGGGCTGGCAGTGCCACCACCGGAGCCACCACTCCCTGGCACGGTGGTTGGGTGCTGGATTTTTCCCAGTGGCAGCAATTACACATCGATCCTGTATCGCAAATGGCCTACGTTCAACCTGGGGTGACTGTTCAGGCTCTTGACCAGGCTGCCCTCAAACATGGATTGACCTATCCTCCTGATCCGGGTTCAGCCAAATACGCCACCATAGGCGGCACTTTGGCCTGTAACGCCGGTGGCTTGCGCGGCGCCAAATACGGCGTCACCCGCGATTACGTGTACGCGCTCGAAGGATTTCTGCCCACTGGTGAATTTGTACGCTGGGGGGCGGGTGTGAAAAAATATGTCTCCGGCTACAACATGCGCGATTTGTGGATCGGCTCTGAAGGTACCTTGGGGGTGATCACCGGAGCCGTACTTAAATTGATTCCGGCACCTGAGTCTCGCCAAACTTTTTTTGTTCGGTTTTTGCTGACGAAGTCAGTGCCTTGTGTGCAGTTGAAGCCATTCTCACCGAGCGCCTGTTGCCCAGCGCATTGGAATTTCTCGATCGTCAGTCCGTTGTATGTACTGAACGCATGTGGCAACGCAGTGTGTTTCCCGGACATGCAGGTGGTGCGCTTTTGCTGGTAGAACTGGATGGTCCTGAGGATGCTGTACGGCTGCAAAGCGTGCGTTTAACCGAGTTGATGCAAGCGCATGCTCAGGCAATCCTGCACGCTACCAGTGCAGAAAAAATTGAAGAACTTTGGCGGGTGCGGCGCAATTGTTCCCAGGCTATGTTTCAATTGGGGGACAGCAAATTGAATGAAGATGTCGTTGTGCCTTTGCGCAGTCAGCAACAGTTGCTGGCTGCCACCCTTGAACTCAAGGAGCGCACAGGTTTGGCCACTCCTACCTTTGGACACGCTGCAGACGGCAACTTCCACGTTCATATCATGTACAATCGCGACGATCCGGAACATAAAGCCAAGGCGCGCGAAGGTATCCAGTGGTTGATGCAAACGGTTGTGGATTTGGGGGGGGCGATTACCGGTGAACACGGTGTAGGTCTTGCAAAAAGTCCGTTTATCGCGCTGCAACACAATCCGGCTGAGTTGCGGGCCATGCGTGCGATCAAGCAGGCATTGGATCCCCGATCCATTCTGAATCCCGGGAAAATTTGGGATCCGGTGGAAGTGTGGGATCATCCGGTTGAACGCGGGGTTGTCCTGCCGTGGGATCACCGCAAATGAAACGCAAGGTGGATATCGCCATCCTCGGGCAGGGGCTTGCCGGATCGTTGTTGGCCTGGCGTTTGATGCGCGCCGGAGCAGACATTCATGTTTGGCACGAAGATTTGCCGGGCGCTGCTTCTGCTGTGAGTCCAGGATTGATGACTCCATTGACCGGTCGGAAATTCACGCCGATTCAGAATGCGCAGGTCTTGTGGTCGACTGCGCGCACCCTGTTTGCAGCTATGGAACAGTCTTCCGGTCGCAGATTTTTTTCACCGCATCCAGTGGTCCGGTTTTTCAGCACGGCAGAGCAACGGACCTTTGCTGCCCAGCACTGTGCGGATGCCTTGAGTTGTGGTATTGGCCCTGCGCATGTTTTGGAACCCGGTGCACACGGTGAGCTTTGGGTGGATCCGCACGGATCGGTGCTCATGGAGGGGGGGGAGGGTATGTGGACCTGCAAGCGGTCTGTGCTTACGTGCGGTCTGCGCTGCTGGAAGCGGACTGTTTTAGCGCGGGCAGGGTTGCGTTGAGCGCAGTACAGTCGATGGCGCACAGGGTGGTGGACTGTAGAGGCTGGCGCTTGTCGGAGGAACCTCTCTGGCAGCACGTCGAACACAATCCGGCGCGCGGTGAACTCATTGAGATCGAAACTTTGGGAGATACTCTGGATCCCACTACAGTCTGGCACTTCAGTCATTGGTTGCAGCCTCTTTCCGCAAACCGTTGGCGCATGGGTTCAACCTACGCCTGGAGCCATTTTGAAGCCCCGCCAACCATCTCTGCACGCACGACCTTGGAGTGGTCTCTGCGCCGCAACTGGCGCGGCAACTTCCGGGTGGTGGATTGCTACAGTGGTGTACGCCCGGCCATTCGCGATTATCTGCCGGTATTGGGAACCCATCCTGAGCTCCCCAACTTGAGCATATGCTATGGATTTGGCTCGCACGGGGCACTGTATGCTCCCGCTTGCACAGACTGGATGGTACAGCATTTGCTTGAAAACAAGCCAGTGCCTGTAAACTACGACAATCGACGATTCTGAGACTATGTGTGGGCGCTACAGTTTAGTCTCCAAAGTAGCGGATTTGGCGCGCAAATTTG
>JAJOKB010000073.1 GCA_021208135.1 Verrucomicrobiota bacterium | reverse complement strand
CGCTGGTTTTTCAGCAAAGTCGAATGGATCATCAAGCCGCGCTTGCGCTGGATAGGTAAGCGCAGCGGCAGAGTTGGAATGGGATTTTTGGTTTTTTGTATGGCGGCATTGATGATTGTGCCAATTCCGCTCACCAACACTCTGCCGGCGATGGTAATCTTTTTGATTGGGGTCGGACTGAGCGAGGAGGATGGTCTTTTTGCTATATTTGCCTGCGCTCTGGGAGTTCTAGCAGTGCTATTATACGGTGCGCTTATCTACGCTTTCATTGCCTTTGGACCGGAGGTTATCGGCCACATCAAGGATTGGTTGCGTGCTCTCGTTGGGCGCTAGAAAACTCATACTTTCGGACTCAGCCAGCTGACACCCTATGGTGCGAGAAATTGCTCAATTTTCGCGGCCAGCTTGATATCTTTCTCCGTGACCACATCTCCGGCATCATGCGTGCGCAGTGTGATGCGCACTTTGTTATAGACATTGAACAATTCCGGATGGTGATTCATTTCCTCTGCTTCGAATCCCACTCGAACGAGAAAACCCATAGCTTCACGAAAGGTTTTGAAAACATAAGTTTTGATCAATGCATCATCAGTGTGCGTCCAATCCGGCAGATCGTTGAGCGCTAAGGAAATTTCGTGCGCAGATAGTTCAGAGCTCATGCATTCAGTGTCTATCGTTGCAGGTGGATTGTCAATTGAACAAGAATTAACTTTTCGACTTGATCTTATATTCCGCTGATGGAATATACAAAAGCATGGAAATAATCAGTGTGTACAAGTGTTTATGTGACGAACAGCGGTTGCGGATATTGAATTTGTTGAAGGCGGGTCCGTTGTGTGTGTGCCACTTGATGGAAATATTGGAAACAGACCAGGTAAAAATTTCCAAGCAGCTTAAATATATGAAAGACCACGGCTTGGTAGTTGGGCGCGCAAGGCGCAGTGGATGATATACAGATTGGCAGAGGGCGGCGGTGCGTTGCTGCATGAAAATCTGCGGTGTTTGCAAGACGTTGCCGGTGAGCATCTTTGCTTCAAAAGTGATCTGCAAAAGCGGGCACAACTCATCGGTAGCGGTTGTGCTGAACTTTTAACTCAATGACTATGAAACAGAAAATTTTGATTTTGTGTACCGGTAACTCCTGTCGCAGTCATATGGCTGAAGGACTATTGCGCAGCATGGCTGGAGACTTGTTTGAGGTGTACAGTGCTGGTTCTAGGCCCGCTGGCTATGTTCACCCCAATGCTATCGCTGCCTTGGCTGAAATAGGCATTGATATTTCGCACCACGAGTCGAAGCATTTGGAGCGGTTTTTGACTGAAAAGATGGATGTTGTAATAACGGTTTGTGGGAAAGCTGACCAAATTTGTCCGACATTCCCAGGTCAACTGCAGCGGTATCATTGGGGATTTGAAGATCCTCCCCATGCAGTGCGTGCCGGGGAATCGGAAATGGACGCATTCCGGAGGATTCGCGATGAGATTCAACTGGTATTTGGTGCCTACGTATCCGGATACCGTCAAGCCTTGGCATTATGAAAAATGAAGAACAAAAGTCGGATTGTTGCGCTGCGGTGAATGAGGGCGGTAAAGAATTCACCGCAGTGAACGAGTTGCCCCAAAGCAAGTCGGGGTTTATCGGTCGCATGTTTGCAAAACTGGACAATGTGTTGAAGCAAAAGGCCGAGCAAAAAGCGGCCTCGGATTGCTGCTGTGGTGATGGAAAAGGCGGCAAATGCTAGACGCATTTTGGGGCTGGTTATTGTTTGAGTTGCTCCGGTTGGATGAGGACGCGGGGTACGCACAAGCGCTGCAGTTGTTTGTGCACGACAGCGTGAAAATCCTGCTTTTGTTGTGGGTTATGATCTTGATGATTGGCTTTGCACGCACTTGGTTGCCGGAGAGTACGCTGCGCCGTTATCTGCATAAAAGTGGATTTTTACCTTACCTCATCGCTGCATTGTTTGGTGCCCTGACGCCATTTTGCTCGTGTTCATCTGTGCCTATTTTCATCGCCCTGTTAAAGGCTGGAGTGCCACTCGGTGTGACTTTCGCCTTCATGACCACCTCTCCATTGATTAATCAATATCTGGTGATATTGATGATGGCTGAATTTGGATTACCAATCACCGTGGCATATGTATCCAGTGGAATGGCTATTGGTATCGGCACTGGCCTTGTTATAGGGCGACTGGGGCTGGAACGTTTTCTGGAGCGAGACATCGCCACTACTGTCAAAGCCTTGCCGGAGGATGTGGAACACAGCTTGAAAACCCGGTTTTATGCTGGCTATGCGGAGGCGATGATGATCCTTAAACAGATATGGATCTGGGTGTTGATTGGTATTGGTATCGGGGCACTTATCCACAATTTTGTTCCTGAAACCATGATTCACGATGTAGTTGAGCGCACTGGAGTCATGGCGGTTCCTCTGGCCACCTTATTGGGCGTGCCGTTGTATGGCGGCTGCGCGGCTATTGTGCCGGTAGCAGCTGTCCTCTTCAGTAAAGGCATTCCTCTGGGTACGGCACTTGCCTTTATGATGTCCATGGCTGCCTTGAGCTTACCTGAGGCTATCATGGTGCGCAGGGTCATGAAGTTGGCGCTAATTGGAATTTACTTTGGCATTACGGCGTTTGCGATTGTAGTGACCGGTTACCTCATCAATGCTTTGGCCCCGATGCTGGTGCCGTGACCATGCGCGTAAGAAGGTAGGACTCCAGGGGAGTGGGGGAGGTTAAGTTGATTTCTCAGCCCGCTTGGCCAGGACTTCATCCCATGGACGAACATTACAGCGCTTGGCCCAACTGTGCCAAAGCATCTCCAGTTCTGCCACGATGCCCGGTTCTCTATCGGCCAAGTTGTTAAGTTCTGACCGGTCGGCTTCAATATCGTACAATTCCCAGGGTTGCAGCCCACGGGTTTGTCCTGGTCGGAGATGCTCGTCCTTAATCCAATGTGTCACATATTCACGCACCAGTTTCCACTTTCCTCTACGGATGGCAGCGTTGCCTTCGTGTTCCCAAAATAGAATTTCCCTCGAGTGCGGTTCGTTGACAAAGGAGGGAACCATGCTGAATCCCTCGTGCGGTTGGATCGAGCGATGGTTGATGGATTCGGGATACCTGGCCCCGGTACATTCGAGAATCGTAGCCATAACGTCGGGTAATTGTGCGGGTTGCGTGCGAATCTCACCTTTACGTGAGATGCCGGCCTGCCAATGCAGAATAAATGGCGTTGAAATCCCCCCTTCATGCACCCACGACTTGTACTTGCGAAACGGGGTGTTGCTGACGTTGGCCCAAGGTATGCCATAGCTGCAATAGGTGTCCTCTGCACCCGGTATGATGTTAGGCGAATTGCCGAATCTCACCGCTTTGCCATCGCGTGTGTATGCTTGTGCTGATAACGAACCACCCAGCTTCTCTGCCCAATGACCCGCTATTTCCTCATGACAACCACCGTTATCGGCCAGAAACATAATCAGGGTGTTCTCCAGTTGTCCCTGGGCGGCCAGAGCTTTCAGTATCCGCCCAATTCCTTGATCCATTCGATCTATTTGCGCTGCGTAAACTTCCATCCGCCTTGCCTGCCAGCTTTTGCATTCACTGGCTTCCCACGCAGGTTGCGATGGATCCCGTTCTGACAGGGCGGCCTCCTCTCCAAGTATGCCCAAGTCGCGCATACGCTGGAGTCGTTGTTCGCGCAAGGCATCCCATCCGCAATCGTACTTTCCTGCATACTTTGCGATATCCTCCGGGCGTGCATGCAGTGGCCAATGCGGAGCGGTGTAGGCTACATACTGAAAAAAAGGCGTGCCTTCATGGTGGCGCAGATGATCTTCGATATGGCCTATGGCCGCTTCAGAAATGGCATCGGTGAAGTAAAAATCTCCTTCGGGTGCTTCGATAGAGGTATTGTCCACTTTGAGGGTTTTGGGGGCAAAATAGCTGGCTGCTCCGCAAAGCATTCCATAGTAGCGATCGAATCCGCGCTGACAGGGCCAATTGTGTTGTGAGTCATAGTGTCCGGTCACATGCCACTTGCCCGACATGTATGTTTTGTAACCGTTGTGACTCAGCACCTCCGCAAGAGTAGCGCAGTTCATGGACAAATCACCCAGGTACCCATCCATGTCATCATCTCCAACCATATCACCCACGTCTGCTTGATGCGGATAGGCACCCGTCAACAGCGATGCTCTCGATGGACAGCAGCGGGCCGTATTATAGAACTGAGTATAGCGCAATCCATTCATGGCCAGCCAATCCAGATTCGGGGTATCAATCTCTCCCCCGTAGCAACCTAGATCGGAATAACCCATATCATCATTCAATATCAGCAATACATTCGGCCTTCGCATCTAAATAGATCACCGTTTTGTTTGCTGAAGGTCAATCGATGAATGAACACAAAAAAGCGCCACTCGCGTGACGCCTTTAAAATTGGAAATTTTCAGTTAGTATTTAGCTTACTGAGACATGACTAAACTGCCGGTGCCAAAGTAGCCGAATTGATTGCCGCCAGCAGTGGGACCAAACACTCGGAACAACCCTTGCCACTGAGAATTGGTGTGCAACCAACCTTTTTCAGGAGAGTACGACCAAATGCCATCGGCTGCAGTGCCTGCTGTAGGTGCCATCCACAACCAACCGGTGGTGTCACTGTATACCCAACGCTCAGTGTTGGTGAATTCACCCACGAAAACATTGTACAGGAAGTTGGAACCAGCCCAGCCTTCTGCAGTAATGCCCACCAATTGGCCGAGAACCGGGTGACTCAAGCTGCTGCCAACGGCAAGATTGATGTCGCCGATTACTACCACACCATTGAAGCTGTCATCCGAAATGTCCGGTATGCCGTCGCCATTGGAATCGGTCAGACCTGTCAATTCAATGACCAACATGGATGCATTGTAGTCAACCTGGGCAGCGCGGGATTCGAGCAAGCCGTAGAAGCGCAAGCCGTCGCGAACCAAAGTGGCCGGGCGGTAGGAGAATCCGCCGAGTACCAAATCTTCAGTCATTTGCAGCGTGTTGGCATCGACAACTTCAAAGCTCACAGTTCCGGTAAAGGTCTGTTGGTCGCGCTGTAAATTGACGTTGATGACTGCTGGATCAATGCTGAATGAGGATGCTCCTGAAGCTCCACCCACCTCGGCAACCGGATTGGTTGCGGTGAAGGAAGAGAAGGGGGCATCGCGGCGTACGAGACCTACGATCGGGGAAGCAACCGAGGTTGAAGGCAACTGTGCGTTGGGATCGGCAGTCAGGAACAAGGTGCCGCCATCGCGTAATTGTTGAGTTTCCAGATTATAGGCTGAGTAATTGCTTACCAGAGTATTGGAGCCTGGTTGAATGGGAACCAGACCTTCGATCAGAATGTGCGTGGCGTCGTTACGACTGTCGGGCACAACTGAGAACAGCGGGGCGAAGCGGGCATCAACAGCTGCGGGAAATCCGGTGAATGGATTTGCGCCAGAGGGTTGTTGAAAGGTGCTGATGCTGACCTGGAGGGGGGCCGGGTCATTGGCAAAAGCAGTTGCAGCCATAGCTGTGAGGGAGATAAGTAGGGAGGAGGATATGATGTTTTTTCGCATGACTTAAAAATTTGGGAATGAGTAGCTTTATAGCCTCTAAGCATCAACTATGTTCATGCTGCCTGTCCTGACAAGATTTTTTTGACAGTTTAGTCACGTAGGTGCAACACTAGCTCTCAGGGTTATGCTGAATTACTTGAAAACCTGGTTTGATCGCCATTTTTCCGACCCTCGGGTCAACTTGCTGGCGTTGCTGTTAATTGGCGCAACGGTGTTGATTTTACTCACTAGTAAAATTCTAATGCCCATCTTTATCGCAGTGGTTCTGGCCTATCTGTTGGAAGGACTGGTCGGATTGCTTACCAGGCGCAATGTTCCCAGAATGGGTGCGGTTATCATCGTATTCATTTTGTTTATGGCCGCTTTTTTGGCGGTGCTGTTGGCTGGTATCCCGGCGATGTATCGTCAACTCGCCTTGTTGTTGCAGGATCTACCCAACATGATCAGCCAGGCGCAACAGATGCTTTTGTTGTTGCCCGAGCGATACCCCAACATCTTCAGCGAACAGCAAGTCCGCGAATTGACTACCAACTTCCGTGCCGAGACGAACCGTTTTGCCCAGTGGGTGCTGTCGTATTCTTTATCTTCGATCCCTGCGTTGCTGATCTTTGTGGTGTATGCGGTGATTGTTCCGGTGGCGGTTTTCTTCTGTCTCAAGGACAAGAACATGATCTTGAATTGGCTGGCTGAATACTTGCCCAATGAACGAGAACTGGTGCAACAAGTATGGAAAGAAACCAATCAGCAGATTGCCAACTACATCAGGGGCAAATTTTGGGAGATTCTGATTGTTGGCGGGGTCACCTATCTGGTGTTTACGCTGCTTGGTTTGAATTTCGCATTCCTGTTGTCGGTGCTGGTGGGTTTTTCCGTACTGATTCCGTATATTGGCGCTACCCTGGTGACTTTTCCTATCGCCTTGATCGCCTTTTTTTCAATTCGGAATGGGAGCTGAATTTGCCTCCATTCTGATTGCCTACGGTATCATTCAACTTCTGGACGCGAATGTCTTGGTGCCCATTCTCTTTTCGCGGGTGGTGAATTTGCATCCGCTGGCCATTATTTCCGCAGTGTTGTTTTTTGGTGGTATATGGGGCTTTTGGGGCGTGTTTTTTGCCATCCCGCTTGCCACATTGATCAAAGCAGTGCTCTCCGCTTGGCCCAGGCGCGATTTGATTGAGGTTTCCTGATGCGAGGCGGTAAGTGCGTGGTATTGAGTGGTGCTGGTATTTCTGCGGAAAGCGGATTGCAGACCTTCCGTGGGAGCGATGGACTGTGGAATGGGTATAGTGTGTACGATGTTGCGACCGTTGATGCCTGGCAGCGCAATGCGGAGTTGGTGCTCGAGTTTTATAACATGCGTCGGCAAAATGTGCGTGCTGCCAAACCCAATCCTGGGCATTTGGCTCTGGCACATTTGGAACGCTTTATGGAGGTGCGTATCGTTACGCAAAATATCGACGATTTGCATGAACGAGCGGGATCGAGCAAAGTGCTCCATTTGCATGGAGAGATCATGAAAGCACGGAGCTCGGTTAATGATGACTATTTACTAGAGATCGGAGGCGACGATATCCGGCTCGGAGATTTGTGTCCGCAGGGAAGTCAATTGCGCCCCCATGTGGTTTGGTTTGGCGAAACGGTAACGGCGATGGCAGCGGCCGAGCGCTTGGTCAGGGATGCCGATATTCTTATCGTGGTTGGAACTTCTCTGCAAGTCTATCCGGCGGCGGGTTTGATTGATTGCGTGCAACCCAGTTGCTGTTGCTATGTGGTCGACACTCAAATTCCCAAACCGGCTCTTGGTGTGCGGTTTCAGCCTATCGTGGCACCCGCATCCCTCGGATTGCCGCAATTGGTGCGCGAGATAACAGGCAGTTGAACTCACAATGCAAACAGGCTGAGTAACTATGCCTGCAACGCCTGTTTTGTTGCCTTCTCAGTTGTTTTTTAGCTCTTCCTGTTGAGGGTGCCTGGCACCCGGTTTTTGGTTTCTGGTTGCAGTTATCATCATGACATTTTGAGGTGCCTGGCACTTGGTGAGTTAAGGCTGTTGGGCGCGAACTCCGCTGGACTCAGCTGAGATCACCCTAATGCTTTTGCAACAATTGCTTATATTCGTTGGATTCGGGCATTAAAAAAACTTATTCAGTCTTGCCAAAATCGCTATGGGTGACATAACTTGCTCGCTTTCGGAAATTAATGCATCAAAACGGTTAAAGATATGCCTATTGCAACACCCAAACAGTATGCCGCCATGTTGGACGCGGCTCAAAAAGGTAACTACGCCTATCCGGCTGTGAACGTGACTTCGATCACGACAATAAACGCTGCCTTGAAGGCCTTTGCGGATTCAAAATCGGATGGTATCATTCAATTCTCCACAGGTGGAGGTCAGTTCGCTTCCGGATTGAACGTCAAAGATGCAGCCTTTGGTTGTATCGTTTTGGCTGAGGCAGCTCACCGCTTGGCTGAGAAGTACAACGTTTTGGTAGCGTTGCATACAGACCACTGCCAGCCGAAGGTTGCTGAGTCCTTCCTTAAGCCTCTGATTCAGGCTACCGCAGAGCGCCGTGCCAAGGGATTGAACAATCTTTTCCAGAGTCACATGTTGGATGCTTCCGAATTGCCTTTGGAAGAGAATATGGCGGTTTCACTTGAGTATCTGAAACTGTGCGCAGCCAACGAGATTATTCTGGAAGTTGAAGCTGGTGTTGTCGGCGGTGAAGAAGACGGTGCAGCGGGTGGTCACGACACTCCGGCTGAAAAGCTCTACACCACTCCTGAGGACATGCTGGCAGTTTACGAAGCCTTGCAAGGACATGGCCGCTATATGTTTGCTGCTACCTTTGGCAACGTTCACGGTTCTTACAAGCCGGGTGCTGTCAAGTTGCGTCCCGACATCTTGAAATTGGGCCAGGACGCAGTTATGGCGAAATATGGCAAGCAAGCTGAGTTTGATTTGGTGTTTCACGGTGGCAGCGGTTCCGAAAAGCATGAAATCAAGGAAACGCTCACTTATGGTGTCATCAAGATGAACATCGACACCGATACCCAGTACGCATTTACCCGCCCTGTCGCTGACCACATCATGAAGAATTATGATGGCGTGTTGAAGATCGACGGTGAAGTGGGTAACAAAAAGGTGTACGATCCGCGCAGCTACCTCAAAAAAGCTGAGCAAGCTATGGCTGAGCGCATGTGCGAGGCTTGCGTTGATCTCGAGTCTGTTGGCAAGACCATTTTTGGTCAGGTTTAATGTGTTAGCTTGTTGCCCACTGCGTGAATAACCATTCACTGGTTTTCATGAGGTCGGGTAGCAGACGAAACTGGCGTGTCGCCGTTGATACCGGCGGCACCTTTACAGACTGCATCTTTGTCAGTGACGAAGGCGAAGTACGGCGGGGGAAGGTTCTTTCCAGCGCTGCACTTCGCTTTTCTATTGTCTCTGTCTCGGGGTCTGAACTGCAGGTTGGTGGCATGGCGTGCACTATTGCATCGCTTGTACCCGGATGTTTGTTGTGCCATCGGGGGTCTTCCATCGGTAAAGTAGTAGGTGCTTCGGAAACGGCCTTGCATTTGGATACTGACGATCATGGCCTGCAACAGGGAGATATCATTGAAGTACTCACCGGAATGGAGGCTCCTGTTTTGGCCTTGCGGCTGTTTTTGCCGGAATTGGCGCGACAGGAGGCCGTGGTGTCGATGCGTTTAGGCACCACTAAGGCGACCAATGCCTTGCTTGAACGAAAGGGTGCCAGGGTTGCTCTTATGGTCAGCTCCGGTTTTGAGGATCTGTTGGTGATTAAAGACCAAAAGCGCCCCGATCTCTTTGCGCGATCCATCCAAAGGTCCCCTCCACTTTATCACCGGGTTTATGGCATAGGAGGTACAATCTCAGCCTCTGGAGAGGAGGTGCTTTCGTTGGATGAAAGTGCACTTCTGAGCTGTGCGCGTGATGCTTTGGCATCCGGTTGTGAGGCGGTGGCACTATGCCTGAAAAACAGTTGCCACAATCCGCTGCATGAAGTGAGAGCCTTGGCTTTGTTGAGCGAAATGGGTTTTAAATCTCTGCACGCCTCCGTGAGTTTGACTTCAAGAATGCATTATCAAAAGCGAGCCGAGACGGTTTTGGTGAATGCTATGTTAGATCCTTTGTTGGGTAGCTATCTTGATGCCGTTGAGGCTGCGTTGGACGGCACGGCGCTCAAGGTTATGACCAGTAGTGGAGGTCTGGTAGATCGCTGCCGCTTCAACGCGATTGATAGTTTGGTAAGCGGTCCTGCAGGAGGAGTGGCAGGGGCTGTTGCTCTTGCCAGGCAGACAGGCGCAACTAAAATTCTGAGTTTGGATATGGGCGGAACTTCAGCGGATGTGTGCCGCTGGAATGGCGAAACCATTTTGCGCCCTTCCGTGACCGTTGGTTCGGCTACTGTTTTCAGTCCGGCTTTGCATATTGAAACAGTGGCAGCGGGTGGTGGATCCATCTGTTGCTATGCCGACGGCGCATTGAAAGTTGGTCCGGACAGCGCCGGCGCATATCCTGGACCCGCTTCATACGGAGGCGGTGGACCCTTGACTTTAACAGATGTTCATTGGCTGATGGGGCGCATTGATGAGGCGCGGTTTGGCGTACCCCTGGATATACGTGCCGCCGAGTCTGCATTAAGCAGGGTGGTAACTGCGAGTGGAATGCAGGACTGGAAGCAGGTGTGCCTTGGAATGATTCAGATTGCCACCGAGCGCATGGCGCAGGCCATACGGGAGGTTTCGGCCCGTGAAGGTGAGGATCCTTCGCATTATACCTTGGTTGTGTTTGGGGGAGCAGGCGGGTTGCACGCTTGTGGCATAGCTGAAGAATTGGGCATTCATGACATATTGTTTGCCCGGGATGCAGGCCTGGTTAAGTGCGCGCGGGATTTTGGACAGCGCGGTTGAAGCCATCGCAGGCAAGGAAGTTCTTCTGCCCATTGAACACCTGCGGGACGAAGAAATCACGGATTGGTTTGCGCAGTTGAACCATGAGGCTCTGGGTGCCGCAAGGGCGATGTCAGAGGGGCAGGCATGTCAGGTAGTCGAATCCGTGCTTGAGCTGAGACTCAGCGGCCAGGAACATCCATTGACTGTTGTTTGGCAAGGTGGCTTGGCTTCCGTCAGGTCTGCTTTTGCCCATCAGTTTCGCCAGGTGTTCGGATATTTTCCGAAATCAGCGAAACTTGAAGTTGTGCGTTTAAGAGCGAGAGCCCGCTCGGTGGAGACTACTTCCGCAGTTGAGGCTTTCCTTATTGAACGGGAGGCGAAAGCACTGAGGTTTGCTGAGACCTATTGTAGAGGCCAGTGGTGCTCAGTACCCGTTTATGAGCGTGAACACCTTCGCAGTGGCGATTCTTTCGAGGGGCCGGCCTTGGTCAGTGATTTGTATGGCACTTTATTCATTGAGCCGGGATGGCGATGTGTGTGTGGTAGCCTGGGTACCTTGCGGTTAGGACTTAGTAGCAAGCCCCAATTTTCTGAAAAACTTAAAAACCAGTCGCAGCCTGCTGCTGTGCGCAGAGCATTACTGCGCAATCGTCTGGAGGCTATTGTCACTGAGATGGGGGTGCAATTGCAGCGAACGGCTCTGTCCACAAACATCAGGGAGCGTATGGATTTTTCCTGCGGATTGTTAGATGATGCTGGAAGATTACTGCTGAATGCCCCTCATATCCCGGTCCATTTGGGCGCACTCGGCGAATGTGTGCGGGTTGTGCTCGAGCGGTTTGATTTCGGTCCTGGGGATGTTTTGATCACAAATCATCCCGCCTATGGCGGCTCTCATTTGCCCGATGTCACTGTCATTTGTGGTGTGTTTGATGACCAAGGAACTTTACTGGCATATTTGGCTAACCGGGCTCACCATGCGGAGATTGGCGGCATCAGTCCGGGTTCCATGCCAGTCGGCGCTGAAAACCTGGCGCAGGAGGGGGTGGTCATTGCCCCACGTTGGCTCATAAAGGATGGCAAGGATTATTTTGATGAACTGGAAGCTGTGTTGCGCAATGCCCCTCATCCTTCCCGCAATCCAGTGGAAAATTTAATCGACCTTGAAGCACAAGTTGCCTCCCTTAGGAGAGGCATCTTTCTGTTCGAGAAGTTGCTACAAGGCATATCATCCGAGGAACTGTGCGCCTTTTTTGACTTTTTGTACCAAAGCTCTCGCCGCGCGCTTTGGAATAAATTACAGAATTCGGGATCCGTTGACCGGTCGATTGTCCAAGTCATGGACGATGGTTCTGAATTATGCGTCCGGGTGCGCTTTGGCTTGGATGGTTGTTCTTTTGACTTCTCTGGCACACGCAACGAGCACCCCGGTAACCTGAACGCCACGCCAGCAATCGTTCGCAGTGTCTTGCTTTATGTTCTTCGCATGTGGGTCGAATGCGATTTGCCTTTGAATGAGGGGTTGCTGGAGGGTGTGGATATCATCCTGCCGCATTGCATGTTGAACCCGGTTTTTTCTGAGAATACCTTGGATTGTCCGGCTGTGGTTGGAGGTAATACTGAAACCAGTCAGCAATTGACTGATGCCTTGCTGAGAGCACTGGAAATGCTCGCTGGCAGTCAGGCAACCATGAATAATTTCCTGTTTGGCAATGAAAGGTCCGGCTACTACGAGACCATCGGAGGCGGCGCAGGTGCAGGACCGGGTTTTGATGGTTGCAGCGGTGTTCACGTTCATATGACCAATACAGCCATTACCGATGTCGAGGTGCTGGAACACCGGTACCCTGTCCGGTGTCATCGTTTTGCCGTGCGTCCCGATTCCGGCGGATGTGGACGCTATCGCGGAGGCGATGGACTTGTAAGGGAGATTGAGTTTCTGTCACCACTGCAGGTCTCGTTATTGACGCAAACCAGAGCCCGTGGGGCCGCTGGGTTGTGCGGTGGTGATGATGGCAAGCCGGACGTCAAATGCTGATCAAACAACAGACGGGCAAAGCCGAGTCGCTTCCGGCATCAGTCACTTTCAGCGTAATTTCCGGAGACCGTCTGGTTATCGAGACGCCCGGTGGCGCAGGGTGGGGTGCTCCAACAACAGCTTGATTACAATCCGGGGTATGCGAAGGTCGCCATTGATGCATTATTGAAACTGTCCGGACTGAGTCGTACCGAACGCCCGGTTACAGTGTCCAAAACCATCAGCCTACTGTAACGCGCTGTCCTTTCGGTATAGATGACGTGGCGGCCATCGCGCAACCATGTTGGGTGGACTGCATCACCGGTGCCTTGGGTTAGTACCCTACTGGCGTTGCGGGAAAATTCCCACAGTACCAGCTCAAACTCGCGACCAATAGCTGCGGTGAATATAATCTGGTCCGCATTGACCGGATTCCAGTTGGGTTCCGAGCAATTGCGACTAATGTTGGTTGGCAGGCGACGCATGCCGGTGCCATCGGCATTAATGGTGAAAATCTGGGGGCGACCGTGTTCGTCGGAAGTGAATGCCAGTCTTCTGCCGTCCGGTGACCAGGTTGGATCAGCCTCCAGTCCAGCGGTTCGGGTGAGTCGGCGAATATTTTGTCCCTGGGCGTCGGAGACGTACAGCTCAGAATTGCCGGAACCACTCAAAATCATGGCTACTTGCCTGCCGTCGGGACTGTGAACTGCACCGGTATTCAGGCCTCTGAAACTGGCAAACACATCGCGTCGGTTAGAACGTAAATCGATGCTGAAAATATCCGGGAATCCATTGCGATGATAGCTGGTATAAAGCAGACGGGAACCGTCTGGGGAAAGGTTTGGCAGCAGGCACAGTGCGCGGTCGCGAGTCAACTGGCGCGGGCGCTCGAAAAACATATCGGATACATAGACTTCGCTGTGACCCGTGCGATCTGAAATGAATGCCACCATGCCAGCGAAGAAACCCGGTATGCCCAGCGTTCGGCGCACAGCGGTGTCAGCTGCCCGAAGGGTGGCATCTCGCCAATCAGTGCCAGACACCTGTTGCCGCAAAAGTTCCCGGCCCGCACTGGTGATGATAAGCTCGGCCTGGCGTTCGTTGGGCACTACCGTGATTTCAAAATCCACATTCCCGGAAGCCCTGACCTCGAAGCCTCCGTGTAGCGCAAAGGCGCGTTGCAATAAGCCCATTGCCTGAGGATTTGGGGAGGAAAGCCTGACATTGAGCCGCTGCACATTGACTGCTTGCTCAATGGTTCCGAGTTCAACCGGACCTTGCTGCGCGTGTACCAACGGTGGGTACATCCAGGAAAGAACAAATAGTATGGGTACGATGCAACGAATCATAGTGCTATTCAGAGGCTTTCATATTGCCTGCGCAACGGAAATTGCACAGGAGTTTTTTATTCAGCCCCAAATTGGGTTATGCTGTCTCTAGGGTGGTCTTAGTTTTGGTGTCCAATATGTCGGCGCAGCAGTGCTTGCCATTCTTCCGATTGCAGAACTTCCAGTAAAGCCAGATTAATTTCACGCAACTGAGGAAGATTTGTGCGCAAGCCCAACGCATAAAATCCTGGCTGGAATTCTTGCTCAAGTACTGTCAACTGACCGGGGTGTTGTTGTCTGACAACATGGCGCAATAGCGCTGCGTCATTGACAAATCCGTCCAGGCGTCCATCTGCAACTGCTTGCAAACCGGATGCATTGTCAGGGAACTCCCGATGCGGCACGCCTTCAGCAATTAGAAAATTTTGTGCCTGCGATCCTGCAACCACTCCCACTCGTGCGCCATATAAATCCTGGAATCCACTTATTCTGGGTGCGATGGAGCTGACGGTAAGGGCCGATGCGATGGCTCCCGTGAAAATGGATACCAACAACAGCGAACTGAACATCCACACAAACCCTATAAACTTGCCCACTTTGGTAATGGGATATTTGTCGCCGTAGCCAACGGTGGTCATAGTGACTGCTGACCACCAGAAACCGCTGCCGATCCCCTCTGCAGTGGTTCCTCCGAAATGGTCTGAATTCAGTCGCTTTTCAGCCAACCAAACCAAATAGCCTACCGCCAGCAATAGGGCAAGCAACCCGCCTACAGCCAGCAGAAACGGCCACGTCACCAGACTGCGCAAAATCGCTTGAAAAACCGATGCCACCTCAGGTTTGGTTGCCACGCTCAGGCCGCCACTGTAAAAGGAGTGGGAGAAATCCATTTGCCGTTCGCGTTCGGCAGTCACAACCAGTGCAGCTGCGCCTACATCCACAGTGCCTGAGCCCAGTTCTTGTACCAACTGCCTTACAGTGAACTGCTGGAATTCATATTCTACGCCGATGCGGTCCGCAATGCGACCCCAGAGGTCGATGCTTAACCCATGCCAATCACCCGTGGCAGACTGATAGGAAAACGGCGGAGATGGCGTGACGCCAACTTTGAGTTGGATCCTTTCTGTTTGCTCGGATGCAAACAGTGGCAGGGCGAAAGTCGCAATAATGAGATGAAGGATTATTCGATAAACCATTGATTGTTGCCCCATAGCAGAGGCCAGATTTGAGGGTTCGTGTAGCGCCAGCCCGGTTGACGCGCAGGATTAAAAAACCAAAAATCGTCAGCGATGCGCACGGTATACTGCCAGCCCAGTCCTGGCATGAATAACCACGGCCAGGCGTCCGCGTAAATCTCACCGAAGGTTTCGTCGAACCACCAGCCATCATCGTAAATAAGGCTGTTTGGCAGGGTGCCGGAGGCCACCGCTTCGGGATTGATTCTGCTGCGCCAAAAGCTCCCCGCAGAGTTCCGGTCCGGCTGGCATTGCCGGTCCCAAAGATCTGTGTGCCTTGGCCTTCGTTAAAATCAACCTGCAGCCAGGGCGTAAATACCGGACTCACGACATTGGCACCCGTGCTGATGTGGAGCGCGGCAATATCGCCATCAAAAGCTCTGGTCAAAGCTTCGCTTTCGCCAATAAACAGCGCGTCTGAGCTGTTGTTTGCCAAAAATCCTTCCGGACGAGGCCCCACATCCGATGGAAATGACACTGGAACCGCATTGCCATCGATCCAAATGCGAACGCGATCATTGAGCGACCGGGCAGGCACATATTCGGCGATTACGTGGTGCCAGCGGTTCAATTGAATGCTGCCTCTGGGAGTGTTGGCTGCTGCTTGTCGGCCGTTGCTCAGTCGCAAGAAGAAGATCAAGCTTTCGTCATTGTAGAATCCGTGTTCATAACCCACCAGGAAAAGCAAGATCTTATCTTTATCCATGATCCTGCCGAATCCAGTATCAAATTCACCATAGCCGCGGGCGTAAAACCAGCTCTCGATGCGAACTGGAGCCTGCAAGTTGAAGTTTGATTGCGCTGCAAACTCAATGTGATCGTCCTCTCCATTAAGGCTGATTACAAAGTCAGGGTCTTGCGGAATATCAATGCGTACAAACGCACTGTCCTCAAATCCTTGATGATTGCGTATGGTGTACGAAAATCTGTCCCAGCCGCTGAAACCGGCACGGGGAGTGTACAACAGATGGTTGCCTTGTTGTTGCAGGCTGCCCCGCAAGGGCTGGGTGAAGGCGACCAATTCCAGTCCGTTGCGCAGCGGGTCGGAGTCGTTGCGCAGTGGATCCAGCAACACTGGCGTACCCATGCGTGTGGTGAAAACAGTGAAATTGGCCGCCGGGATCGGGTTTACCACCTGAAAATAACGCCGTAAACTGTTGCCATTGCCATCGGTCAGGGTAAAGCCAAAGGTATCCCTGCCGCGGGCTTCTTCCGGCATCACATACTGAAACAATCCATCCTGCAGTGGTGTCAAAGTGCCAATGCCGGGCGGATGTACGGAAACTACCCGCCACGATCCTGCCGCCGTCGGCGGCAAATCTTCCAGCGGATGCAACTGCAGCGGTGTTTGTAGCCAGGACAATAATTCTGTCTCAGGAGCGCGTCGGCTGACTTGCGGTGAACTGGAGTACGGTGTCCCATACAAAGTGAGTTGCCAGTTGAGCAGTCTGCCGCTGCCTCGCCCCCCGCGATTTATGACTTCAATTTGCCAGGCACCCACCGAACGCTCATCCCACTTTGCCACGGTCATGAAGCGCCAACCACTCAAATTGCTGGTGGAATTGAAATCATGCGGAATCGCCAATTGGCTTACCGTCCCCGAAGGAGAGATGAGGTTGATTTCCAAATCCGCCCAGTTGTTGTAATCAATCACCACTTCCAGTTGCACGTGCTCAAGCCTCAGATCCTGACTCACTGCAATGCTGCGGCGCACTGCATTGTTGTGCTCCAATGACACCAGCGCGCTCTGACGCGTCAATTCAACCCGCTGTTGCGGCCCAACCAGGCGCCACTCGCGCGCCAACTCCACCGCTGCCAGCGCATCAATTCTGCCAAAACCGTAATCGTGACTAAAGTGATGGCCCGTGCCATTCAGGAACCAGCCGGGGTGCTCGTAATCAGTGCGTACTGCCGTGCGTGCTAGAATATGTTGCACATCGCGCCAACCCAATTCTGGTCTGGCTTCCAGCATCAGGGCAATGACACCTGACACGATGGGCGCTGATGCGGATGTACCGCCAAAACTGATGTCAATATCCGTGGGCGTTCGACCTCCGGATCCACGGATGTCAGCCGTCAAAATTCCCGCTCCACCTCCGCGACTGGGTGCCGTCACCAACAGATTGGCACCGGGTTCACTGTAGTCGGCATACCTGCCATCCTGACCCATAGCGGCAACTGCTATAGTGTGAATTGAATTGGTGTAACCGTTGTAATTAGAATTTTCCTGCTCTTGCCTGCCGTTGCCGCCGGAAAATACAAAAATCGTGCCAAGCCCGTTTCTGCCGTCACGCACTGCATTGGTCAGTGCGTTTGCGTCGCACTGCGCATGGGGGCAAACCGTACTCCGTTGCTGCTGGCAGGCCCCCAGCTGTTATTGGAAATGTAGATGCTTTGCGCCGCCCATGTCAGTGCCGCCACTTCCTGCGCATCTGTAACATTTGTAGACGCTCCGGAAAGAAATCTCCGGCCAGCCCATTGCGCATTGTAAGCCGCTCCAACACCATCTCTGCCATTCGCCATGCCCACAGCTATCGCCGCCACCGGTGTGCCGTGAGTCTCATTGATGTTCTGAAATTGGGGCGAACTGGGCTGATTGAAATTGTTGGTGAATACATCCATGCTCAGATCCGGACGATAGTTGCCCGCCAACTCATGATGCCCCAAATCAAAACCTGAATCCACCACCGCAATGACTACATTGCGCCCGCTCAAGCCTTGTTCCCAAAACCGGCACTATGTTGGCGTCCACCCCAGGCAATCCCCCGCGCTGCCCACTGTTGCGCCAATGCCATTGCTGGCCAAACAACGGTTCATGCGTCGGAGTGGATCGGTGCGCACGGGTTTGCCATTCCTCGCGCTCCAACCACAGCAATCCTTCAGGCAGTCGCTCCAACCCTTCCAGCCCAGGTGGCAGGCTCGCCAGCAACAGCGGTCCCAGCGGCTCAAATACCACCAGGCCCCAGTCTCTGTTGCCCATATATCCCGCAAAGCGAACCCCTAACTCCTGCGCTAATTGCTCCGGTGCAACATCCCCGGTCAACTCCGCCACCCAGCGCCCTGTCGGCTCGCGATCCCATCGCTCCCGCTCATCCCGATCCGGCCGCGCGTTTACCCCCTGCACAGCCAATATCATCATTAAGATAAGCAGTTTCTTGAACATAGTTCTGCAACTATGACCGCTTTTGTCGCTTTCTCAACCCATTTCACAACCCTCTTCACTCCCTCCTTTTGCTATGCATTCTACCTTGCTCAGTACGAAAATATTAATTTAGCTTAGTCATTTAGCGTTTTGACATTGCCGCCGTTTTTTAGCCCCGTTCGTCAGTTAGAAAAGTGGATGAAATATGATTAGGGTTAAGAGGTTGGATAATCGACAATTGGAACAGTGGCTCGGGGGTCTGGCAGAACTTTTGTCTGCCGGGCTCCCTATTATTGATGCAGTCAGACTATTGGTTGGAGATGCTGGTGCACGCGATTGGCGGTGCAGGTTCCTGCAGCAAATCCAGCAAGGTGAGTTGTTATCAGAACTATTGCGATCGGCGCTGGGGACGCGTTTGCCTGACGTTCAGGCTGTTGTGGCGATAGGCGAACGCACCGGAAAACTGGCAGAGAGCCTGGACCGGGCCGCCCGGTTGATGCGAAACCGCCGCGAATTTCAAGCGCGACTGTTAAAGTCGATGGCGTATCCATTCCTGTTATTGGCAGTAGCAACAGCGGTGCTGAGCATTTTGCTCTTCTGGTTATTGCCCCAATTGGAACTGCTACAGGCGGGGGCAGGAGCGGGAGCATCTGTTTTGCCGCACACTTTGTTGCTGGTACGGGAACATGCCTATGTATTTCCGCTGATCCTGATGGCAGTTGTTCCGGTTGGATTTTTTCTCTGGCGTCTGGAGAAGAAGGGTAGGATTCGGATTCCTGTGTGGAGTCGGTGGATCGGAGAGCACCGCCAGTCTCAGCAATGTTGCTTGCTGGGATCCCTGCTTGAGTCTGGTTTAAGTTTTGATGTCGCCTACCGATTGCTTACTCAGATGGAGGTGATGCAGAACTGTGAATGGCAACGATTGCAGGCCCGACTAGCCGAGGGCTGGAGCTTTGCAGAGGCGATTCACGCTGAACCCGGCTTGGATCCTTTGGTGAAATCTATGGTTGCCGTGGGCGAGTACAGTGGGCAACTACCGGAGCACCTGATGCGGGTTGGCGAGTTGCTCGGGCAGCGATTCCGCACGCGGATGGATACTGCCGTCGCGATATTTGAACCCACGCTCATTCTCGGTATGGCGTGTCTGGTTGGCGGCATCGGATGGATGGTGCTGCGTCCATTACTCAATTTTCAATTTTAGAACCGCATAACACGGACAATGTCTGCTGGTCGCACCCTGGCGTGCGCAGTGAGGTGGTCCCGGACTTTTTCAGGACAACAGGCAGCCGTGTTAATCTTGCTGAGCTGCTTTCCACCGCTCCAGTTTGGTCCCGGCAAAAATAGCAGTTTCATACAGCAGGTACATGGGGATAGCCAGCAGGATAAAGGTAACAGGATCGGTGGTGGGAGTGACCAAAGCGCCAAGACATAGAAAGCCTACAAAGCTGTGCCTGCGGTAGGTTTTGAGGAATTGCGTTTGCAAAATGCCCAGATGAATCAGAATAAGCAAAATGAGCGGAAACTGAAAGGCCATTCCGACCCCCAGTACCATCCACACCAAGAGAGCGTAATAGCTGCTGGCAGTCCAGAAGGGTTGGAAGCCCAGCAGCTCGTTGAACAATATGGCTGCTCGCAAGGCCGCGGGCACGAGTACGAAAAAACTAAACAAGCAACCTGTCAGAAATAGACCCAGCGCCGTCAGACACGCAGGTTTAAGCAACCGGATTTCACTGTCATTAAGCGCTGGAGCGACGTACTGACTTAGGAAATACAAGGCGGCAGGCAATGACAGTGCAAAGCCACCGCCGATGATCAGATAAAAGATCACTGAAAAAACTCCCAGGATCGAGGTGTTGATCAAGCCCTCAAATCCCAGGCTGGTGCCAACCATGCCGCGCGTGGCGAACCTGTAAGGCCACTGCATTAGGTCGGCAAATAAACCCAGGAACACAGCGACCAAAACGCAGGCCAAAAAAAATGCAATTACGGATTTAAGCAGAGTCCACCGCAGCTCTTCGAGGTGATCGAGCAGCGGCATTTCCGATTTATGGCCGGAACCTGTTGGTAAAGAATCGTCCATGGTCAGAGCAAAGTGATACAAGGTGCAGCGTAAGTCGTTGACAGCAAGAATTAAACCCTTACGTTCGCCTGTTTTTCGAGCAAACCCTCGGGAGTTAATCTCAATAATCAATCAAACACGAAGCAAGGATGCCTAAAAAATCCAGCCCAAAGAAAGCCGCAGCGCCCGCTAAAAAGAAGGTCGCCGCCAAGCAAAAGACTAAAACCGCCGCTGTCAGCAGCACCAAATTTGTTTACGCCTTTGGCGCAAAAACAGACGGCAACTCAAAAATGAAAGAGTTGCTGGGCGGTAAGGGTGCCAATCTTGCCGAGATGGCCAGCATTGGTTTGCCGGTACCTGCCGGTTTCACGATCACGACAGAAGTGTGTACGCACTTTTATGGCAACGGTCGCAAGTACCCCGAGGGATTGGAAGCCCAGGTGGTTTCAGCCGTTACTGCTGTTGAGAGCAACTCGGCAAAAAAATTTCGGCGATGTAAAGAATCCGTTGCTGTTTTCCGTTCGCTCTGGTTCCCGTGAATCCATGCCAGGTATGATGGACACCATCCTGAACCTTGGATTGAATGACAAGACCGTCAAGGGCTTGGCAGCCAAGTCGGGCAATCCTCGCTTTGCGTACGATTGTTACCGTCGCTTCATTCAAATGTACGGCGACGTGGTTATGGGTGTGCAACCTCGTCACGAAACCGACCACGAACCGTTCGATGAAGTGATGTCCGGTTTGAAGAAAGAGTTGGGGGTTACTGAAGACAACGATCTGACCGCTGAGAACCTTGAGGAACTGATCAAGCGCTACAAGGCTTTGATCAAGGAGCGCACTGGCGCCAGTTTCCCGGAAGATCCCTACACCCAACTGTGGGGTGCTGTGGGCGCCGTGTTCAATTCCTGGCAAAACGAACGCGCTATCATTTATCGTCAAAAATACAGCATTCCGGCTGAATGGGGTACTGCGGTCAACGTTCAGGCCATGGTATTCGGCAACATGGGTGATGATTGCGCTACCGGTGTGGCCTTTACCCGCGATCCGGCCAATGGCGAAAAGGTATTTTATGGTGAGTACCTGATCAATGCCCAAGGCGAAGACGTGGTGGCTGGCGTTCGCACACCCAAGGAAATTGCGTTGCTCGCCGAAGAGATGCCGGAAAGCCACAAGGAGCTTGAAAAAGTTCGCCGCACTCTGGAAAAACACTTCCGCGATATGCAGGACTTTGAGTTCACCATTGAGAACAAAAAGCTCTACATGCTGCAAACCCGCAATGGCAAACGTACCGGTTTGGCTGCCGTGCGCATCGCAGTGGAAATGAACCGCGAAAAGCTCATGACCGAGCAAACCGCTGTTCTGAAGATACCTGCTGAATCCATTGACTCCCTGCTTGTTCCCGAATTTGACCCGCGCGCCATGAAGAGCGCCAAGGCTATCGGTCACGGCTTGCCAGCGGGCCCCGGTGCTGCTTCCGGTGTTATTGTTTTCACCGCCAATGCCGCCCTTCGCGAAGCCAAGGCTGGTCGCAAGACAGTTCTCTGCCGCGTGGAAACTTCGCCAGAAGACCTGAAGGGCATGATCGCAGCTGAAGGTATCCTTACCTCCCGTGGTGGTGTCAGTTCCCACGCCGCTTTGGTGGCCCGTCAAATGGGCAAGGTTTGCATTTGCGGTGCTTCCGCGATTCACATCGACTACGAAAAGCGCACTCTGACTGCCGGTAAGACTGTACTCAAGGAAGGCGATTATATTTCCATTAATGGTACTACCGGTGAAATCTTCGAGGGTCTGATTGAAACCATGGACTCCGAAGTGAAGCGCGTTTTGTCCGGCAAGTTGAAGCCCGAGAAGAGCGACACCTATCAATTGTTTGCCACCGTCATGGGTTGGGCTGACAAATATCGTCGCCTGCGCGTGCGCACTAACGCCGATACTCCTGAAATGGCCACTCAAGCGGTCGCCTATGGTGCAGAGGGTATCGGGCTGTGCCGCACAGAGCACATGTTCTTCGAGGGAGAGCGCATTGATTACATGCGTCAGATGATTCTGGCCACCGATGAAGTTGAGCGCCGCGCCGCCCTGAAGAAGTTGCTGCCTTTCCAACGCAAGGATTTCACCGGCTTGTTCAAAGCCATGAAGGGCTTCCCGGTAACCATCCGCTTGCTGGATCCTCCCCTGCACGAATTCTTGCCGCACGACGATACTACCCGTCGTGAACTCGCTGAAAAGCTCGGCGTAACTCAGGAAACCATCGTCGAGCGCGTGCGTGCCCTGCACGAACAGAATCCGATGCTCGGTCACCGCGGTTGCCGCCTCGGTATTTCTTATCCTGAAATCACCGAAATGCAGGCCCGTGCTATTTTTGAAGCTGCTGCATCCCTGATCAAGGGCAAGAACCCTATCGACGTGAAGCCCGAAATCATGGTGCCTCTCGTCGGCATGAAAGCCGAACTGGTAGACCAGGCCGCTATCATCCATCGCGTGGCCAAGGAAGTCATGGACGCCAAGGGCGTTAAAATTGACTATCAGGTCGGTACCATGATTGAAGTGCCCCGTGCTGCAGTCACTGCCGATGAGATTGCCGACGTCGCCGAGTTCTTCAGCTTTGGCACGAATGACCTTACTCAGACAACTCTCGGCTTGAGCCGCGACGATATGGGTGGGTTCTTCGATGACTACAAGGAAAAGGACATTTACAGCCAAAATCCTTTTGCCACCCTCGACCGCGCTGGTGTGGGCACCTTGGTACGCATGGCTTGTGAAAAAGGTCGTGCCACCCGCAATGGTATCAAGCTTGGTATCTGTGGTGAACATGGCGGCGATCCTCTCTCCATCGAGTTCTTCCATAATGTGGGATTGAACTATGTTTCCTGCTCGCCTCCACGCGTTCCTGTTGCCCGCTTGTCGGCAGCCCAGAGCGCGCTCAAGGAGCTGGCAGCACTTAAGAAGTAATCCTTAATCCTGTAATTACTCTCCAGACCCCGTCTTTGTTACGAAGACGGGGTCTTTTGTCTTTACCGTTGGTCAGATTTGCGCTAATTGTGGCTCGTCTGGTTAAATTTCTTGCTCCTCCTATCTATCGCTAAATGTCTAAATTCGATACTCCGAAGGCTGTCGTGGGAATCGGTGCTTCTGCCGGTGGTCTGCAACCACTGGAAAAACTCTTCAGCGCCATGCCACGCGATTCCGGGTGCGCTTTTATTGTTGTTCAGCACCTGTCCCCGGATTTCAAAAGCCTGATGGACGATTTGTTGGGTCGGCAGACAGAGATTCCGGTCGTCAAGGCTGCCAACGGTACGGTTATTGAGTCCGACACTATTTATTTGCCTCCTCCGGGAACCCGTGTGCTGGTGGATGAGGGCAAGTTTATTCTTGAACCCGCCATTAAAGAGACCCGTGGTTCAACCCGAATCGACAGCTTTTTGCAGAGTTTGGCCCTCAGCTACGGCAAGAGTGCCGTTGCGGTTATCTTATCCGGTAGCGGAAGCGACGGCTCTCAAGGCGTCATTGCAGTGCATCAGGCTGGTGGTTTGGTGATATGTCAGGACCCCAAAGACGCGCAGTTCGCCAGTATGCCGGAAAGCGCCATCAACACCCATTGTGTCGATGCCATAGTGCCGGTAGAAAAAAATGCCCGGAATTTTACGTTTGCGTATCGAACAACCTGAACTGACGGAATCTCTGCATTCGATGGATGCAGAGGCCTTGGAAAGGGCACCACTAGCACAGATTTTCGGGCTCTTGCGTGACCACCTCGGGGTCAATTTTATTGATTACAAAGAAAGCACCGTGGCACGCAGGGTACTCAGGCGGGTGGCCTTGCTTGAGCTGGGAGATTTGGACGGCTACGTCGAGTATCTGCGCAACAATGCCGATGAATTGGATCAACTGTATCATGATCTGCTGATCGGCGTTACCAATTTCTTCCGCGATACTGAGGCGTTTGCCGCTTTGGAACAACACTTGCGCCACAGGATTCAAAGCAAGCACGATGGCGAAGACTTCAGGGTTTGGGTTGCCGGTTGTGCCACTGGCCAAGAGGCGTACTCGCTGGCCGTTTTGCTGGATGAACTGGCCAAAGAATGCAATTACCACGGTAAAATCATCATTACGCTACCGATGCCCACCGGGGATCGCTCGCCATTGCTTCAGCGGGAATTTATGAACGCGATGCTATCGGCGGCCTTTCTCAGGAACGTCTGAACCTGTGCTTCTCCGCCTTGCCATCTGGAAAATTCAAAGTTGTTGACAGATACCGAAGAATGGTGGTTTTTGCCCCCCATAATTTGCTCAGTGATCCGGCCTTTACCAAACTGGATTTGATCAGTTGTCGCAATGTGTTGATTTACCTCAAACCGCACGGTCAGGAAAAGCTTTTGCGCAACTTTAACTACGGTTTGTTGCCGGAAGGATTACTATTTCTCGGCAGCAGTGAGGGGTTGTCCCAATTAAGCGGCTTTTTTTGACGCTGCTGACGCTCGTTATAAAATTTTCCGCAAGTTAAAACACATTGCGGATTTAGCCCCATTGCCAGGCGGTTCTGAATCGTTGAACAAAGCCCCTTCCGAGCTGTCCGCGCCACCAGTAGGCCGCACGTCTGTGCGCATTGAGCGTTCCTTGCTGACTGCCTACGATACCATTCTGGCCCGTCACATGGACCCCGGTGTGCTGCTTGACGAAAAAGGTGAAGTGTTGCATTACTTCGGGCATACCGAGCCGTTTTTGGAACCGCTGACTGGCAGACCCTCTCGCGACATTCTGCAACGAGTGTCAGGACAGGTGAAGGTGGCGATTATGACCATCCTCCAACGCATTCGCAATGGAGAACATAAGGTGGTCTTTCACAAAATCAGAACAGAGCAAACGGATGGTGGTAGTTTGGATCTGGTCGCTGATTCAATATTTGATCCTGTCAGCAAAACCCGGATGGTGCATCTGCAATTTGTGGTTCCGGAGATTCCAGTTGCAAGTGCTAAAGTGGATACTCCTGAGGCGGAATTCTCCATGGACCGTCACAGTGTGCAGCGGATTGCTGAGTTGGAACAGGAGTTGGCCACCACCAGAGAAAACCTGCAGGCCAGCATTGAAGAATTGCAGACCACCAATGAAGAGCTGCAAACTGCCAATGAAGAAATGATAGCTTCCAATGAGGAGCTGCAAAGTACCAACGAAGAATTGCAGTCAGTCAATGAGGAGTTGTACACCGTCAACGCTGAGTATTCTCTCAAAAACGAGCAGCTGGCCATTTTAAACAGCGAGCACAATGCGCTTTTAGAAAGCCTTGACATCGGATTGGTTTATCTCGACGGCAATCTGCGGATTGGCAAATACAACAACGCGATTCAGAACATTTTACAGCTCCTGCCGCAAGACATCGGTCGACCACTTGAACATCTGGCCATTCAGCTGGAAGATTCGCAAGCGCTATTGGATGCGGTTAAATCTGTCATGGAGCGCGGTCAACAGGCGCAATCCATTGCAGTTACCAAGAGCGGTTGTCACTACCAGCAACGGGTAATCCCTTACACCGCTCCCGGCGGCGGTATCAATGGCGTGGTCATTACCTTTACGGATGTTTCAGAGTTGCGCTCTGCACACGAATTCATGCGCTTGAATGAGCAGCGCCTGGATCTCGCCATGCGCAATGCCCGTCAAGGGTTGTGGGAGATGGACTACAGTACCGGAATCTGTTTCTTTTCGGATAACCTCTATCAAATCCTGGGTTATGAAAAGGAGGAGCTTGCGGCCTCTTTGGACGCCTTGACAGCCATCATCCATCCCGAGGACAGGCGTCAATGGCTCCGGTTATATCGTCAGCATTTGAAGGGCGAAAACGAGACTACAGAATTCTCCACGCAGTTCAGAGTCGAGAGCGCCAGTGGTCACCACAAGTGGTTTTTATGCCGGGGGCGGGTCAGTAAGCGTTCCAACGACGGCAAAGCGTCACTGGTACTGGCAATGATGACTGATATTTCAGAAGTGAAGGCCATGGAAATGTCTTTGCGCGACACTGAGCGTCGTCTCGAACTATCGATGCAAAGCGCCAACCAGGTGTGGTGGGATTGGAACATAGTGAGTGGCCAATTGATCATTCACGCGGTCGATCAATGTATTCTTGGCTATGACTGCGAGATGGTCGGGCATCGTGAGGAGTTTTGGTGGAGTAGGGTGCCCGATGACGAAATAGCTGCTGTGCGCGGATCTTTGAATGATCATTTTGCTGGCAAAGAACCTTATTGGCGCAGTGAGCACCGGTACCGGTCCAGCGACGGCACCCATCGCTGGGTGATCGATTTTGGTCAGGTAATTGAAAGGGACGGAGATGGCAATCCAGTGCGCATGATAGGCATCACTCAATTGAATGATGTTCCCAAAAAAGCGCAATTGGCATTGGAGAGCAGCGAAGCTACCTACCGGGCCGTGGTGGAGGACCAAAGTGAGTTGATTGCCCGATTGGATGCAGAGTTTCGGGTTACCTTTTGTAACCGCGCCTTCAAGGACCTGTGGAATCATACCTCCGAGCAGTTGCTCGGGCATTCACCGTGGCTGTTGCGCAAGGGAGTTGAAATCCGCCAGATTCGGCAAACTTTGGCCACGCTGTCCGTGGATCAGCCGACATACACGGAACGTGAAACCATTGATCAGGACGGTGCTTCCCGCCGTGTAGTTGAATGGAAATACAGGGCGTTGTTCAACTCCGCCGGGAGATTCAGGGTTATCAGATTGTGGGTCGGGATATCACTGAAATTCTTGCCAATGAGGAACGTTTACAGCAACTGCTCACCGAGGCGAATCGTGCCAAAGAATTTGCTGAACACGCCAACCGCGCCAAGAGCGAATTTCTCGCTGTCATGAATCATGAATTGCGCACGCCATTGAATCCAATCATTGCTGGCAGTGAACTGTTGTCTGATAGCAACCTCGCGGAGGGTGACCGTTCGTTGGTCACTATGATCCATACCGCCGGTAAAAGCCTGCTGCAGATTATCAATTCCCTGCTGACGCTGTCTAATCTCGACCAAGGTCAGGTGGTCGTAAACTCCCAACCGTTCTCTCCCAGCGAATTGCTCAAGGGCTTGCAGAGTTTGTATGAAGCCACGCTGAATGCCAAGGGTATCAGCTTTGAGATTCGTATTGAGAATCCATTACCTGATTATTTCAAGGGCGATGTGTTATTAATCCGGCAGGTTGTTTTGCATCTCCTAAGCAATGCGGAAAAATTTACTTTCTCTGGCTCTGTACGCCTGGTTAGCCGGTACGATGTCTCCAAGTCAGTCTGGAGCCTGACAGTTGAGGATACTGGAGTGGGAATCGCGGCAGAAATGATCCAGGATTTGTTCAACGATTTTCATCAATTGGAAAGCGGCAATACCCGTCGGTTTGGCGGAGTGGGTATCGGTTTGTCTATTTGCAAAAAGATATGTAATATTCTCGGTGCCTCTATCCACGTGACCAGTGAACAGGGGCGCGGCAGCAAGTTTCAATTTAACATGCCCGTCGAAACACTGAATTTGGAATCCAGCAACAGCAAGACAGAGCATAGCAGGAAATCGGTCGACCAATTGGCAGTATTGGTAGTAGATGATGATCGGATAAACCGCAGGATATTAGTCCAGGTGTTGCGCGATAAGGTGTGTTTAGTTGAATCTGCTGTGGACGGCATCGACGCGATCCAAAAGATTCGCGAGCAGGATTTTGATGTGGTACTTATGGATATCCATATGCCGCATATGAATGGCTTTGAGGCAGCGAGGGCGATCATTCTGGAAAAGCAGTCTGCTGCTCCAGCCATCTTTTTCGTGTCAGCGGATAACCGGCCCGAGGCCCGCGAAAAGGCAGCAGAGATTCAGGCTGCCGGTTTCATGTCCAAACCTGTTGACACCGCCTATCTGCTCTCAGCTCTGCAAAAAAATTGCCAGCCAATCTTGATGCCCATCCAAGGTGAATGCGTTACGTTCAGTAGTTCTGTTCGCTCTTTGCCTGCTTGGTTTGACTCCATACGCGCAGGCTGATTCAGAGCGATTCTTGGTAAGGTTTGGCATCTTCGCTTATCTGGGGGCAGAGGAAACTGCAATTCAATATCAGCCAGTCATTGCTTACTTGTCGGATAAACTACCCGATCTGGAGTTCGAATTGAAATTGCTGGATCTTGATGGTCTCTTGGCAGCCATCGAGCGCAACGAAGTGGACATTGTGACCACGAATCCGACACACTTTCTGGTCATACGGCACGCTTATCCGTTGACCGGAGTTTTGGCGACTTTGCTTGCCCGTGATCCGATGGGCCATCCATCCGCTTTTCTATCGGGTGTGGTCATTGTCAGGGCGGAAGATTCCAGATTTGAGAGCTTCTCCGACCTTCGTGGCAAAAGGGTTGCAGCGCCGAGTACCCAACATATGGGTGGGTTCCGCGCCCAGGTGCATGAGATTTACAATGCAACCAAGCTGCGAATTCCGCGTCATCTGAATCAGCTGGTCGAAACAGGTTCTCATCAAAAGGCCGTGGATTTACTGTTGTCAGGAGATGTTGATGCTGCATTCATTCGCAGTGGTGTTCTGGAGTGGATGGCGGCCCATGGCTTGCTTGATTTGGCTTTGGTCAGAGTTCTTGAGCCGCGCGTACACCCGAATTTTTATTTTATGAGTTCCACTCGTCTTTACCCCGAGTGGCCAGTGTTTGCATTACCACATATGCCGGAAGCATTGGTGCGCCGAATCGCCTCGGCATTGTTGGCTTTGGATACTTCAGATTCTGCACCTAAGGGTAGTAGCGTATACGGCTACACAATTCCCGCGGATTATCTGGCCGTTGAAGAGTTGGCGCGGAGTCTGCGGCTACCCCCCCTTTGATCAACGTCCTCAATTCGGCTGGTATGATGTCTGGACGCAGTGGCGGGTATGGTTTTACCTAGCCTTGGTTGCAACAATTGCCGCAGTCGCCGCTATTGTGTTTTTGGTCCTCTTACGGATGCGGGAAACTGCTGTCCATCAGCACAATTTGGAACTTTCAGAAAGAAATCTGGCTATTGAGGCCAGCGCCCGCCGCAGTGATGAAGATCTAAAACGCTTTTTTTTCGGTGGCCTTGGATCTGCTCGCTATTTTGGATGCATCCGGAAGGTTTATAACAGTCAACGCCTCCTGGGAACGGCAAATGGGATATCGGGCGGAAGATCTGAAGCAAAAGTTTTTTTTCTGACTTGGTGCATCCTGCTGATTTGCAGGAATCTTTGGATTTGTTCAGCGCCATCGTATTGGGTGAAGAGGTAGTTGGATTTGTCAATCGCCTGCGGGCTGCCGATGGCAGTTATCGGTTTTTGGAATGGCGCTCAGTAATGCGCTCGGATCTTTGCTATGCAGCCGCACGGGACATTACGCCGCAAGTTTCCGTACAAAACGCGCTGCGTAAAGAGCGCGATCTGTTTTCCCAAGGCCCCGTCTTCACCTTGCTTTGGGAAACCGGACCGTCGACCAAGATACTGTACGTCTCAAGTAACATTACCAGCCAGCTTGGCTGTACTGCACAGGAGGTGTGTTCTCCGCAATTCAGTTATGAGCAATGGATCCATCCTGAGGATCGTAAACTATTCCGTCAGACCAGGGAAAAGGCTTTGGTTTTGCGTCAGTCTTCGTTTGAGATTTCCTATCGCTTGCGCACGACGGAGGGCCGCTATCGTTGGTATCATGACTTTTCCCGGCTGGATGGCGATCTTGACCACGAGCATCCGGTCATTCGCAGTTATCTGGTCGACCAAACCAGAATCAAGGAAGTGGAACTGGAACTCGAATCCCAGCGCCAACGACTGCTGCAAATCATCGAAGCCACCAATGTCGGTACCTGGGAGTTCGATCTCAGTTCAGGCAGAGTCTTTATCAATGACCGCTTTGCCTCCATGCTCGGATACACCAAGGAAGAATTGGGATCGTTGGATTTTGTCGGCTGTCTGAAATTTCTTTTCCCGGACGATGTGGACAAGTTGCGCAATTTGCTGGATGCGCACTTTGCCGGGCAGACAGATCGATTCAATGCCGAGGCAAGGGCGCATCACAAGACGGCAAGGATGTCATTTGGATCTTAACTCAGGGCAAAGTTTTGCGCCGAGGTGTCAATGGCAGACCTCTTTTCATGGCTGGCACGCATGTGGATATTACTGCTCGCAAACAGGCTGAGGAAGAGTTGCAGCGCATCAATGCATCTTTGCAGTCGGCAACTGAGCAAGCCAGGCAATTGGCCGAAAGCGCCGATGCAGCCAACCGCGCCAAAAGCGAGTTTCTGGCGAATATGAGCCACGAGATCCGCACCCCCATGAATGGCGTCATTGGCATGGCTCAACTCCTGGCAGATACTGAACTCAACAATAGTCAGCGGCGTTACGTTCAATCCATTCTGGATGCTGGTCAGGACTTGCTGTACTTGATCAATGACATTCTCGATTTTTCCAAAATGGAGTCCGGACAGTTGATTTTGGAAGAGATTGATTTCAGTGTTCAGACCTTGTTTGATAAATTGTTGTTGATTTTCAGCCCCCGGGCGACAGCCAAAGGTTTGGCATTGAGTTTCAATATCGACGGTTCTGTCCCGCCACTGCTGAACAGTGACCCGACACGATTGACCCAGATTCTCAATAATCTGATCGGTAATGCGCTCAAGTTCACCCATTCAGGTGCGGTAAGCGTTGATGTAAAGGCTTCACCCGCAGCAGAAAACCAATACCACCTGCAATTTAAAGTGACTGACTCTGGCATTGGAATTGCCGAAGAGCAGGTTGACAGACTGTTCAACAAGTTTACCCAGGCCGATGCCAGTATCAACCGACGGTACGGCGGAACCGGATTGGGTCTGGCCATTTGCCGACAGATCATTGAGGCAATGGGCGGGTCAATCTCGTGTCAATCGAGGCTGGGCGAGGGTAGTGTATTCGAGTTTGATGTGCGCGTCGCGGCTGCTGGGGCCAGGTCTGACAAGGACTCCGCGGATACATTGAATGTCGATCCCAATGCCATGCTTTCCGTTGCTTCTGTTTTATTGGTGGACGACAACGCAACCAATTTGGAGGTTGCAGCAGGAATGCTGGCCCGCACGGGCGCGCAGATCCTGTGTGCTGCCAGTGGCGATGAATGTCTGAAATTGCTGCGGGAAGCATCCGTGGATCTCATTTTCATGGATGTTCAGATGCCGGGGATGGATGGTTTGACGGTTACCAGGACTTTGCGCGCAGATCCGCGGTGGGCTAACATTCCGGTGATTGCGATGACCGCAAACTCATCTGAACAGGATAAACAAGAGTGCCTCAATGCCGGTATGACTGATTTTCTGGCCAAACCGTTGCAGAAGAATGCACTGCTCGCGATGCTGTCCCGATATGGCGCGAATTTTGGCTTTGATGTTCAGGGCTCTGCAGTCGGCTCATTGCCAACCGATGTTCAGAACAACATTATTCGCCGCGCCCTTGAGGACTTTTCGATAAAACTTGAAGAATTGCACAACCACGCCAGGGCAAGCAATTTTGCGGCGCTGGCAGCCTTGGCACATTATCTCAAAGGAACTGCCATGACACTCGGAGGTGGTGATCTGATACAGCTTCTGGCCAGATTGGAGTTGCTTACCAAAAATTCACAGCCTGACCATACCGAGTTGGATCTGTGCATCAGTGCCTGCGTGAAAGCCATTAAGCTGTTTCAATCAGAGCTCAAGGTTGCTCTTGTTGCTTGCAACGAGGCAGGTGTTGCGGATCCTACAGTGGATGGGGCAAACAGTTCCGGCGGAGCTGTTAAGGGGTGATTAAATGGTTGCCTCCCGGTTGGGCATCGATTCAACTGAGAATCTATGCTGGTCGATCAATTGGAGCCTTTGCTTATCTTGCAGGAACGTGACCGCACGGTCGATGTATTGAAGGAGACGCTGCACAATGTTCCATTGGAGCGAGTCAGTGCGGAAAAGGGAATTGAATCCGAAAACGCAAAGTTGGCAGCATCCAGGCAGCAACTCAAACAGCTTGAGGTCGAACGCCAATCCAAAGAACACGAGATCGCTGCCGCTGAGGAGAAAGTACGCAAATATCTGACTCAGCAGATGCAGGTTAAGAAGAACGAAGAATATCAAGCCCTGACGCACGAAATTGAAACTGTGCGCAAGGGCATATCCGATCTGGAGGATCAGGTGCTGGGGTTGATGGAAACCATCGATCAGCATAAGGATCTACTCAAACAGCTTGAACATGCCTGTACCGAGCAGATAGCTCTTTATCAGGCAGACCTGGCGGCGGTTCAGCGGCGGGAAGATAATGCCAGAGCGGAATTATCAGCCGCTGAAGCTGCGCGAGACGCCGCAGCTGCCGCAGTTGCTGCACCCTCTTTTAGAACTTTTATCAATACGTGCGCGGTCAGGGGCAGAAAACCTCCTGTTTTTAGTAGCTCTGCGCGACAACAATTGTCAGGGATGCCACCTAAAGGCCTCAGGCGCCATCGAATCCCGCATCCGCATGCGTAAGGAGTGGGTGCGCTGCGAACGTTGCGGACGGATTCTTTATTTAGCTTAATTCAACCGGGAGTTTTTATGGCAGTTAATACTGGAAGAACTATTGGCATACTCACCGCAGGGGGCGACTGCCCAGGACTCAACGCTGTTATTCGCGCCGTTGCCAAAGCCGCCATGCACAATGGCATTAAGGTCGTTGGCATCCTCGATGGGTTTCGCGGTTTGGTCGAGAACCGCACCGTCCCCATCGAAAATATCAATGTCAGTGGCATTCTGACTCAAGGCGGAACTTTTTTAGGGTCCAGCCGGGATAAACCGCACAAAATGTTGATGGGCGGCAAGACTATGGATATGACAGAGGTCGCGGTGGCCAATTACCACGGTCTGCGCCTGGATTGCCTGGTATGTCTGGGGGGCAATGGCACGCAGAAAAATGCCTACCGATTACAACAAGCCGGTTTGAATGTGCTCACTTTGCCTAAAACCATAGACAATGATGTGGCCGAAACGGACATCACTTTTGGCTTTGATTCCGCCATGAATATAGCCACCGAAGCCATCGATCGCTTGCATACCACGGCCACCAGCCACCACCGTATCATGGTATGCGAAATTATGGGACACGATGCTGGTTGGTTGTGTTTGGGCGCAGGCATCGCCGGTGGGGCAGATGTTATTTTGATTCCAGAAATACCCTACGATTTGGATGTTGTCTCCGAGAGTCTACTCAATCGCAGACGCAGTGGCAAAAGATTTTCCATCGTCGCTGTCGCTGAGGGAGCGCTGCCCGTCACCAACGACAAAAGTGAAGGTAAGGCCAAAAATAAAGCAGTAAAGGAAACGCGCAGTCTTGAGAACGGTGTCGTTTTAGTCCAGGAGTCGATCGGTAGTCGCCTGGCACGTGAGTTACAACAGCGAACTGGCGTTGAAGCACGCGTTACCACCCTCGGTCACATTCAAAGAGGGGGTACGCCCACTCCTTTTGACCGATTGTTGTGTACCCGACTCGGAGCTGCCGCCGGTGAATTGCTGGCACGCAAAAAGTATAATGTCATGGTAGCCCTCAAAGGGCAGCATTGTGAAGCTGTCCCACTGAAAAAGGTCTCGGGAAAAACCAGAATCGTTCCACCCGATCACAGTTGGATTGAAGCAGCACGCTTGGTTGAGACTTGTTTTGGTGATAAAGTTGTGCGCTGATCGCCAGCCCACAGGGACTGACCTGACCTCAATCGCGGCGAATTTCGCTCATTGAGGGCAGGAACTTGATGTCGCTGCAGCGCACCAATAAAAACAAGGCTATGGTGATGCCAGCTACCAGGATGGTATAGTGCTGGACTCCTTCTATGCCGTGTCTTTGCAGATCCGCTTCTACTGTGGTGGACAAAAAGAATCCCAATACCACCGAGGTAACGGCGCTCACAGGATACAACACCCAGGCCAGTTCCATCGCCAGGTCCAACATGGCTTTTTTGATAATAACTCCTGCCAATAAAAGCCACACCAGGCATCCGGCCCAGACTGCTCCCCATAACCATGCCAGCTCAACTTGACGTTGAAGATAATAGGTGATGACCATCAGGCCAGTCATGACAGCGCTCATGGCGGCAATATTGCGCGTATAACGTATCAAAAAAGATAAGAGCAGCATGGTAGATATATTTAGGGAAACACTTGATTAATACAACCAAAACCTTCTGGCTTCATTTTGCCATTGCCGTGCGGCCAGCGACCATTGATTGACAAACCGATTTACATCCACTTGTGCACCGTCGCGCACCAGAGCGTCCCACCATTCCGTGCTCCCAACGTGCTTATTGAATAGATCCATCTCCGAATTTCTGGCTGCCGCAAATGGATTCTGCGGCGACCAGGCAGCGGCAATGGCCATCATATGAAAACTGATCTCCGTGGGCCGAACTGCGTTCCAATCCGTCACTAACACGTAGACTCCGCGTCTGGGTTGGTCGCGTTCCGTAAAGTGTACAATTCGATAGTCAAGTCCGGGAATGTTGCGCGCGCGCAGAGCTTGCATGATTTCCTCGGGCGATCGGCCAGGAAATTGCAAGACCCTGAACGGATACAAGGTTCCATAGCCATGGCGAAAACCGCCTAGCTGCGCCCCTAATCCAGTCATCGCATAACCCAAAACAGCCGACAGATCCGGGATGGCCGGAGAGGTGCGTATCCATGTGAGCCCCGTATCCGGCCACATCATATGGCGTTGCCAGCCCTGCATTCTTACCACTGTCAATCTGCCCCGTTGGCGTACGGCATCGTCCAACTCAAGCACTCCTGGCAGGTTGGCAGACATATGGGCCAGCTCCCCTATGGTAAGTCCATGTACATAAGGCACCTGAAAAGCGCCAACGTAACTCATCCATCTGCGCTCCATAGGCGGACCATCCACTTTCAACCCGCCTAGAGGATTGGGACGATCCAGTACCACTACATGAATGCCAGCCTTAAAACACTCCTCAATGACATAGCGCATGCAACTGACAAACGTATAGCTGCGCGTGCCAACGTCCTGCAAATCAATCACCATGGTATCTATGAGCGCCAACATCTGCGGGGTTGGGCGGCGAAATCGTCCATACAGCGAGAATACCGGCAATCCAGTGGCTTCATCGATCATGTCGTCCACTGGTATGCTGGCCCGCTCATTGCCATGGATCCCGTGTTCAGGTCCAAAGAGTGCCACCAGATTGACTTGCGGTGCGCGGTGCAACACTTGAATAGTGCTCACACCGCGTCTGTTGACTCCTGCTTGATTGGTCAGCAGGCCAACCCGCTGGTTGCGTAACAAGGCAAAATTCTCCGCTTCAAGAACATCAATTCCAAGCATGATGGTGGGGCTTGATGCCAAGGCAGGCGTTGCCCGGCTCTGTGCATCCAACCCCGCAGGCTGGATCGCCAACCCAAGCAACAGCAGCAATGGCAGTCGTATCGCACTCAAAAGATTAGATGTCTTTTCGGTCATTGTTTTCTGGATGTTGCTGTGCATGAAATTCAGTTGTGGTAGTTTCTTTATTGTGCGTTACAGCACGCTGTTGTTGAAATTTTCTGATTTTTTCGTAGGTCACACTCACTTCGTAGGCACCAATTTTATACATGACGCTGAGTACAGTGCCCACGAATGTGCCTATGATGGCACCGCCCAGGTTGGTCAGTGCAAATACCATTAGCAGGTATTCAACATTGGCTCCCCAGTCGCCCGACCTGAAAGAACGCAGCAATAAGTCCAATTCCTGCATATTCAGATGTGGTCCTTCCACCCCAAAGATCATTACAAAAAACCGGCCAATCTGGTAGGCGATGTAATAAATGGGCAGAATGGTCAGCGGATTAGAAATCAATTGCAGCCCAACAAGAATTGGCAGGTTGGCTTTGAGCAAAAATGCCAGTGCCAATGCCAATGCCAACTGTATGCCATACAATGGCATGAATGTCAGGATACATCCTGCATACAAGGCCGGAATGGCCGCCTTGGTGCGGAAGGTCCACAAGAAATCCCTTTGTCTGATCGACGTGGCAAACCACTTGAGAACCGGGTACTTGTGAACATTGGTACGCCGTGGCATGAAACGCAGAAACTTTTTAACTCTGGCTGCCCGTGCGGCCCTTAATTGCTTCAGCTGCATTTCTTCCTGAGTCATAATCGAAAGGGTTTATTGAGAAGATGCCTCTCCGGAATGCAAGCAATGTCGCTAAATAACTACAGTTTATACCCATACTGTAATAAAAAAGGGTTTCGTTGTTCCGAAACCCTTTTGCTGGTCAGTGCTGTTGCTTGCCCGTCGATCGCGCAGCCTCAGCTGCTGGCTTTGCCATACAGTTCTGATACCTTGCTCCAGTTGACCACATTCCAGAAGGCTGCGATGTAGTCTGGGCGACGGTTTTGGTAATTCAGATAGTATGCATGCTCCCAGACATCGAGCCCGAGGATTGGCGTGCCGCCGCAGTAGCCGTAAATCTTGCCCATGAGCGGACTGTCCTGATTGGGTGTGCTGGCAATCCTCAGGGAACCATCCTTATAGGCAATAAGCCAGGCCCATCCGCTGCCAAAACGAGTGGTCGCTGCCGCACCGAACTCTTTTTTGAAATTCTCAAAGTCGCCGAAGGTAGCATTGATCTTGTCAGCGAGCACGCCTGTGGGAGCACCACCTGCATTGGGACCGATCACTTTCCAGAACAACGAGTGATTGGCGTGGCCACCTCCGTTGTTGCGCACTGCCGTCTGAACGCCTTCAGGCAGTGAGTCAATCTTGCTGATCAAGTCCAAAACGCATTCTGGCGCTTGAACACCAGCATCCGCCAACGCTTTGTTTACATTGGTGATGTAAGTATTGTGATGCTTGCTGTGGTGAATTTCCATCGTGCGTGCATCGATGTGCGGTTCCAACGCATTATATGCGTAATCCAATTGCGGGAGTGTGTAAGCCATAATTTACTTATTGGTTAACGTTGAGACAAAATATCAATATGCGTTATTCACCCTGCGCCGTCAACCCGTTGATCCGCTTTAGCTTGAAATAGGCCTGTAACAGGTCACGGCATTCCGCCTCCATAATCCCTTGCGTGACCTGTAAGCGATGATTCAAGGTCGGGATTTCATGGATGGAAGCTGCCCCTCCCAGCAATCCCATCTTCGGGTCAGGGCAGGCATATACCACTCGTTGCAACCTGCTCATCACACTCGCACCGGAACACATCGGACAGGGTTCTTTGGTAACGTAGAGGGTGCACTCATTCAGTCTCCAGTCGCCAATGGCAGCCGCCGCTTGCGTGATAGCCTGAATCTCTGCATGGGCGGTGGCATCCTTTAACGCCTCAACCCGATTGTGAGCCTTGGCAATAATTTGCCCGCCGCAGCAAATGACCGCTCCTATGGGTACTTCATCTTCCTTCCATGCGTTGATGGCTTCATTGTACGCATAGGCCATGAAATAGCTGTCGTCACGGCATAGTTCAGATGGATAACGCTTGCTAAAGGGACATTCCATGAGGCTCCATGCAAAACAGGTAATCGCATGCCTTGCGAGCGTTTAACCTGCTTCGACGCTGAATACCTGGCTCGTAGCCTTACGGCGCGCTCGCATGCATACGCCGATTTTGCAACCAGGTGTTAGCGGCTTCGATATTCTTGCCAGCCTAGCAGCAGCCAGCCGATGAAAGATACGATAGTTACAATGGTGGTTAGTGTGATCATGACAGTTAATCTATTGGATGGGTTAATTGATTGAGATAATTGCAGGAATATTGCAGTCATCATGCCAATCCAGTGATTAATGTCGTAACCTATTGATATTGAGCAATTTAAGTGTTTATTTTATTTTATCAGTTTTGATTTTGGTATTTTGCGCCGCAGGCGATCGGCTAATAATGCCAATTAATGGTCTATTTTGCTTCCGGATGGATAGCGTTGTAAATTTGGCAACATGGTTCTGAAGTCTGCCGATTCAATGATGGCACCCTTGTAAGGATCTTTCCAGGTTTGGCCGTTGGCAAATTGGATATCGCGACCAACCAGGCGGGGATCGGGGTGTGCTTGACCTCCGTTGATCAGGGTCATTGCCACCAGAATGCGTAAATTGCGCCGATGATGAAACTCTCCGGAGATGTAGTGATCTCCGATGTACTCAACCCTTTTGCCACCACTGAAAGTTCGAGTCGAGGAAGGCATGACGCACGCATTCAATTGGTCCGGTACATCGAGCAAAAACCTGCCGACCAAACTCAATTTCTCCTTGTTGGTTACGCGAAAGCCTGCGCCGTCGGCATCGATATCAACGCATAGCTCAGATGGAAAAGACAGATTCCAGGTGTAAGGTCTGGGTTCGAGGCGATGTTCGTCCAACAAATCCAGCACCGCCAGAGCAATTGGAAATCCTGCGGTGCTTGACCACGTCAGGTAGCGCTCGCAGTAAGCATCCAATACCTGACGCATTTCTAGCCCAACGCAGCCGCCCTCCGCAGTTAGCTTTTTGCAGAAAACAAAGGCGTTGGGGTGTTTGCGGGGTCTATCCTCCTCATTCAAATGCGTAAGCACACTTTGCCAAATGGCCTTGCCCCGGGCTTGTCCGCCGCCGCAGATCCAGGTCTGCCCCAGACCAAACATGCGGATGGAACCGGCATCGTCGTGCGAATGACCCGGTGCGGCATAGGTCGTGCGGGCATACCATCCAAAAACAACTGCTTTGCGATCATCCCAGGCACTGCGCCAATAGCCCAATCCATGGCGATTATCCATCGCCCACCTCGGCAGATCGGTTTCCGGATCACCGGAAGGCATGTCGAGTGGCCAAATCGCCAATGCCATTGGCAGACCTTTGTAAGCACACCGCAGTCGCCGTTCACCTTGCGCTCCCAGAGTAACACGCAAGCGATGTAACAACGCCGGCTGCAGTTCTTTTGGGCTCAATAATAAGAGAGGGATGTACGGATTGAGCGATCCGGCGTGGCGACCGGCATCATTCCAATCCAACATGTAAGCAGTGATCTTTTCTCCGGCTTTAGCAGTGCTTACGCCTACCATCATCGAGTGGAGCGTTTTTCTAAGACCGGTGTGTTCTGAGGTCAAATCCAGATCACACCGGTTTTGCAAAGCCAGAATTACCGGAGCCAGCATACACAATGTATAGCAGATGTAGCCGCTGCCTTCGTGGTATAAGCCGGCGTTGCCAAAGTGCTGGCAAAACGCATCACAGCGCTCCAAGGCCCATTCTTGCAAGTCTTCCAGATCAATGCGGGAACCATCTGTTGCCAGCTCACCATTGGCCACCAGGCAGCCCAACAAACAAGCTCCATGCGTCAGCATGAACCAGTTGTTGGTAACGATGTGTGGGTTGCCTTCACGGATATCGAGAAATGAGCGGGCCAGATTTGCAATCTCGCTTGCCATGGCGGCACGTTCTGCCGGTACCAACAGATCCTTGCTGAACTCGTAAGCCAATACCATGCCCAAAGTCTGGTTGGCGCGACCCAGATCCAGAAGCGTTTCTGTCTGCACCAAGGCAAGCAGTTCCTTGCAGTGGTTTGAGATCGAGGTTGCATTGTCTTCCAGCCAATCAATGGCAATGCAGTTGAGCCATTTTTCCGCTGCGGAATCGCAGGATTCGGTGTCTTTTAAGGCTGCTACCAGTGCTGTGATGTCTGGATCCTGGGTACGGATCGCCTGTTGCAATGCGCGTTTTCTGTCGGGGGAAAGAAATAGCATGAGTTTATTTGAGGATTTGGTTTTCGTAGAGTTTGCGGAAAAGGGGATGGTTGGCGAGTTGCGATTGACTGCCATCAGCCACGATTTTTCCTTGATCAAATAGTAAGATTCGTTGGGCCTGTTGTATAGTGCTAAATCGATGGGCGATGATAAAGACCGTGCGTCCATTCACCAGTTGCTCCAGCGCTCGTTGGATCATTTGCTCACTTTCCGAATCCAGCGCCGATGTAGCTTCATCCAGAATCAGGATCTTCGCAGGATGCAAAAATGCGCGAGCCAATGCCAGTCTTTGGCGCTGACCGCCTGATAATCGCACTGCGTTTTCTCCAACCTGGGTGTCGTACCCCTGCGGTAGCGCGTGGATGAAATCGTGCGCATAAGCAGCTTTGGCAGCCAGTTCGATGGCCTCATCACTGGCATCAGGCCTGGCAAGGCGCAGGTTATTGCGGATACTGTCATTGAATAGAAATGGCATTTGCGGAACAATACCAATGTGGCTTCGCAGTGCCTCTTGTGGCCATTCGCGCACGTCCACACCATCGACTAGCAGGTTGCCTCCAGTAACGTCATAAAAGCGGGGTATCAGCTTCGCAAAGGTGCTTTTGCCAGCACCGCTGGGTCCAACCAGCGCACAAACCGTTCCCGGCTCAATACTCACATCAATACCCGAAAGCGCAGGGGAATCCCCGGCGTATGCAAATTCAACAGCGCTAAAGGTAACTTTCCCGAGCACCGCCTTGGGTTGCCTGGGTTGAGGTGGATCCTCAACTGCAATGGGCTCGTTCAGCACTGCTTCCAGGCGTGCAAATGCGCCTTCAGATCGCTGCACGTCATTGAGCATGCGCACCAGTCGCTTCACTGCATCAATGGTGAAGAACAAGGCACCTCCCATGGCCAGGAATGTGGACAAACTGAGCCCGGAACGGTATGCAAACAGGAAAGCTCCTGAAAGCACGGTCACCGCAATGATTTCCATCAGCGGTTGCGAAACCAGATAATACTTGATCATCTTCATGTGGTAGCGCAGGTGCTGATCATTGAATCGGGCAAATCTGGATTGCTCCCGTTGCTGCAAATTGAAGGCTCTGACTTCAGTCACCGCATGCAGATTTTCGCTCATGACTTCGGTGACCTCACCCAATGTTTCCTGTACTTGGCGCCCACGGTATTTGAGATGTCTGCCAATGAATTTTACCGGCAAGAGGAACAGGGGAGTCACCGCCAGCAGCATGAGCAGGAACATCGCCTCACTTTCGCGGATCGACAGAAAGGTCAAAAAATCCAAGCCCTCCCAGCAAAATGAAAAGGCTGAACAAAACCTTCTTTGGTAATCAAATGAATCACTGCCTGAATCTGACTGGTGTCAGCTGTGAGTCGTGAGATCAAATCCCCGGAACGCTGTCTTTCAAAGTAACCCAGGGACAGCTTTTGCATCCGCGCAAACACTGCTGCACGCACCTGCCTGAGCACATCCATACCAACAAAATTCAGGGTGTGCTGATTGCCGTAAAAGGAGAGACCCCTGACCACAAAGATTAGCGGAAGCAAGGATGCAATGAACAGTTGATAACTGATTGAATAGTGGGTCGTGGTATCTTCAAAAAATCGGGCAAACACACTCTGCATGAAGTACGGTACACCAAAGCCGCTTGCAGCACCTGCCAGCGCACCTAGAGTGATCGCCAGCACTAAGCGCCAGCGATGTGGCCAAATGAATTTTCCGTAATAGGTCAGGCGCGAACTCATCGGTGAAGTCCTTTCAGCAGCCAGTATAAAGACTGCAGATGTGGCATTTTGACCCCAGCTTTAATTCCCCTTCTGAGCGGCTCTCCAAAGATGGCCTCCACTTCAACCGCTCTACCGGCTTTGAAATCCAGTAAACTCGAAGGCAGATACTCGCCAAGCTTTTTGGTAAACCCTATGAGCTTGTCTGCGTATTCAGCTTCAATCGGGTATCCCAGTGCGCAGGATGCAGTTTGTAATTCCAGCATCAAGGCTTTGCTGTATTCGTTTAGCGCAGGATTGGACACTATGACATCCGTTCCCACGCAGCCGGCGACAATAGTGAGTCCGTTATAGGGTACATTCCACATCAATTTGCGCCAGAGTGCTTCACCGAGAGAGGGGGCACGTTTGGTAGTTACCTTTCCCCGTTCAAGTAGAGTTGTTATCAAGTCACCGTAACTTGAATCAACGCCATCCGGTTCTCCAACCAACACAAATCCTCCGCCAGGAACAAAGCTGCGGATGTGGCCAGGTGCTACTCTGTTGACTCCGATCTGAGCCAATCCAGCCACCACCTGATTGCCCGGAAAATGCTGTTGCAGAAATTCGACATTGCCCAGTCCATTTTGAACTGTAAACAGGACGGTGTTCGCATCAACCAAAGGCTCCAGTAATTCAGGTAGATGATCGTTGGCGGTCGTTTTCATGGCGATTAGGACCACGTCCATAATCCCCATTTTTCCGGCATCGCGATAAATGTTAGGGGTTTTCAGATGCATCGGGTCGGCATCGGTGAATTCGAGAGTGAATCCCTTTTCCTGCACAATTGCATAGTCGCTGCGCAACAAAAAGTGAACATCAAGTCCCGCATGCGCGAAGCGAATGCCAAATTGCCCACCCAAGGCACCGCTGCCAACAATGCCTATGCGCAATGGATCGATATCTTTGCGATGCATAGAGATGTTAGAGTTTGGCACCATCGATGTTGGGTTTAGGTTTCAGTAATAGGCTCTTCGATACTTCAACGTGAATAGGTTGACCCAGGAACTCCAACAAAACACGCACCCTTTGTTGCGGTGATACTTGACCTTTCACCACAGCTTTAAAATTGGCGAAAAGGCCCAAAGGCAATAGTTACCTCTTGCTCTGGTTTAAGTTCGGGATCATCCACCGTATTTTGCACCAGTTCGAGGCGTTCTCTGAGCCCATCAATAAACGCATCCGGTACTATGGGCGCATGACTGCCAGCGGTGACCAGTCGTGTAATGGCACCTATCGACAGGATTCGCCGCAAATTTTCGCCTAAATCGCAGCGCACAAACAGATACCCAGGAAACAGAGGCTCAACCCATTTAACTATCCCGCGCACAGTTTTTTTATCGTACCGCAACCTGGGACAATAGGTTTCCAGCCCGCATTCAATTTTTACCAATTCGGCAGTGCGGTGTTCACGTTTGGGCTGCGCCTGCCAACAGTACCACGCCGTTGTGCCAAGATTCAGGTTTAACTCCATAGCTCAAGTAAGGCGACTGTGTTGAGATTCATTGCGGTAGGCCTCAGCCAGCAGCGAAATCGGATGCATCACTTTTACATCCCATCCTCGTTGACGCAGGCCGAATTCCACTTGGAGGTGACATCCCGGATTGGCAGTTGCGACTACCGCTGCTTGCGTAGGACCAATATGATCGAGCTTGCGCTCGAGCAGCTTTTGCGCCTGCTCCGGTTGGGTAATGTTGTACACTCCGGCGCTGCCACAACACCAGGTTGACTCCGGTAATTCTATCCAGTCCAATCCGGGTATTGATTGCAGCAATTGTCTGGGTTGCCGGGTGATTTTTTGACCATGTGACAAGTGACAAGCCTCATGGTAGGTTACCCGGCGGTTTTCAGGTTGAACAGATGCCGAAGGCGCTCGGAATTGAATGCTCACCAGCCATTCGTGAATGTCCTTCAGTTTGCGTGACCATTGCCAGGCACGTTCAGCGTAAACCGGGTCATCTGCCAACAGTCTGTCATAGTGCTTGAGATGCGACCCGCAGCCAGCAGCATTAGTGATGACGGCGTCCAGTTTTTCGATGTCAAATGCGTCTAGAAGCGTCCGGGCCATACGCTTCGCCAGCTCTAGGTCCCCATTGTGGGCATGTAACGAACCACAGCAACTTTGTACGCTGGGCGTTATGACTTCACAACCGTTAGCTAATAGGCAGTCAACCGTGTCGCGATTGACCTCAGAGAGTAGAATATCTTGCACGCATCCTGTCAGCAGTCCCACTCGATAGCGGGTCGGAGTCGATTTTTCCACGGGGTCAATCAATTGGTTGGAAAAGCGTTTTCGTACTGCGGGTGCCCGTGGTTCGAGTTCACGTAGCGATTTTGGCAGCACTGCAGTCAAGCGTAGTTTGCGCACCAAAGATTGGGCACCGCTGGCTTGATAGACATACAGCATTCTGCCTAAAATGCGCAGCAAACGTGGCCGTGTGAATATGACTTCCAGACTCAACCACCGCCAGAAGTTGCGTTCCGGTCGTTGTAATACACCCTGTTCTTCAACATCAGCGCGAGCCATTTCAAAGAGATGTGCGTAGTCAACCCCGGCAGGACAGGCAGTTGTGCACGCCAAGCAGCCCAAGCAATAGTACATCTCCTCTCCGAATGCTTTCGTGAGCTTCATCTCATCGTCTGCAATGGCGCGCATTAGTGCGATTCTTCCCCGGGGACTGTTGCGCTCGAGTTTGGTTTCGACGTAGGTTGGACAGGTGGGCAAACACATGCCGCAATGCATACATTGCTGTAAGACCGAATAATCCAATCCTTTGAGATGAAGCGAATGAGTGTCGGCATTCCTGTTGTTCATCAGTCGCAGATTTTTCCGGGGTTGAGGATGCCGGTCGGATCCAAGGTCGCTCGCACTTCACGCAGTAGTCGCATGGATGCAGTATCGAATTGCTTGCTCAAAAAACTCTTTTTTGCGACGCCAACTCCATGTTCACCAGTAATGGTGCCTCCCAATTCAAGAGCTTTGGCGAAAATTTCTTCCATGGCGTGTTCCACTCGATGCATCTCCTCTTCGTTGCGTTCGTCGGTCAGAAATGTCGGATGCAGATTGCCGTCGCCCATGTGGCCAAAGGTGGCGATTTCAAGATTGTACCGCTTTGCCACTTCATTGATGAAGGATACCATTTTCGCCAATTCACTCCTCGGTACGGTTGCGTCCTCCAGAATGGTCGTCGGCTTGATGCGCGCCAGCGCAGAGAATGCGGTCCGTCGGGCTGCCGCCAATTGCAAACTTTCGTTGTGATCAGCTGCTATCCGCACCTCTGTTGAGCCATGGTCGCGCGCAATTGCAGCCATTGCCGTCGCTTCTTCGTTCACCACCACCGGGTGTCCATCCGTTTCCATTAATAGGATGGCTGCTGCTGTTACCGGCAGCCCAATATGTGCGTAATCTTCCACACATTGCACGGTGCGTTGATCCAGAAACTCAAGCGTGCACGGTATGATACGCGCTGCAATAATTGCAGATACAGTTTCCGCCGCACTTTCCATGTCAGGGAACATAGCCAGAAGCGTTTTTCTTGCTTTCGGCGCGGGTAGCAGTTTCAGCATAACTTTGGTGACTATGCCCAATGTTCCCTCTGAACCGATAAACAGGTCACGCAAACTGTAACCAGCAACATCCTTGACGCATTTCCCTCCCAACCAGGCAATGGATCCGTCTGGTAATACCACTTCCATTCCCATGACATAGTCTCTAGTGACACCGTATTTCAGACCGCGCAAACCACCGGAGTTTTCCGCCACATTACCACCTATGGTACTGATTTTCATCGAACCGGGATCAGGTGGATAAAATAAACCTTCTTTGCCTGCCGCATCGGCAATACTCTGGGTCAACACCCCTGCCTCCGCAGTTAATGTTAAATTGCGCGTGTCCACTTCCAAAATGCGGTTCATTTTTACCAGACACACCACCACGCAGTTGTCCGTCGGTAAACTCCCGCCGCTTAATCCGGTTCCTGAACCTCGGGTAACCAGGGGAACCCTGTTCTGTGCCGCGTATTTAACCAGTTCACTTACTTGTTGTGTGTCGGTTGGGAATACCACGGCGGCCGGTCGTTTGCGCAGTGCCGCCGTACCATCGAAACTGTACGCTATCAGATCCTCCTCGGCAGTCAAAACCTGCTGCTCTCCACAGATCGCCCGCAGGGTTACTATATCCGGTACGCCATAAGGTTTCATGATCGAATTCAAGCTTGGCTCCAGTCTGCGATAAAATCTATCAGTTCGGCATAGGTCGCACTGCGTGCATTGCGCACGAAAAAGCCAGAGGCTGCAGTTGCCGTTATGAGCCTTTCGGTAGGGGACAATCCTAGCACCAGACCCAAACAATAGCCGGAATTAAACCTGTCTCCTGCTCCAGTGCTCTTCAACGGCTTGTCGCAGTAGGGTCCTTCCCATGATGCAACTGCATCTTTTTCAGCCGACACCGCCCGTTTGGTCAAATGTACGGTAACCTGAGACACGCCCAATTTTTGTCGAATGGCCGCTGCTTGCGCCTTCAGCGGTTCGGATTCTTCGCCGCTGCGCGCCAAACCCAACACATGTGCGATCCTGTTCCCTTCGTTGCCGTTTAACCCAAGCACCACTTCGCCATGTTTCTGAAGTGCGGGTAGAACCTTTAGCATGTCTGCAATGTCTGCGTCAGTGCGAGCCCCGGGATCAACCAAATCAAGGAAAATCCAAGGTCTGTGTTCAAGGTCATTGAACACTTCCTCAATTAGCATTCGCCACACTGCTGTCATGTGCGGATATAATGTCCAGTTTGTCATCGCAATCAGAGCAGCTTCCTTACAGGCGGTTTTAAATCTTCCGTTGGCTATCGCCTTGCGCACGCTTTCTGGCGTGAATTGGGTCAACTGCTGCACTGCACTGAACATCAATTTGCCATCACTGAACTCGTAGGCAAGTGTCCGTCCCGGTTCATCCCCCCCAGGTCTCAAAATGTCGACACAGCTTTATGAAATCGCTAAAAGCTGCATGCGGCGGATTACCCAAAGTGGCATAGCACTCCAACGGCAATCCTAACGTCGCAATCCATCGCCCAAATTAACCGCACAGCCTCCGGCATCTGTCCGGTGAATAACGATTTCCCTGAGGCTGCTCTTGCCTGCAGCTGCAGTCACCATGGCTCCAAAAGTTGCTATATCCGCAACAGGTTGATACTGGTCAGGATTTTGACGTGAGCCAACCACATTGATCATTTCATCAACGAAACCGTCAAATCCTGTGATGACAGGTTTGCGCACAACTTCTGAACTCAGTTCTCGAAGTCGTGTCACCAAGGCGAAACATTCGGGTATCATAGTCGCTTCAAGCCAATAGTCACAGCAGCCAAGGTCAAGAAGCATTGATTTAAGCGCACCGCTAAAATTCCGTTCGCTTGCATTA
>JAJOKB010000089.1 GCA_021208135.1 Verrucomicrobiota bacterium | reverse complement strand
GCCTTGATTGGCAGCGTGGGTCTGTTGGCACTGTGGAGTGGGGACAACGTTCCCACCTGGCTTATGGCGCACAGCTTTACTCTCGGTTGCCTTTTGCACAGCCAGTTTGTACACATCGGTGCGCGTGGATCCGTTGTTTGCAACAGGTACGGACGAACCGGCGCGGGAAGTCTTTTTGGCACGTGCAGTTATTAAAGACGGAGTTGGCGCTGGATCGCTTCGAGCGGAGGGTAGCAACAGCGAAAGTAATCCGTAGCTGTGAACACTTGCCACACTGGGCGGACAAAACGGTGCGTATCGCAGTGGCACAAAGTCAGGTTACGGCGGCAGACTGGATACCCGGAACGCGGTTATCCATCCGGGCCGTTTGGCATGGGTTTCCGGAACCCGAGGAACGCAACCCATGGCAAGTTCGACAAAAACGCCATGGTGTCAGCGGCAGCTTGAGCCACATCCGGGTGTTGGAGCTGGAGCGAGGTGCGGCCCCCGGGCGCGAGCTGATCCTGCGCTCTCATGAATACATCCTGAAAACCCTTTTGGGCTCCAATCCAGAGTTGCGGGAAGCCAGGATCCTGGCCGCGATGGTGCTGGGCAGGCGCTCATTGTTGGAAGGTGAAGAGCGTGAGAAGTTTCTATTGAGTGGAACCATGCATCTATTTGCAATCAGCGGATTACATGTGGGTATCGTTGCCTGTTGGCCTATATCGCGCTGGGAATGGTTCGTTTCAAAGATTGGGCTCACTTTTTCACGGGGATTATCCTGGTAGGGTTCTACGTACAGGTCACGGGTGCGCCGCCATCAGCGGTGCGGGCTTGGATTATGGTCGCGTTGTTCTGGCTGGCGCGGGTAGTGCTGCGCCAAAATTCACCACTAGCCACTTTAAGTGTAGCCGCGCTTATGGTGCTGCTGTGGCAACCCTTGCAGATCCTGGAACTGGGCTTCCAATTGTCCTATCTGGTGGTGGCAGCCTTGATTGTCTATGCGGGTCCCTTGATTCAATTCTGGCAGAGCCATCTTCCTCTTGAGGGCACAAGGGCTCACATCCGTGACAGCTTTTGCGTCAGCTTGTCAGCATTCTTGGTAAGCAGTCCCCTGGTGTTGGATGCCTTCGGTATCTATTCACCGGGTGGTATTTTGCTGAACATTCTTTTGGTAACACTGGCGTTGTTGGCAGTGACTGCTGCGACCCTAAGCGTCCTCTTTTCTTTCTTACCGATCGAAGCCCTGGAGTACTTTTTTCAGCGCGCAGGTTGCGCTAGTATTCACATCATGTTACAGGCCATAGATGCGGCTCTACAGATGCCAGCAATGTACATCAGAACCGAGCAAACATCAGGCGCGAGCGGATTGCTGGCATCCCTTTGCATTCTGGGCGCGCTGCTTTGGAGTCACTGGTTACACAGAACAGGTATGCATTGGCAGGCACTATCCCTGCCGATCATGACCCACCTGTTGTGGCTAATTTTGGTTTACGCGCTGTAACGCTTAAACACAACAGTAGCGTTGTGTCCACCGAACCCTAAATGTTGCTCATTGCAACGTTGACCGGGTGCTTGATAGCGGTGTTGGGAACATAGTCCAGATCGCAATCAGGATCAGGATGTTCGTAATTGATCGTGGGCGGTATGTAACCGGTGATAATGGACTGAATGCACGCAATGGCCTCAATGCCACCGGCAGCGCCCAGCAAATGTCCGGTCATGGACTTGGTTGAGCTGATCTTCACGCGACGTGACTCTTCACCAAAAACTTTTTTGATGGCCATGGTCTCAGTGCGGTCGTTGTACGGAGTTGAGGTTCCGTGGGCATTGATGTAATCAATTTGCTCCACTGTAAGCCCCGAATCCTTGAGCGCATTGCGCAGACACAGGCTGAGACCCGTACCATCGGGATCTGGAGAGGTGATGTGATAAGCATCGCAAGTGGCAGCATGACCTGCCAGTTCACAGTAAACACGGGCACCACGGGCCAAGGCGTGCTCCAAAGTCTCCAAGATCAAAATACCGGCCCCCTCGCCCATCACAAAACCATCCCGATTTGCATCAAAAGGACGACTGCCACGCATAGGCTCTTCATTAAAAGTAGTTGCCATGGCTTTCATGTTACAAAAACCGGCATAGCCAATACCAGTGATACTGGCCTCACTGCCACCTGCCAACATGATATCCGCTTCGCCCGCCCGCAAGATGCGAATCGCATCGCCAATCGAATGACTGGCCGAGGCACAGGCACTGACAATACCGTAATTGGGACCCATGGCTCCCATTTCAATACCCACCACACCACTTGCCATATTACTGATGAGCATGGGGATCATGAAGGGAGACACCTTGCGGGGGCCACTCTCCCACAACTTGAAAGTCTGCTTTTCAATAGTATCCAGTCCACCGATGCCAGAACCCACGATGCAGCCAAATCTTGTCTTATCGATGGTATTGGAATCCAGCCCGCTGTCTTTGAAAGCCATACGCGAGGCAGCAACCGCAAACTGTGTGTAGCGGTCGTTGCGGCGAGCATCCTTGGGGTCCATCCACAGATGAGGATCGAAGTCAGCCACCTCAGCCCCAATCTTACATGGATAATCGGTGGTATCGAACAATGTAACTTTGGAAATGCCGGACTTACCGGCCAACAAATTCTGCCAAAAGGTGGGCACATCACTACCAAGTGATGAAACCAACCCCATGCCGGTTACAACAATACGGGTTCTGGAAGCTGCTGGTGGATGCATAGAAACAAAAAAAAGGCCTGATATCAGCCTTCAAAAAAGATTAAATTTTTGGAGTTTTTGACAAAACCCAATAGTAATTAAGCGTTTGCCTTGGCCTTGATGTAATCGATAACGGCACCTACAGTCTTGAGGTTCTCAGACTCAGACTCGGGGATTTCGCCATTGATTTCATCGCTGAACTCTTCTTCGAAAGCCATGATCAATTCAACCAAGTCGAGGGAATCGGCTCCAAGGTCCTCTAAAAAGGAAGCTTCCGGAGTGATTTGCTCTTCGGTGACGTTCAGTTGACTGGCGATGATGTCTTTGACTCTTTGTTCGATGGATTTGTCGCTCATTGATTTGCTAGGTAAATTGGATGTTGATTAAAAAGATAGTTGTCTCACATGACCATACCGCCGTCAACCGTAAAAGTCTGTCCAGTGATGTAAGCTGACTGTTCGGAAGCGAGGTAAGCCACCATATTGGCAATATCGGTAGCCTGACCAAAACGATTCAAGGGGATTTGCTGCAGGATAGCGGCTGTGATTTTTTCATCGAGCACAGCAGTCATATCCGTCTGAATGAAGCCGGGTGCCACAATATTTGCGGTGACAGAGCGCTTTGCATATTCGCGGGCAATGCTGCGGGTGAAGCCCATCAAACCTGCCTTGGCAGCACTGTAGTTGGCCTGACCGGCGTTACCCATCAAGCCGATGACCGAGGCGATATTAATGATACGACCCCAACGTTGACGGGCCATGGGTTGAGCCAAGGCTCGCACCCAATAAAACGCGCTGTTAAGGTTAGTTTGCAAAACCATGTTCCACTCCTCGTCTTTCATGCGCATGATCAAACCGTCACGGGTGATGCCAGCATTGTTCACAAGGATGTCGACCGTCCCAAACTCTTTGATCATCGCGTCCGCTGCAGTCGCAACCGCCTGACTGTCGCTGACGTCGACTGCCATTGCGGTGGCTTGACCACCCGCAGCCACGATAGCATCGGCAGCAGATTGGCAGCTCTCCGCATTTTTGCTCACGCAAATAACCCTGACCCCTGCAGCGCCTAGTGTTTCTGCTATAGCGCGACCAATGCCACGGCCAGCTCCGGTTACCAGTGCAGTACGATTGTTATAGCTTAATTGCATCGATTCAAAGGGACAAAGAGATGGTAAGTTGGCAAGATTTCTTTGCATTGCAGTGCTTACCTCTCTGTGCCAATTTTCGGGTTTTTAATAGATCAACCCATATTTGGAGGAAGCCTCCTTGGACCTAAAAGGAAATCAAGCAAATCGTTGATATGATGAAACGCGCGGATCTCACTGAATTTGAGATCGAGGAAAAAAGACCTCAAATTGCGTATCTGCCGCAAGAGCGGCGAGCCCGTGATTGCTTCCAATTTGGCAGCACCGGCACCTGCTGCTATGTATCCAGCTGCCCCGGCACCGGTTCAGGCAGCAGTTCCTGCCCCCCAGGAACTCGTAAAGCCGCAGGGACCCGCCATCAAATCTCCCATGGTGGGGACTTTCTATTCGGCTCCTTCACCCGAAAGCCTGCTTTCGTTAAGGTGGGCGACTCCGTGGGGCCTGACACTACGGTTTGTATCATTGAAGCGATGAAGGTCATGAATGAAATTAAGGCCGAAACCTCGGGTACAATCGCTGAATTCTGGTTGCAAACGGTGACACCGTGGAGTTTGGCAAACCTCTGTTCCGTTTGAAATAATTTCAGCCCAAGACTCATGCTGAGCAAAATCCTTATCGCCAATCGTGGCGAAATTGCCCTCAGGGTTATCCGGGCCTGTCGCGAGCTGGGAATTGAAACCGTCGCCGTTTACTCAGAAGCAGACGAACAATCGCTTCACGTGCAATTGGCCGATGCAGCCATTTGTATTGGCCCCGGTCCCAGCAGCGAGAGCTATCTCAAGGCCGACCGCATCATTGCCGCCGCAGAAATCGCTGACGTGGACGCCATCCATCCAGGTTACGGGTTCCTTTCAGAAGACGCGGACTTTGCCCAGCAATGCGAGGACTGTAAGATCAAGTTTATCGGGCCCCATTCTTCAGCCATTCAGATGATGGGCGACAAAGCAGTGGCGAGGGAACCGTCCGCGCCGCCGGTGTGCCTACAGTGCCAGGTTCCCCCGGCGTCATTGAGACCGCAGAAGAAGCACTACCCATTGCAGAACAAATAGGCTACCCGGTCATCATCAAGGCAGTGGCGGGCGGTGGCGGGCGCGGAATGCGTCTCGCACACAATTCCATGAGTTTCCAAAAAGAATTCATGGCCGCCAGTATGGAAGCAGCCAAAGCCTTTGGTAATGGGGCGGTCTACGTTGAAAAATACATTGAAGAACCACGCCACATTGAAATTCAGATCCTGGCCGATGAGCACGGCAATGTGATCTCTCTGGGCGAACGCGACTGCTCTGTTCAACGTCGACACCAAAAGGTGATCGAGGAAAGTCCCTCGCCCTTCATGACTCCTGAATTGCGCAAGGCGATGGGCGAAGCTGCGGTCAAGGCAGCCAAGGCCTGCAACTATTGGAATGCAGGCACTGTGGAGTTTCTGGTGGATAAGCACCGCAACTTTTATTTCATCGAAATGAATACCCGGATTCAGGTCGAGCATCCGTCAACTGAAATGGTGACCGGTATCGATTTGATCAAGCACAGTTGCTAGTAGCCTCCGGCAAACGTTAACCCTTCGCCAGGAAGACGTGACGTTGACTGGCCACGCCGTGGTAGTCGGTTTGCGCGGAGAATCCTGCCAGAAAATTTCACCCCGAGTCCGGGTGAAATCACTCTCTACTATGCGCCCGGTGGTCCCGGTGTTCGCATAGATAGCCATGTCTACGGTGGCTACCATATCCCTCCCTTCTATGACAGTATGATTGCCAAGATCATCACTTACGGCAAGGATCGCACGGAAGCTCTGGATAAGATGTACCGCTGCCTGAATGAATATCTCATACGTGGCATACATACCAATATTCCTTTTACCAGAGCAGTCGTGCAGGACCCGGTTTTCCGCAACGGGGAGGCCACCACTAAATTCGTTGAGGACTTTTTACTCAGGACTCCGAAGGAATCTTTCATAGATTCCGAGCAGTAAAACTCGACTAATCGATAATCTTGGCTTAGCTTCACTTTATGGATCAGGAAAATTATCACGAAGAAGAGCACAATTCACACAATCAGAATGATTCCCTGGGAAGCATTCACATCAACCACGACGTGGTGGCCAGCATTGTCAACCTGGCAGCTCGCGAGGTTAACGGCGTTGTTGCTGTTGGTAGCGGTGGTCTTAAAGAAGATCTGGCCGGTCTGATCGGTAAGAAAAGCGGAGTCACCATTAGCGAAGATGAATCGAATGGTTACGCCATCAGCATCAAACTGGTGCTAACCTTTGGCGTGCAACTGGCCAAAGTCGCTGAGGAAGTTCAGTATGCGGTTAAGGAAAAGGTCGAATACATGACCAATCAAGGCGTGGCGCGCGTGGATGTAACTGTCGAAGGCGTGCGTTACCCGGAACCCGAAGAAGACGAAGATAACAACGATTAGTGGGGTTGTAAACTCACATGGAAGAGCTATTAAAGTACGTTCAGCCGCCCTACATTTACGCGATAGCCGGGGGCTGTTATAGTCGTCGGCTCAACCGTGGCATACTTGAGCTGGAAAGCTTCCAACAAGGGATCGTTCCTTTCAAGTCCGAAGGGGGGCGCGTGGAAATTGCTCCCCACACCATCCGCTCATTTTTACAACACGTTGTATCGGATGTCGACGGCGTTGAAAAAGGCTCACTGCACCTTCAAGCAGCGCGGACCCAAGCTTCAGATTGACGTCACAGCCAAAGTACAGGCGCGCCTGCCCTTGCGAGCTATCGAGACGGAAATCAAGCGCTGTATCCGGGCTAACATGCGGCATCAGTTCAACATGACCAATGTTGACCCCATCAATATCCGCATTACCCAGATCAGCGGACAACCGATGGAGAAAGTGGCAAACGAAGAAAGTTGGGAAGCAACGGAATCACTCGAATCCGCTCCATCCAACGATGGCGGCGTTGTCGAGCCGCTGCCGGAAAAGAAGTAGCAGAGCCACAATCACCCGGTGCACTTCACGTTGGCAGGGAGCTTCAGCCCCTGCCTGCTTGTGTTTGACCCCATGCGTACGCAGCTTGATTTAGGATAGTAAAAACCGCCATACTGGCACGATTCGGATAGTCTCTGGAATCGTGACGCTAAGTGGGGCATCCGTTTCGGTCACCAAAACACGCGCCGCATCCGGAAAATCTTTTCCTGCTTCGATCAAGGCCCGGATTTCCCGCTCACATGTTTTGGGCGAGGAAATATCTGCCGCCACCTGCACCAAACGGCGGTTGCCCTCGAAATCCGTTGTAAGGAAATCCACCTCGAACCCAGAGGAGGTCTTCACATAGGTCAGATCACGCGAGTCGCGCGCCAGCTCGCAGGCGACGATGTTCTCTATCAGGTGACCGCGGTTCAGTCCGGTGGACGGGCTAAATGCCTGAGCCAATCCATGGTCACTCAGGTAGAGCTTGCGTGGGTTGACCTGACGGCGCCGCTCGGAGCGGTCGGCCAAGCAGACAGTGAAAATTAGAAAGGCATCTTCCAGATAATCGAGGAACTCCAGTAAAGTACCTTTGGAAACCGTGATTCCTCTTGAGTGAAAATCAGCATACACTTTACTCACACTTAGCAGTGTTGCAGGGTTCCGAAGTAACTGTCGGACAAAAGATCTCAACGCCGTGAGGTTAGAAATTTGGTGCCGCTCGGCCACATCGCGAAACAGTACCGTATCCACGTAGCCCTGCAGCAGTTCAACACGCTCGCGTAAGCTGCTGAGCGCTCCCACCTCAGGAAAACCACCCATTTCCAGACTAGCTGTCAAAATGGGCGCACAGCGCCGAACGCGCCGCACCCGAGAGTAATAACACCTCTCCATCTCCGGCATAATTCACGTTCCGGGCGCGAAGGAATTCGCG
>JAJOKB010000009.1 GCA_021208135.1 Verrucomicrobiota bacterium | reverse complement strand
ACTGAGACGTGGCGAACCAGCTGCTGTTTCTTGCGCTGAACGCAGTTATTTATAAGTCTCAGTTAAACCTTTCTGGTCACGTACCAGGTAATGGGCGATTTTTAACTTCGGTAAATATTTTGCCAATATATTCACCCAGTATGCCGATTCCCACCAATTGGATACCGCCCAAAAACAACATAACAACCATGATGGAGGCGTAGCCCGGCACGTCCACTCCTGTAATGAGTGTGCGAGTGATTAGAAAGGCAGCGTATAAAAATGCTCCGGATGATACAGCCGCGCCGATATAGGTCCAAACCCGTAAGGGAAGATTGCTAAAAGAAAAGATCCCATTGAGTGCAAAGTTCCATAAACGCCAGGAACTCCATTTGGTATTTCCGGCTATGCGGGGTTGACGGTCAAATTCAATGGTCGCAGTGCGAAAACCGACCCAACTGAACAAACCTTTCATGAATCTGTTGGTCTCTCGCAGCTGTTGTAGTGCGCGCAAAACCTTGCGGTCTATCAATCTAAAGTCACCTGCGTTGTGCGGTATAGAAGTATCTGCAAGCAGATTAAACAGGCGATAAAACCAGTCTGCGGATACCCTTTTCCCCATTAAGTCACTCTTGCGCGTGCGTCTTTTGGCTATGACAACTTCATATCCCTGATGCCAAAGTCTGATCATTTCAGGAATCATATCAGGGGGATCCTGCAGATCTGCGTCGATAGGGATAATGGCGGATCCCTGGCAGTGGTCCAATGCCGCAGTCAGCGCGGCTTCTTTACCGAAGTTGCGCGATAAATCGATGATTTTCAGGCAATCGTGATTGGCTCTCAGTTGCGTCAAAATTTTCCATGTATCATCCGTGCTGCCGTCATTCACAAAGACGATTTCAAACTTCAATCCAGTCTTTTCCAGAATTGGAATGATGCAATCAACAAAGCTCTGAAGCCCCTCCTGTTCGTTATAACAAGGTACTGCGATGGAGATATCTGGCATGGCGATGGCGATCTTCTGTTCTAATCCAGGATTTGTCCATTTTTTAACCTGAGGAAACCGATGTCGGGATGATAGATCCATTCATCGCTCAATTTTTGCACAAGTCCATAGGGTTCAATGTACGCCGACGTGCGTCCAAATACTCCCCAGAAATCAAGGTCATAAGTGTCAGGTGTTGGCGATGGTGCGCCAAATCTGATCACATAATCATCAAGCACTGGCAATCCACGGGCAGAGACCTGTTGCCATGGATAAACTCTGATGACCATTACCTGTTCCAGAGCGTCAATGGTCGTAGGAATTGCGGGGTAGCCGAATTGCTTGTTGAGCAAAATTTGAATCAGATATTGAGGCACCCAATCCAACCACATGGAATGCATGCCAAACTCCCTTTCCGTTCGCATAACATTGGGTTCCAATCCAAATGAAAACCTAAATAGAATGAACTCAGGGTACTCCGCAAATTTCTCCTGAAGTGTGGCCTGGTAGCGATTGACCTCGGTAATGTTTGGTTTCATGATACCGTGATAACCCAGCCAACCAGCAAAAAAAAGCTACTGCGCAAGCGAGCAAAATCGAAGCGAATCTGGTGAGTGTCGATAGGTGCCCATGGAGTAAAACCGCCGAGATGAGGAAAGTGGACAAGATGAGTTGAACAGCCAAAACTCTGAACGGAACTTCGGGGGTATCGACAATATAAAAGGGCATCAAGGTCCATCCATACAGGAGCACGAATATCAAGATTGCCTGTAATAGTGTGGTGAACCCTCGCTTGATTGCCAGAGTCACTAAAACAGCTCCATTAACAGAGATTAGTAATATCTGAGCGATTGGAGAATAAAATACCGTCCAGCTTCTGAATGTCAGCAGCAGTAATCCAAACAAGTCCTTGGGCAGTTCTAAAAACACGGAAAATATTCAATCTGGTTCGTTGAACGGCCGGATCCTCATAATCCACAAACAGAGAAAATGTCTTAAAGGCTACCAGATAGAGCACCAAAATGATGGAAGTGTAGATGAAGAATTTCAGGAAAAGTATCCATACGGCAGTTGGGTTTTTCCCGGAACTACCAAGGTACTCGCGAACATACCAGAGCAGAAGGGGAATGCATGCTGCATAAAAGGTGGGTTGATACAGTGCTATGGCAGACACCATCAAGATTGCCGTGAGCCAAGATTTAGCTGAGAACCATTGTGATTGTTTAGCTGTAGCCACCTCCAGAAACAGTGCTCCAGCGATGAAGGCCATGGTCAGACCCAAGGCGTAGTGAGTGACTATGGCCCAACCTGCATAGACTGCCATGGCGGGGGTGAATACCCACAGAGCGGTGACGCTGGCGGAGGCTGCGGCTGTGTAGTTTGAATGGCGCAGGTAACAATAGATGGTGGCGGCGAAGAGGGCTTGGGTTGCCAGGCCGAAGGCGCGCAGAATGGTGAGAGTGCTCAGGTCATTGCCATGCCCGAGGAATAGCCACAACAATAACGAGTTAAGCGGGCGTCCCATGGCAGTGATCTCGTTAACCAAAGGGTGCCAAAGGCCACTGCGGAAAAATGAGAAAAAGATGTAGTCGTCGCTATGGCCGAACGTGAATAACAGGGTAGGCAGGTAAACGAGGCAGAGCACCGCAAACGCTACCGCAAAAACCACGGCAAAGTGTTTCAAATCGAATGAGAAAGGTTGTTTGGTTGTGGAGTCCATTCACCACGGACGGTCATCTTCAGTCCTTGAGATTTATCTGCAAACTGTGGAGGCAGTAGTCGTAGAGCTCCTTGAAGCTATGGCTGTCGGAAAATGCGGGTGCGTATTGGCGATAAAGCCTTTTGGCCTGCTCCAATCGATTGAAGTGCACATACATCATGACGTGGGCTGCTGCTGCTGCGAACTCCAGGCCATCCCGACAGATGTGGTGGCTGTAGGCGAAGGCTTCCTCCAGTAATGCGTCCGACCAGGTCTCTGCCAAAGGTTTGTCCCACAAACAAAGATGCAGCGGGACCTGTTTGACGCACTTGAATACAAACGCGCCTGATCCATAAACCGGTGTCAGAGGAGTGAAGCAATCCTTGAGCAGGTATTGGATCACATGAACCCAGCTTTCATAAAATGCAGATAATCCTGGTTGAACAGAAACGCCCTTGCCAGGAATCAGACACGGGAAAAACTGTGGCGTGACCTGTTTTACCAGGCCCTCATACTTCATGACGTCGAGCATGAGGAATTCAATGGGTTGTTGCTCATATTCGAATTGGGTTAAATCAGCCTGACGAACCTCAATCCGATCGATCCAGGGGCGCAAACAGCGACGGTAAAACTCAACAAAACCAATCACCTTCTTTACAGCAACCTTGGTATGGTGTACCTTGCACGCAGGCTTCCATGACGAAGTCCCACCAAAACAAGTCGTGTACCAGAACTTTGGATCGCCGGGTGGCGAGGGTGGGGTTGGCGCGCAAGCCGTCCACCATGGACTTGGTCAAGGAACCTAAAAAGCTACCCAATTCCACCACTGCGCCGGTACCGGAGAAGATCTGGCTGCAATACCACTCACAATACGCCTGTTCCTGGACGGTGGTCATTCCAAAATAGGGTTGTTTGTAAACAATGCCTGTCGGTGTAAGCGGCTGGATGAATTTGGCCACCAAATCCCCGCCGCCCTGAAACAAATCGGTAATCCTGGGATGCTCCATGAGCAATGAGTACAGAGCGTGTAATGCCGGTTCCGGGATGTCTGCACCGGCAAAGTGCTGTTGGGCGAGGTCTTTATGCCAAAGGGTCATGAGCGGCCAGTAATCAGGTGTTTAACAATCTTCCAGCGAGAGCTGTAAATTGCGCGAAGTTCGGTTAATTCAGATTGGAGCTGTGCGCGCACAGCCGACTCTTCAGCGAGCCGGCGTTCCAGTGACTGCAGTGTGTTCTTCAGCGCTTCCAATTCGTGCACCGCAGCATTATGCTGGGCCCACAGTTTGTGCGCCTGATCATTTTTCCATTCCAAATCGTGCTCCAACTTTGCCTTGGATGCCGCAGTGTTTTCCAGGTTGCGGGTCAGTTCCTGGAAGCGATCCTGTAACAATTGCAGTTTGTATTTCGCCTCATTCTGTTGTGTCCACAGATCATGGGCTTGTTGGTTTTTCCACTCCAGATCGCCGCTCAACTTGAAGATTTCAGATCTAGTTGTGGAGAGCTGTGATTGCAAATCATGCAACTGCTGATTTTTCCCCCCGAGTTGCGTTTCCAATTCCTCAGAGCGCTGCTGCCAATGCCGCAGCAATTCCTTGGTTTGCTCGAGTTGGTTGGCTGCACCGTCGAGGTCGAGTCGCAATCGATTATTTGCTGCCCATAAATCATCCGCTTCGCGGATTTTGTACTGCAAGTCGTTGTATAAATCCTGATAACTTTTGTACTCTGCTGCTTTGGTGCGGTTAACCACGAATTCGCGCTGCGCGGTTGGCAATGCGCTGAGGAACCCACGCTTCCAGTTGGAACCCTGGTACGCTTTTAGCAAGCTTTCGCCATCGATATCAGCAGCCACTTTTTGTACCAGCGGTTTCAGCACTTCGGAACCAAAACCTTCAGAGTGTTCCAGACCGCCCCAGGCACTGATTTCCTCCGGTGCGGGTTCGCAGATCAAACGCTTGAAGATCAATTGCAGGTACATGAAACCTGCTTTTGAATCACAGGTGGTTTCTGAACTGATGCCCGACTGAATCAAATCCTCAATAAAGGACTCTGCACCTTGCCAAAGCTGTTGCTGTTGTTCCGCATCAAACCCTCCTGTTCTGGCGGCATTGGCAAAGTGGGGTTCACTGCCCTTGTCTGTTGCAGTCAATCCCAAAAGCGTCGGAAAAGGAGCGGAATGCAGACTCTCGATGAAATTGACAGATTCCCGCACCAATGCCTCGTTGTAGGATGGCACGCCCTTGTGGACGAAGAAAGAATGTAAGCGGGTGTTGCCAGGCATGGGCTCCATGTAGCTCCAGGTGCCAAAATAGTAGCCGGTTACGGTCGTTTTTTCCTGAGTCATCGACGATCGCAGGAAACCGACGCAAACTGGATGCGAGCCAGCCAATGTCAACTATGGCGCAATCCTTGGCATCAAAGTCCAGTTGTTCGAGGGAGCGCAGCACCCCGGCCCTGTCGCGCGCAAACAAGGCGCACAGGTCGGGTTCCAGTTGTTGAAACAACACCCGAAGTTGCTGAAGGTAGCAATCGCGAATAAAGCTGCCACCCAAATCAACGGTTAGAATTTGTTCGGGATCAGCGAATCCGGCTGCTGCCATCGCGTCCACATGGCGGTCCGGTTGTAATCCAGCCCTACTGAGAAAGTCCTTAACTCTGAGCGAAGGGTTAGGCGTTGTCAGAAACGCCATAGCCTCATCGTCCAATCGCTTGAACGAAGCAAAGTTGAGCACTTTTCTGGAAGCGTGCATGTATGCGTACTCGACGGTGCACAGGCCATGCGCTTTGAAGATATCCAGCGTCTTTTCCCAGTAATACCCATCGCGACCCAGCAGGATCAATTTTTTGATCCCATCCACTTTCGCCCGTTTCAGGACCCAATGCAGAAAGGCAAAATAGAGCGGACCGGCGGCTTCATAGCCCAATTTTTCAAGTACTTTGTCGCAGCTCCAGGGGGATTGTGTACCGCGCTTTGAAATGGTGCCCATTATCCGGTAGCTCAGCGTGTCACCGGGGGTAAACTCAAGGGCCTCGGTTTGCTTATACCAAGGGAGATAACAGAAATCCTGCGAGTAGTGCCAGGCTTGAAGCCCGGCGATTCGGGCTCGGGTGTAGTCGGATCTGAGATTGTCTCCCAGATGTAAAATGTCACCGGCAGCCACCCCCGTTTGTTGAATCAGGATCTCAAACAAGCCGCCGTCGTGCTTACTCAAGCCCTGCTCGCAGGAGACGATGACCTTGGCATCGGCAAAACCTCTTTCCTCGAGCCAACACGCCAAGGTTTCCGAATCCAGGTACATGTCTGACAGGAAGATCACCGGAATATTCCGCTGCACGCACTCCTTGTACAATGAGAGGATGCCGGGATCAGCGAACAAAAGATCGTCCTCGATGGCCAGTTCCATCGCTTTGATTTTTTCAGCGGTAGCTGCATCCAGCGACAGCGCTTGTCCCAGATTGCGGTATATATCGTCCAGAGTGACTTCTCCGCCTTGCTGTTGTCTGGCGGTACGTTCGGCGAGTTCGCGCAGGGCGGCAAACCCAGGTATGGTCACCGGCAAAAACTGCGCAACCTTTTCGGCCAGTAGGGCAAACACATTTCTGGGATGGTCGCAGCGGCGCTTGAGTGCGGTATCAAAGATATCCAGCGAAAGCAGCTTGAACGAATACTCTTCGAGAAAGTTTGGCAATGCCTTGGCAGGAAGCGGATTTTTCGTCCTGATGCGCAGAGGACCGGCGTCTTGCTGCCGTTGTCTCGGCGGCATGGGAATCTCGTCAACCAGTCCCACCGCTTCTTTGGGATTATCCAGGTATTCCCGTTGGTAGGCGTTTTTCATCCGGCTAAGGGCAATCCGATGCTTCTCAACGCCCGCTGTAACGGTATTTCCCATACTGCGATGACGCCAATGATAATTGGCACTGTAGTTAGGCAAAACCCCTATATCAAATCTGCGCAGGAAGCGGAGATTAAAGTCGTGGTCTCCCAACACGTCAAATTCCTGCCTGAACAGGCCTATCTGCTCGTGTGCAGCGCGACGATAAAGGAATGCAATCGGTGCGAACAAATTGCTCTTACGCATTTCCGCCAGCGTGACATAGTCAACCTGTATATACGGGTGACGGCCCAGTTCCACAATTTCGCCAGTCGAATTGACCTCCTCAAGTATCTGGGTCGTTTGTGTCACGACTCCACGTGTGGTGCTATCTGGTCCGCAATTTTTGAGGAAGTCGGTGGTCTGCTGCAGGAAATCAGGCTGCCAGCTGTCGTCATCATCATGCACGACAACATATTCGCTTTCGCTGGCGCGAATGGCGGCATTCGACGCCTCCTGCATGCCTTTGGATTGGGCGTGGTGGATCACCTTTACGCGGTTGCCGTAGGCATGCGCATGGCATTTCACCAATGCGTCAACAGTACCGCTGTCACCTCCGTCATTAACTATGACGTGTAACCAGTCTTGAAAGCTCTGTTTGAGTACTGACTGAATGGCGCGGATGAGAAAAACCGGGCGATCCTTGGTGCGGGTGATAACCGCAACTGTGGCTGAAGGTTTGGGCATGTAAGTTACAAAATGGTTACTTTGCTGGCTGGCGCAGCGACTCTAGTTCGGCTTCCAGTTCATGGACTCTTGCTTGCAGAACCTTTTCACGTTCGGATTGAGCAGCCAGAATTGCATCCATGTAAGGTTGCTCCGGCTTCCGTCCGTAGGATTGTTCGTAGTGATATTGTCCCCACGCAAGAGCGTTGGTAAATTTTCTAATCAGGTCGCTGTTTTTAGCAAACTCAATCTTGAAATTCCGGTGTAAAGCTTTGATATCCGCAGTGAATTTTTCCACACTGTTGTACAGTTCAGCGCGTTCCCTGGCTAGATTGAGCCAAGCGTTGCGTGAAAAAGCGGTGGTGGTTTCCAGCGTGCAGTCGACGGGTTCATTGCTGGCGAGAAACAAGTAGGTGTCGGTCGGTTCGGGTTCGCCAGTGAGAGCGATGTGCATAGCGCTCAGGGTCTTGAACTCAATGGGTTGGTTGTTCGTTTGCTCAGTGGGACGCAATGCGGACATGACCTGAAATTTTTGTGCATAGCAGTGGACGTACTTGAACTTCGCGCGCAAACGCCCGTGCAATTCTTCGCGTTTATAATGGTGCAGATGAAATTCATTGTTTTGGTCCTGATCGGTCTCACCGGGTACAGACAGCAGCAAGATCCCGTTAGGCTTGAGTTGCGCCGTGAGGCTATCCAGGCAAATCCATGGTTCGCGCACGTGTTCCAGGGTTTCGAAACTGACAACGCAGTCGAAGGGTTCCAGTTGAAGGGCGGACAAATCCTCCAAACCTGAGCAGGTAAAGTCCAGGTTGGTAGCTTGTAATTCCTGCTGGCATTGGTCGATGGCAGCTTGGCTAACATCAACGCCAATCACCTGCGCCGCGCCGTTGCGCAGCATCAACAGGGAGCCGAAGCCAGTACCGCAGGCAGCATCCAGAACTCTTTTGCCGCGGATCCAAGGAGTGATCGCAGTGTACCTCAGCAAGTGGTCCACAGCATACAAATCCTCGTGGGCATAAGGGTCTATGCGCTCTTTTGACATGGCAACAGAGATTGGCATACATGGACGGGTGTTCAACTGTTTTTATTTTCGGGTTGACGGCATTTTCACCGTAGAACGATACTGGTGGTTTTGCCCCGTATGTCTTCAATTGGAATTATAATGCGAACCAAGAACCGCCCGGTTTTGCTGGTTCGTGCCATCGACAGTGTCGTTCAGCAGAGGCATCAGAATTGGCAACTGGTCATCGTCAATGATGGGGGCGACCCGGCTCCTGTTGAGGCTCTGGTGGCAGCCGTTCAGCCCGAGCAGCGCGCCAGGATTCAAATCCTTCATCACCCACAATCACTGGGAATGGAAGCAGCATCCAACGCCGGATTAAGGGCGTTGCAGACTGACTACGTCATGGTACATGATGACGATGACAGTCTGCACGCTGATTTTTTTCGCGCGGACGGTAGGTTACCTGGACAATCCTCCGCATGGCTCAGTGCGTGGAGTGATTACTGGAACTGAGCGGGTCATCGAACGACTCACGGACGGTGGGGTGCAGGAAATTCGTCGATTCCCGTACAACAACTGGGTGCGCACGGTCAGTTTCCGCAAAATGTTAGCCGCCAATTTTTTTCGCTCCCATTGCCTTTGTATTTTCGCGCGAGGCTTGTCTGGAAGCCGGAGGTTTTCGCGAAGATCTTCCTGTGCTCGGCGATTGGGACTTCAACGTCCGCTTTCTACAGCGTTACGAAATTGGGGTCATTCACGATACTCTGGCCTATTACCATGATCGCGAGCAGGCGGGGAATGGTGACTATGCCAGCTCTGTAAGCGGCAAGGCACATCTGCACGAGTTTTATGACAACTTACTGCGCAACGAGTGGTTGCGCAATGACATAGCCTCCGGGCGAACGGGGATTGGGGTTTGGTCCAATCAGGCACCTGCGTTGTGGGATCTGACCTGGGACATTCGCAAGGAAATCAAGGACAATAAATTCCGCTTGTTCCGCAAAAAATGAATGCAAAATTCATGCGGTTGTTGAGTCGGGCGGAAGTCCTTTCACTGGACATCTTCGACACAACTCTGGCACGATACTGTGCCCGACCTGAGGACGTGGTTCTGGAGTTGGCGCGGCGTGCGGTAGCGCAATTGGGGGACTCCTTGCAATCCTTTGCCGAGGTGCGCGGTGAAGCCGAGCACCGGGCGCGTCGATTGGCCTGGGAAAGACGTCAGGCTGAAGATACCACTCTGGATGAGATCTATGAGCAAGTGGGAGTTTTGCGTGCTGATTGGGAACCCTGGTTGAACCAGTTGCAGCGCAATGAACTGGATTTGGAACGTTCCTTGTTGTATCCCTTGCCTGTGGCGCAGGCGATGATTTCCAGTGCCCGCAAATTGGGTAAGCGCGTCATATTTGTCTCAGATATGTACCTTCCCAAGGATTTTTGTGAAGACGTCCTGCGCAGCAATGGATTTGATGATTTTGACGCCTTCTTTCTGAGTTCAGCCGATGGACTGTTGAAGCAAACGGGCAACCTGTTCAAGCATGTTATTCGGACTTTGAAATGCGCGCCCGCTGCCATTTTGCACGTTGGTGACAATCCACAGCCGATGGAGTTCAGGCGCGCAAGGTTGGCATTCGGACATGGAGCGTGCCCAAAGCGATTGATTGTTTGTCTGCTTTTCCACACAATCCGTTACAGGCTTTATCGAATGTATCGCCCCGCGAGCGCAACTGGAGTCAGTCGGTCATGGTCGGCATGTCTGCCCGCGAGTGTTTGACCCATACGGGTGAAGGATCTCAAGCTTTTTGGGAGCGTATGGGCACACAGTTTGGCGGCCCCTTGTTGTATGGCTATGTGCGCTTTTTGGTATCCAGGTTGGCGGGGCGTGGATTGGACAAGGTGTATTTTTTGTCGCGCGATGGTTATATTCTGCAAAAAATCTATCATCAGATAACGGCCGAACGCGATGATTGTCCGCAGGCGATTTATCTTCAAGCGTCCCGGCGAGCGCTGAATTTCGCTGCTATACGTGAGCTGAATGAGCGTACGCTACCTTGGTTAATGGAGGGCATTCGTCTCACAATCGGCCAGTTCCTGCAGCGCGTTGGGCTGGATCCCGTGCAATTCGAAGATGCCATTCGGGAGGTTGGTTTTCGCGATGCTTCCCAGCCGGTGGTCGAAGGGGCGGATTACAGTAGGCTGCAGCAGTTGTATCACAAGATTGCCCCTCAATTGCTGGCGGCAGCTGAGGATGAGCGTAACTGCTATACAGACTACCTGAATACGCTTGGGGTATTTGACAGTAAGCGAGTCGTGTTGGTGGACGTCGGTTGGATGACATCCATTCAACATTCCCTTGCCGCGATGATCCGGGCGAAAGTGCCCGATGCTGTCATCGAGGGTTTTTATGTCGGAACATATGCCGAGGCCCGCTATCGTTCCGACCATAATACACTGCATCACAGTTGGCTGATGCACTATGGTGAACCGGCCCGTACCCGTGCCGTGCTGAGACACTGTGTTCCTTTGTTGGAGTTCTTCTTTGCCTCCCCGGAAAACACTTTTCTGCGCATTCGGCGTACTGCGGAGGGCACTTTGGTGCCTGAGCACGCTCCTTATCACGAAAACGCCAAAGATCTACCCGCCCTCGACATACTCCACAAGGCGGCCCTGCGCTATTCTGAAGCGATGGTCAAGTTGGCTCACGGCGGTGGCCCCATACTGACTGAGTCCGATGTTTTGCTCCTTTTAGAGCGCATGTTGTGTTTTCCTACCCGGCAAGAAGCTCAAAGGCTCGGGGCTTTGCACTATGCGGATGGCTATGGGGCATTTTTCAATCATACTTTTATGGCTATGAGCCCCGGCTTGCGAAAATTAGGCCTATCGAAGCGGGCCTGGAAACGTGATTTCAAGAATGCACACTGGCCCAAAGGCTATGTCGCTGCGCTGAGTCCGCTCGAGCAGTGGATTTTTCACCGCCTGTATCCCAACGCCCGTTTTGTCAAAGAGATCGGTTGATATGGGCTGGAGAATGACTAGCGGTGTGCGCGCAGCCTTCCGGCAATTGGTGGTGCGCGAAGTTATGGAAAGCATCAGGGGTAGTTCATTGGGCGCAGCCTGGTTAGTGCTCAATCCGCTGTTGATGATGCTTTTGTACGTCATCGTTTTCGGCGTGTTGTTCGGCGGATCGTTTGGTCAGGTGGAAAATGAAACGTCCATTGCCTTTGCGATTGGTGTGTTCATTGGTCTGACCGGAGTAGGATTTATCAACGAGTCCATCGGCAAGGCGCCGATGTTATTGCTGCGCAACCGCAATTTGGTTAAGAAAGTGGTATTTCCGGTCAGCTTACTGCCAGCGGTGCAATTGGCAGGCTCCTCTCTGGCCCTGCTGGTAAATACTGTCTTGTTTTTGGTGATGGCATTGGTTTACGGCGGTGGCCCTTCCATCTACATGTTGTGGTTGCCGGTCATGTTATTGCCCTTGCTTTTGCTGGCGGTGGCTTGTGTTTATCTGCTGTCTGCCATTGCAGTTTTCTTTCGTGACTTGCAGCAAATTACCCCGGTTCTGGCGCAAATCATCTTTTGGACGGGTGGTGTGTTCTTTGGTGCAGCCAAAGTCATGGAGTACCCGGCATTGTGGGCATTCCTGCAGTGGAATCCTGTGCTGCGCATCAATGAAAATCTGCGCGCAGTCTTGCTTTGGCAAAGCCATCCCGATTGGGCAGGCTGGTCCTTTTCCATGATCTTCGTTATATTGTTCACCGTATTCGGTGTTTTTGCATACCGCAGGTTAAGTGAACGATTCGCTGATTCCTATGAGTGTTCAAGCAGACAATGCCATTGCCATTCGCGGCTGAGTAAAGTTTATCAGATTCCAAGGTCAGGTAAGCACAGCTTGCGTGGTGCCATGGCGATCATCTGGAGCACTCTTTGGCGCAGTTCCGGTTCATTCGGCAAATCATTCCACGCTTTCCATGCCTTGCAACCCATGAACCTGGATGTGGCTCGGGGTGAGGCCCTGGCGATTATTGGGCGTAACGGCTCAGGCAAATCTACCTTGTTGCAACTGCTCGCAGGTACCCTTCAGCCAACCACCGGCTCTGTGCGCACGGTTGGGCGGGTCTCAGCCTGCTCGAACTTGGATCCGGTTTTAACCCGGAATTTTCTGGTTTGGAAATGTGCATTTGAACGCCGGTATTCTGGGTTTGTCCAGAGAGGAGCTGGATGCCAAAATTGCTGGAATCCTGGAATTTGCCGATATCGGTGAATTCATTCACCAACCAGTGCGCACTTACTCCTCCGGCATGAGCATCCGCTTGGCCTTTGCCATTTTGACCGCAGTTGATCCGGAGATCCTCATCGTGGATGAAGCTCTCTCGGTAGGAGATGCGTTTTTTCAGTCCAAATGTGTGCGCTGGCTGGAAGATTTCCTGGCCCGTGGCAGAACATTTGTCTGTGTATCGCACGATATGTTTTTGCTGCAGCGGGTGTGTCGCCGGGGAATTGTGCTCAAAGAGGGCAGGGTGGTGTGCGATGGTCCGATTGCCGAGGCCGTCAATGTTTACTATAAGCTGCACACCGCCCGGGGCAATGAAAGTTCGTCTTCCGAAGGCTTGCCGCAGACGGCGGCGCAACAACAAGGTTATTATCCTTTAAATCTTTCGAACAAACACCGCACCGGTACCCGCGAGGTGACCATTGACAAAGTGTTTACCAATCTTGACTTGAGTACTTGTGTAGAGGCTGGCGACTGGTTGGAAGTGGAGATCCATCTCACCTGCCAGGAGCCCGTGGCTGAGTTCGACATAGGGCTCGGCTTTCGCGATCGCAGCGGCCAGTTGATTGGAGGCTTCCATACGCTGTATACTGAGCATAAACTCGGGATGAGCGTTGCCGGCAGTAGCGCGGTTTTGCGATTCAGGTGCAAACTGGATCTTCGCCCTCAGGTGTATTTGCTGCTCATCGGTGTTGCATGGAACAGCAATTACAACGAATGGCACGACTATGATTGTCTCTGGGATTGCGCCAGTTTGACTTTGATAGGTAAAGAAACTTTTTGGGGTTTTGGCGCGGCTACCTGGCGAATTTTTGGATTGGACCGAAACAGGTGTCGGCTCGGATTGAAGCCGCTTGCCTTGAGGCCAGGCATGTTGTGTTGTTAACCCACTATGTCTGAGTGCAAACACTGTGGAACACCTTTCAGTCCCCTGATTAGCAAGGAGGACGAGTTTTGTTGCCATGGATGTGCTGCGGTCTACCGGATGATTCACGATCAGGGCTTTGAGCAGTATTACGCCCTCAAAGAAGAGCGAATCGATCCCGTGAGGCCTTCCGTAATGGAAGCCCGCGACTACGGTTGGCTCGAAAAAGCCTCAGCCGCCGCCGAAGCCGCCGCCGAGCAGGAGGGTGGCACCGCTCAGTTGACTCTCGATCTGATGGGTATCTCTTGCATGGGATGCGTTTGGTTGGTTGAAAAGCTGTTTTTGCGCTGTTCTGGCGCGGTGCGGGCAGAGGTCAATGCCCAGTACGGGCAGGTGCGGTTACACTGGCGTCCGGGAACCTGCAGTTAAGGTCTTATGCCGAACAGTTGCAGCGGTTTGGCTACCTGCTCGCTCCTCCGGGCAAACGTGTGCATACCGAGTCCACCAAACTCACGGTAAGGATGTCCGTCTGCGGTGCGTTTGCCATGAATGCCATGCTTTTTACCCTGCCAACTTACCTGGGCATGGAGCGGGATTTCATGCTGGCAGATTTATTCGAATTGCTCACCTTGATGTTTGCTACCTTGAGTCTGGTGACCGGAGGCAGCTATTTCATGCTGCGTGCCTGGCAGGGATTGCGTCACGGGATTCTGCATATCGACTTACCTATCGCACTCGGTGTCGCCGGTGCCTACATCGGTTCGGTGTATGGTTGGATCCGGGGGCTGGAAAACTTTCTCTACTTTGACTTCGTTGCCATCTTCATTTTCCTGATGCTAGTCGGGCGCTGGACTCAGGAATGGGCGGTCGAACGCAACCGCAACAGCGTCATCCGGCAAAACCTCAAACCCGAGGCTGTGACGGTCGTTCGTCATCCGGATCCCGCGTTTTCAGGGTCTGAGGTGCGCACGGAGGATTTGTCGCCGGGCATTCATTACTTGCTTCCTGCCGGCCAAACGGTACCCGTCTCAAGCGAATTGATCTCCGGTGCGGCCCCGTTCAGTCTCGAGTGGATCAATGGGGAAACAGAAGTGCGTACCTGGCAACCCGGACGCGAGGTGCCTTCTGGTGCGCTAACCCTGGCAGCCAGTCCAGTGGTTCTGATCGCCCGCGAAACCTGGAAGGACAGTTTACTGCACCGCTTGCTGCGCAACTCCGGACTTTCCCCACGAAACCCCATCCTCGAAAAGGTCCTGAAAATTTACCTGAGCGTGGTATTGCTGGTCGCCTGGATCGGCAGCGGCGCTTGGTTATATTTCAGCGGTGATGTGCATGCCAGTTTACAGGTTGCCTTATCCATTCTGGTGGTCTCCTGTCCATGCGCCTTGGGTGTTGCCTATCCGTTGACTAACGAGTTGGCCATTGCCCGGCTCAGACGGTACGGGGTATTCGTCCGCGAGGAAACCGTTTTTGGGCGCCTGCCTGCGGTTCGCTCAATCATCTTCGACAAAACGGGTACGTTAACGCTTGAATTGCCGGAATTAAAGGACCTGGCTCCCTTGGAACGGTTATCCGGCGACGCCCTCGAAGCGCTGCGTCAACTCACCGCGACCAGCCTGCATCCTGTCAGCCGTGCATTGCGACTCGCATTGCAACCACTGACCGCGCAAGCAGCAAAGGCAGTCAGTTCAACCCAGCCAGTGTCTGCGATCCCTGCGCTCGGGGTGGTGCGCGAAAGCGCCGGGTTGGGTGTCACTTGGCAGAGTGAGCGTGGGCTGTGGAGCTTGGGAAAACCGGGCTGGCGCGGACGATCAGACAACGCCCTGCCTGATCCTGTCGCTGGTGGTTCGGAGGGTTGGCAATACGATTGTGAGTTGTGTTTCAATGGGTCCGTTGTGGCGCAATTCGCTTTTAACGAGGCAGTCAGAGAAGATGCGCGCGCCGAAATCGGGTGGTTGCGTCAATACTTTCAGATATGGATTTCCAGTGGTGACAGGCGGGCAAAAGTTCAGGCCATGGCCAGTAGACTGGGATTGCCAGCGGAGGCTGCCCTGGCTGAGCAAAGTCCTGATGAGAAGGCCCGATGGGTGAATGAAGTCGGCAGTCGCAGTACGTTGTTTATCGGTGATGGTGCCAACGATAGTTTGGCGTTTGATGCTGCTTCGGTGCGCGGTACTCCGGTCATGGATCGCGGCTTGCTTGAGAGCAAAGCGGATTTCCTGTTCATGGGGCGCGGTCTGTCAGGGATTCGAACCCTGTTACAGGTTAGCGCACGTCGGGCGGTAGTGCTGCGCTCAGTGATGATCTTTGCCATCAGCTACAACCTTTTTGCTGTGACTATCTGCCTCTCAGGGAAAATGAATCCATTGCTGGCGGCAGTGTTGATGCCACTGAGTTCGCTGATTCCCTGGCTTTGGTGGCGCGTGGCATGCGTTGGCGGGCGGAACGGAACCAGCCTTATGACGTTTTGGCACGGACACAAGAGCCACCTTGACCCTGGCTTGGCCCATGGTCATCGGTTTTCTCTGTTCCATGGGAATGTTACTCACAGACGGCTTGATGATTGGTCGTTTGGGCGTAGACCCTCTCGCCGGCTACACCTTCGGATCCATGGTAGTGAGCATTTTTATGGTGGCGGGGTTTGGCCTCTGCGCTGCCCAGCATGTGCGCGGTGCGGCTGCCTACGCCAAGCGCGATCCGAACGCCACCGCTGCGTCGTTAACCGCTGGTATTCTGGTCGGTGCGCTGTATGGCCTGGGTTGCGGTTTGTTGTTTCTCTTCTCCGGGACCTTGTTACAGGGGTTTGGACAAGAACCTCAGGTTGTCCAGTATGCAGTCGGTTACGCAATTTGGGTAGCTTGGGCCATCACCCCCAACTTGATATTTCAAAACTTCAAGAATGCCTGTGAAGCCCAGGAACACCCTTGGTTACCTCTGTGCTTTTATTTGCCGGGTCTTGTTTTGAATGTTTGGCTCAATTGGGTTTTGATCTATGGAAATCTGGGATTTCCTGCCTGGGGCGTTACTGGAGCAGGTATCGCCACTTTCATCAGCAAACTTTGTATGCTGACGACCTTGGTGGTTTGGTTGTTTCGTTCGCGCGTATTGCTGCTGGCCGATGAGTTTTGGTTCAGTCTGCGAACCAATGCCACCCATTTGAAAAGTTATCTGCACATCGGGGTGCCTACCGGGCTGCAGACCTTGTTTGAACACCTTATGTTTGTGGTGGTTGCCATTTGGATGGGCTGGCTGGGTGCCAATGAACTCGCGGCCCATCAAATCGCTTTCCGTCTCGGAAGCTTTTCCTTCATGCTGCCTTTGGGGCTCGCATTCGCGGTTAGCATCAGAGTCAGCAATGCCATCAGCAAAGGCGACCTGCAGGCTGCCCGCCGAACTTCTTTTAACAGCCTGATTTTTATTTCAGGACTCATGATGATCACTGGATTGTGTCTGGTTCTATTGCGCGAACTCTCTCCTGGAGTTTTTTTTGGCAAGTCGATGTACGCACAACAGCCGTGGTGGCACTGGCCGCACATTATTTGCTGATAGTTGCAGCGATGCAATTATTTGATGGCGTGCAGTTCGTCGCCAATGGCGCTCTGCGCGGACTTTCCGACGTTCGCATTCCCACTCTCATGACTGTTGCCTGCTATTGGGGTATTGCCATGCCTTTAGGCTATTTGTTGGCATTTCACGCCGGTATGCGCGGCTCAGGCCTGTGGCTGGGACTTATGTTTGGCCTTTTTTGCTCGTTCATCCTATTGGTGTTGCGTTTGCGGCAACGCTTTGCACTGATCATAAAACAGTGATACAAGACTATGAGTGGATTTATTGAAGACGCCAAACAGTTGTGGGCTCACTACAGTACGTTCTTCATTGTTGGTTTTATGATGATCGTACTGGGCGCGCTTGCATTTTTCTCGCCCTATTTTTTAGCACGCATGAGCGGCGAAGATTGGCGCACAGCCGAGCAAACAGAGGATCCAGCCGATAGCGCCGGTTTGCCTCCTCTGGCTGCGAATCGATCGGTAGTTTCTGCTCGCACTGAAATCCGATCTCTCGCTGATTTGATGTTCATGCATCACGACGCAATGGGTGGGCGTCAGGCCATCGAACGCATTCAATCCGTTCGCATGGTGGGTACTGTGATCTCGGACAACGAGGATAGTCATCAGGATTTTGTCATCATTAAGCGTCGACCCCGTATGGTTCGCATGAACCTTACCAATCAAAATGTCCGGGTCACGTATGTGTTCAACGATGTCCAGGGGCGCTACAGGGTTACTACTGCCCAGGGTTCACGGGTTATGGACATGAATGCCGAACAACTGCGTCAATTTTGAATTCGACAGCGAAATTTTTAATCCAATTTCCGATCCAGGAAGATCACTGACCAATCTCCGCTTTCACGGTCTGGTTCAGTACCGTGGACAGGAGCTTTACAAGGTCGAGTTTGCAAGAACCGACTTGGTGACCGACTTTTATTTTTTCAATCCGGAATCCTTTCTCGTTTCCTATCTGCAACGCACTCGCGGGGATACGGAAGTGCCGCGGACAGAATTGTTTCAATACCTTGAATACCGACTTTTGGATGGCATACCGGTCGCTATCTGGTCAATCAAATTCTGGTTGGCGAAGAGGGTGGTGACGACGATGTTTTGAAGGTGCGTTTCAGTCAGATAGAATGGAACCCAGGTTTGTTTTCCCACGCTTTCAGTTTGAATCTCGATTGATAAATGTGCCGTGAGTATTGATTTTCGGGCTGAGCTTAACGACGAACAGTTTGCCGCAGTGACAGCGCCTCCTGGACCAGCCTTGGTGTTGGCTGGAGCCGGTTCGGGTAAAACACGTACCCTCACTTATCGGGTTGCCTATCTGTTATTGGAAAAGCGCGTTCACCGCGACATGATTCTGCTGTTAACTTTCACCAATAAAGCTGCTCGCGAAATGGTGGAGAGAGTGGCTGCGCTGTGTGGTCAGTCGGCTCGGCCGTCCTGGGGAGGCACCTTTCACAGTGTCGGTGGCAGGATCTTGCGCCGCCACGCTGAATTAGTGGGGTTGCGCAATAATTTCACCATCATGGATCAGGACGATGCCGAGCACACGCTGCAGGCCGCCATCAAGGAATTGGATAAGGATTTTCTCAAATCCAAACAAAATCCTAAGGTGGGGCGCATCGCCAGCCTGATCAGTATGGCGCGCAACACCGGTCAGACTGTGACGTCCCTGGCTAAGGAGCAATTCCCTTGGGAAGAGAATGTGGCTGCCGCCATACCCCGTTTTGCTGCCGCCTATCAGCAGAGAAAACTGGAGCAAAATGTCGCCGATTATGACGATCTGTTGGTTTTCTGGCTGCGAATCATGGAGGAATACCCGGAAATCCGTGAGGCCTACAGCGAACAATTTCAGTTTATTTTGGTGGATGAATATCAGGATACCAACCATATTCAGTCGCGTATCGTCGATTGCATCGGTAGCCACCACAATATTATGGCTGTCGGTGATGACGCACAGTGTATCTACACTTGGCGCGGAGCAAATTTTGAGAATATTCGCGATTTTCCGCAGAGACATCCCGGAACCACTATCTACAAGATTGAGACGAATTATCGCAGTACGCCCCAGATTTTGGATTTCGCCAACGCGGTTTTAGCTTCTCAACCTGAGGGGCATGGTTACTCAAAGGAACTGCGCCCCGTTCGTCGCGATGATGTTGTTCCTTACTTTGTTCCGCTTATGGATAGCCGCCAACAGGCGCAATTTCTGGTCAATCGTATCGAAGGACTCTATGAAGAGGGCGTTGCCCTTAAGGATATCGCCATATTGTATCGGGCCCACTATCAAGCACTGGATGCACAATTGGAGTTTGGGAGGCGCGGAATACCGTTTGTTATTACCAGTGGCGTGAGGTTTTTTGAACAGGCTCACATCCGCGATTTTGTTGCACAGTTACGCGCGGTGTGTAACCCCGACGACGATTCAGCATTCGACAGGTTCATGGCATTGTTGCCTAAGGTGGGGCCTGCCACTGTGCGCAAGGTGCTCAAAGCGGCCCGGGAAATTGTGCAACGCCGCGAACAGCAATGGCAGACCGCGAAGGGTGATTTGTTTTCCGAGGTCCAGGGTTTGGAGTCCCCCAGCATTTTTGCCGCCTTGCTGACACCCGAAATTTTGCAAAAAGTGCCTGATGACGCCCGGGATGAATTTTCGGGTATGTGTTTATCTCTGCGGGAAATGGATGTTCTTTTGCATGGCGGTGCGCCGGGCGTGGCGCACGAACCGGCGAAACCAGTGGATGTTGTCACCCGAGGCATCGAGGGTTGGTACGGTGACTTTCTCAAACACGTCTATTCCAATTGGCAGAGTAGGCGCGATGATCTGGACGGATTGATTGAGTTCGCCGCCCGATACGACACTATGCATGAGCTGTTAGCTCAATTGGTTTTACTCAATTCGGAAACCAGTGACCGCAGTATTCAGACCGATGACAATGCGGTGCGGATGACTACGATTCACCAAGCCAAAGGACTGGAGTATCCTGTGGTGTTTGTCATCGGTTGTGCCGACGAGTTTTTCCCTCTCAAGCGTGCTTTGGAGGAGGGCAATATTGATGAGGAACGCCGATTATTCTACGTCGCCGTCACACGGGCAATGAACGAGCTGTACCTATGCTACCCCAGGATGAGCGGTGGTCGGGGCAACGGTCCTATTCTGATGCGCCAGAGCCGATTTATTACCGAAATCCCTCCACATTTGTTTCAGAAACTTCAGGTACAAATGTACTCTTGGTGAGAATCTTACCGGCGCGCTGAAAGGCTCTCAGCGTTAAGCATTGCCTGCTTTCTCTCCGCTCCCCAACGGAATTCTCCGGTTGCGCCATCGCGACGGATGATCCGGTGACAGGGAATCAACCAGGCAATGGGATTGGCCGCAATTGCTGAACCCACTGCTCTGGCGGAGCGGCATTGCACTTGCTCCGCCAGCGCGGAATAGGCAATAGGTCGTCCGGGGCGCACTGTTGTCAATGCATGCCAAACTCTGTGCTGAAATTCAGTTCCCTCTACCAAAACCTGGATGGTTGCCATGCTGGGTTCCACCGCAGTACCCCGTTCGCATTTGAACAGTTCTGAAATCCAATTTTCCTTCAACTCAGGCTGGTGTTTCCAGATTGCCTGGGGCCAATGTTTGGCGGGTCGGGTTGGCACGGTGTTGAGTGCTTCCTGTTCAAGGAACTCCAGCGCAACCACATACTCCTGGTGTCGGGCACAAAACATTGGCCCAAATATGGAGGGCAAGTGTGCCCAGGAAATCTCAATCGCTGACGATGACTCCAGGCCAACTTGTTTTGGATGGAGTAAATGGATGTGCATATTAGCCACCTGCCATGATGGGTTGAAATCCTCGCTCCTGAAGCCAAGCCGCAGCCCGGTCGCGTTGGTCGCCTTGCAGTTCGATGGTTTTGCCCCTGATCGTTCCGCCGACCCCGCACAACTTTTTCAACTGAAATGTAAACTCAGTCAGTTCCTGTGGCGAAATGGCGGCAAAGTTACCGATCTCTGTGACGGTTTTTCCACCCTTGCCAGCTTTAAGCCTGCGCAGTTCCACCCGGCCTCGTTTTTTGGGTGCCATCGTGGCGGACGGAGGAGTCTTGGAACTTTGCGAGGATGGCTTGGGTGCTTCCGGCAATCCCTGCTTCAGTGCGTCAAGTGCCCCGAATAGCCCGTCTTGCTGTAAGGCCGTTCCCCCTGCTGTAGACAATTTTTGTTTATCCCTTGAGTTCATCGTGTTGACCACATTTTTGCGCCAAGGGAGTCTCCTGACCGGTTATAAACAACAATGCTTTCTGGTAACTGCGGTTCTGCAAAAAATGCTGTAGCCTGGGCGGCAGAGTTGCGGTGGGATCGCTGGCAGCAGCGTCTAGTCGCTTGAGTGCTTCCATGATTGTAGGAGGCTCTTCCACTTCGGCCGCCTGCCATTAATGACCAACAGGAAAGGTAGCAGGGTATCGTACATGACAGTCAATGTGGCCTCCTTTTGTCGGTGCGTCAACGCTTGCGAAAACGATAATGCGATACCATCCACTGTCTGCCTTGATCGAATTTGAACAACTCCGAGCAGGCCATGTAAAACATGCGCCAACGTTGGCACCAAATCTTCGCCTCTTTGGCGGAGCCATATGTTTCCGTAAAGAGTTGCAACACCGCATCCTGGGCCTGGTCCTGCTTCTGTAACCATGCCTCCAATGTTTTGCTGTAATGAACTCCATTGACGTGCCAGTGTCCCTCAACAAACAGGTGTTCCGGAAAATGAAGCAATAAATCATCGCTTGGCATGTTGCCTCCAGTGAAGAAGTAGCGTGCCATCCAATCATGATCTTCGCCGCTGTCCTCAAATGGGTAAGCGTACCTCCTGTGAGTGAATATGTGAACGAAAAGCGTGCCCCCGTCGCTCAGCCATCCAGCGATCCTCTCCAACAGTTTGCGGTAGTTCTTCATGTGTTCGAACATCTCAATCGATACAATGCGGTCGAATGTTTCTTCCGGTTGGAACTCATTCATGTCCGCAGTGATAATAGTCACGTTGGACAAACCGCGCAGCCTGGCCTTCTCCAGTATGGATTTTCTCTGGCCGTGCGAGTTGGAAACACCGACGACTTTACTGTTGGGAAAATGCTCCGCTGCCCATAACGTGAAACTGCCCCAGCCGCAGCCAAGTTCCAGAATTCGGTCGCCGTCCTTGATCGCTGCCCGTTCCGCTGTCAACGCCAACATCGCTTCTTCGGCAGTGGCCAAATCATCGACCCCGGACTCCCACAGTGCGCCACTGTATTTCAGTCTGGGGCCAAGACACAGCTCAAAGTAGGGTGCTGGCACCTCGTAATGTTGCTCGTTGGCTTTATCGGTTTCCACGGCAACCGGACTTGAGTCCAATTGTCGGATGAAGTCAGGCAACCAGGAATCCGGGCGTTCAGCCTCCTGTTGTAATCTTTTTTCCAGCAACCGGCGAATGCCCAATCGTATCAGTGCATCCGGCAATAGGCCGCGTTCCGCAAGTCGGGTAATAGACATAGTGCGATCGACAGGTTATTTGTTTAGATTTTGAATCTGCGGCATGCGCATGAAAACCAATGCCGCAACAATGAAAAATGAGCCTACTCCAGGACCGAACACCCACGCAAGCCTGCGCGCCGTTTCTTCAGTCTGGCGCACAGCATCTACATCCAAACCGATCCAATGCGTCACTAAAGCGACCAGAATCAATCCGACGGAGCGTGCCAGCTTCTGTCCCATGCGCCAAAACCCAAAGTACATTCCTTCCCGATGCCAGGCACCTTGATTGCGATCGCGCGCAGCAACATCAGTGACCAGAGATTCGAACAGGATAATAGCCCCAACAGCGAGGCCACCAATGACCGCAGCAATCAGTGGGCCGACCAATTGGCCAGGAGGAAACAGCGGATAGGCGATCACCGTCAACAAGCCCAAAGTCAGTAATCCGCTGAACGCTGGCCACTTTTTACCGTATCTGCGTCCCAGCACTGTCCACACAGCTGCTGACAACAGTATGCATATACTGAATACGCCCAACACCCACTTCTGAATTTCCGCCTCAGTCAATTCCAGGGTGAATTTGTAGAACGGCAAAGCCAGTGTGGCATTCATGGCTCTGGCTATCGCCACCAATACAAAGGCCATTAGCAGCGGCAGGAAAAAGCGATTGGTGAGAATGGCCTTGCCTTCGTCAATCAAGGTCTGCCAGGTGAAAATAGGTGCTTGTTGCTCCTCCGATAATGTTACCGATCTGCGGGCAACACTGAAGAGTGTCAACGCGACAGTGAGCACAATGCTGAAGCCAACCAGTAGGGCTGCTGCTCCCCGCGACCTGCCGAGATCTTCCGTTTGCGTTACATCCATGCCGTACAAAGTAGCCACCACCAGCGGGGCAAGAATTCCCAGAAATAGCCCCAGAGTTCCGAAGATGAGTTTCCAGCCGAATATTTCCGTGCGCTCGTGGGTATCTGCCGAAAGGGATGCACCCAACGCCATGTGGGGAACTCCCAATATTGTCATCGCGGTATTGAGTAATAGATAACTGCACAAAAGCCAGGCAAACAAACCAGCTTGTTGCGCGATTTCTGGCGGGTTGAACAACATGAACAAGGTCAGTGGCAATGCCAATCCCCCAAGGGCGAGGTAGGGCACAAATCGCCCCCATGAACTCCGGGTGCGATCGCAGATCATCCCCATCAGTGGATCGCTCACTGCATCCCATAGAACCGCTATCCCCAATGCCAATCCAGTCAGCAAGGGCGATAACCCCAGAACGCTGGTGTAAAACTCAAACAGATAAAACTGCACCAGCAACTCAGCCGCCGACATCCCGAAATCAGCACTGCCGTAGGCGGCCTTGCGGGGACGAGTCAGAATATCGTTTGCAGTTTTCATGGAATGGCACACGCAGCGTCCGTGTGGGGTAGTCCCTCCAATCGGTAGATTTCACAGGACTTTCGCACACACCCAATCGCGCCAGACAGGTGACTTTCCGGCTCCTTCACCCTTCGCCTGCTGACGTTGCTGGATTGTAAATGCAAGGTGTGCAAGTCTTGGAACGTATGACTGGTGAACCAACTTTGCAATCAAACCTTGGGGCGGGGGAGAATTGCCGACATACCGCCGTCCATGGTGAATGTTTGTCCTGAGACCATGCTGCCTGATCTGAGGACAGCCACAAGGCAACGTTAGCCACTTCTGCTGCAGTACCAACTCTGCCCAAAGGATGCATTTTTTCCGAAACCTTGCGCGCCATGTCACTGGCCAACAACGATCTTGTGGCACGCGTTTCCACCAGGCCCGGCGCAATGGCATTGCAGCGAATGTTCAGGCTAGCATAGGTCGCCGCCATGGATAATACCAAACCTTCGACTGCTCCTTTCGCAGCCGCGACTGCTTCGTGATTGGCCAGACCTATTTGCTTAGCCACTGTACTAAAATAAACCAGACTACCGCCTTTAGCCCGCAACAACGGAACCATCGCCCGCGCTGCAAAAAACGCTGAATCTGCATTCACCGCCATGACTTCGCGCCACTCTTCATCTTTCGTCTGATGTCCCGGCTTAAGGAAGACCGATCCCACTGCATGAACGTAGGCATCCACTCCTTGCAGAGCCTCAGCGCATTCATTGATCGCTTGTTCCACCTCAGAAGATACTTTCGCATCCGCAGTGGTCACGTGTACCACACCGCCCACTTTAGTCCCGGAAGGTCCGCTGCGCGAATACCCAGCTACCTCCCATCCGCTGGCTACGGCCAGTTCAGCAAGTGCCGATCCAATGCCTCCAGTTATACCACCAATAATAATTTTCCCAGGGGTTCCAGTAAACATGCCCTTAAGGTATTGCCTAACTGCAGTTCTGCAACTTGTGGACAGTCGGTATTATCCAATCCTCGCGCAGACGGTCATATACGCCATCTGATCGGCAGTTTATTTCCGTGCAAATAATTTAAGAACGCGGGCAAGGCCATCGATAAACCAGATGAACACTCCCGAGGCTTGCTCCGGGGGGTCCACGGATTTGCTGAGTGCCGCGTTTGGCGATTCCGTCACCAGTGCCCCGTCATCAGTCACAATGTCAGGCACCTCTGTGTGCTCAACTAAAGTCAATTTGGCCGCGATACTGGGGTTGTTCGGGGTGGAATGCCAGTTTTGCCTTTGGCAACAGGGATGCCACCCCAGCACTCCCCAGCACCCGATACTGCTCTTTCAGCGCATGTGCCGTTGTCAGGCCGGAGGCATTGTTTTCCAGCATTGACCAAGCCTCCAACAGGCTGACCAGGCGCAGAAATTGAACCGGATCCACTGTCCCGGAAGATCTGGCACCCGCCTCAAGATCCCTAATCAGAGCGTTTGCCTCATTCAGCAACCTTTGCGGATCTTTCCATTCCTCGGATCTGGGTTGAGTAAATAACAGAGGACTGAGAAAGTTTTTTTAACAAGGCGTTGCCGGAATCCGACAAACTCAAGTCGACCGGTAGCAATCCCGCCAGGCCGACATTTGCCGTTTTGAGTGCTGGCGATTGGCGGGCGAGCCCATCGGGTGGTTCATAAGCCAGCGCCAACTGCACACTTTCCCCAACAGTCAGTGGTTTGGGCGCGAATCCACTGCGTCCCAGCCCACCCAAATTCTGAAATATAGTTCGGCTGCGGTGTGCGTGCAGGACAATCCCCTGAACAGGTACAGCCAACCGCATGGCGGGTATCGTGAACAGTTGAGGGGTCACGGTATCAATCGCGGATGAAGCCTGTTCACGGTGTCGCCTGAAAAAGCGCAGCATGGTCTCAACAAACCAGAGCAGACCCATGAATGACAAGCTTCTATTAGCCCACTGGTCGCGTAGATTGCCGCTTTGTACACAGCACATCCTTTCACTTGGGTGCCACCGAATGCTGACGGTGGCTCACCGTCAGTGTCCACGGATTAACTTGAATTCCCGGCAACCGCTGTTTTGTGGACAGTCACTATTTTTCGAATTGTGGACAGTCCCTATTTGGTATTTTCGGGCTCGAACTACTCGAATCTTGCCTGTCGGCTGCAGTTTGTGCGATCGTCTTCGTTTCCTTAACTACCAATTCTATCCTGAACTATGCCCGATTCCATTCACCCAGCTAAACCCAAGGCGATGGACCTTGAGATCAAAGACGCGCAGCTCATTTTCAATCGGGTCTGGAATGATCTGCTGATCGAATTGGGTGAGGAGCGGCTGAACTTTCCTCGCGAGTTTTTTCTGGCTCAACGGCGCTCCGGGGGGCAGGTAAAGGCACCCAAACCGAGTATATCATGGATTACTGCGGTTTGACCGCCAAACCCATTGTTATCAGTGATTTATTGCGCAGCGATGAGGCTCAGCGGCGCAAAGACGCCGGAATGATGGTTGGTGATCGCGAGGTGACAATGGCGCTGATGCGCGAACTCCTGCGCCCGGAAGCTCACACAGGGGTGGTCGTGGATGGCTACCCGCGCACCAAAGTGCAAGTTGAATGTCTCAAGTTGTTCTATGAAAAACTGGTGGCATTACGCGCAAATACTTTGGTTCGGATCTGGAGTCCCGGTTCCCTAAGCCCATCTTCCACATCGTGGTGCTCTATGTCGATGAACCCGTTTCAGTCCACCGTCAATTGGAACGCGGACGCAAGGCAGCGGAAGCCAATGAGCGGGCAAAAACCACTGGATCTGACGTTGTCATTGAGGTGCGCAAGACCGACTTAAGCCCCGATGCCGCACGCAACCGCTATCGCACCTTTAAGGAGATTACCTATGATGCGCTGACTTCCCTGCGCGAAATTTTCCACTACCACTTCATCAATGCCCAGGAATCCATCGAAGTGGTACAACGCAGAATTGTTCAAGAACTCAAATATCAGAGTTCGCTTGAGCTGGATCAGCGTACCTACGACCTGTTAAGCCCGATTCCCGTGGCATCGAGCATTGTCGTACATGCCAGGCAACAATTGGTGGAACGGCTCGATCATTATTCTCTTCATCACCGCGAGCTTTTCGCGAAGATCCTGGCGAGCATTCGCGAAAAATTCATGCCGATCGTGCTGAGACACGCAATTTCAGGTCTTGCTTATATCAATTCCGAGGATTCACTTTTTGACGAGCCGCTCAGTTTGGCTATTTTTATAGATATCTTTAGTGAGCGCGGTTACCACGCGACCGTTGACGTCCGCATTGAAGAAGTGCCTGCCCGTATCGATCTTGAGACAGGCGTCATCACCACTCGGCGTAAGCGTGTTTACCGTTTTGCCATACGCTTCCAAGGTTCGGTCATTCGCCGCGGCCATTGAGTAGCATCAACCCTTCTTTTCAATCCCCAACCAAAGTCATTCGCCATGGATCCTCGTTTTCAGCAGCTTGCCGACAACTTAGTTAACTATTCAGTTGCCCTGCAGAAGGGTGAAAAGGTGCTCATTGATGCTCACGATATTCCCAACGATATGGTGGTTGCTCTGGTGCGCGCCGCACGCCGCCGCAAGGCTTTACCTTACGTGCAAATCAATAGTGCCCGCGTCTTGCGCGAGTATTACATGCATGCTGAACCTGAGCAGTTGGAATATCAAGCCGCACTTGAGCTTGAGCGCATGAAGGGAATGCAAGCTTACATTGCTTTGCGCGGGTCCAACAACATTTTCGAAATGTCAGACGTGCCCGCCAAGCAAATGAACATGGTCATGGGTAAAATGCGCGAGGTGCAAAACTGGCGTGTGCGCAAAACTAAATGGGTGGTCTTGCGTTGGCCTACATCGGCAATGGCTCAACAAGCACTCACCAGCTCTGAAAGTTTTGAAGATTTCTATTTCCGGGTCTGTACTTTGGATTACAGCCGCATGATCCCCGGCCAAAAGGCACTCAAAAAACTGATGGATGAGACCGATCAGGTTCATATCAAGGGTCCCGGAACTGACCTGCGGTTCTCGATCAAGGGTATATCAGCTGTGATGTGTGCCGGATTGCGTAACATTCCTGACGGTGAGGTTTTCTCATGCCCAGTGCGCGATAGCGTTGAAGGCGTGGTACAATACAATTGCCCAACCGTTTATCAAGGTACCAGCTTTAATAATGTGCGGCTTGAGTTCAGCAAGGGCCGGATCGCCAAAGCTTCATGCACAGGCGACCAGAAAAAACTCAACGCCATTCTAAACTCCGACGAAGGTGCCCGGTACATCGGTGAGTTTGCCATTGGCTTCAATCCAGAGATTCGCGAACCCATGCGCGACATTCTTTTCGATGAGAAAATTGCCGGTAGTTTTCATTTTACGCCCGGACAGGCCTATGAGGGTGAGGCTGATAATGGTAATCGTTCCCAAGTCCATTGGGACTTGGTGTGTATTCAACGTCCTGAATACGGCGGCGGTGAAATATGGTTTGATGGCAAGTTAATACGCAAGGACGGTTTGTTTCTGCCCAAGGCTTTGCAAAAACTGAATCCTGATTATTTGTTGGGTAAGGCCGATTGAAACGGTCTTGGTAATCTTGTTGTGATTAACCGATGAGCGATAATGCAAGCATGCGGGATTGGGTTCGATCCATGCCCAAAACAGAGGTTCACCTGCACATTGAGGGATCCTTGCCTTGGCCCTTACTGGAAAAGTTAAATCCAGCTAAATATGGCAACAAACCCGAATCATGGCGGCCCGATTTCCGTTTTCACAGCTTTGCCCAATTTGAGCATCAATTATTGAGTGCAGCCGTCGATTTTTGCACCAGTCCTGAGCGCTATCATGAAGCTGCCTGTCACATTTTCAGGCAACTGCGCACAGTGCATAATGTGCGTTATGTCGAAACCAGCTTTGCCAGCGGCATGGTGGAATTTATGAAAATACCCGGTGACGAAATTGCCGCCGCCATCGCCTCCGCTGCACCCAGCGACATGGAAGTTCGCGTCTTTTTTGGGTATCCATCACAACGGTTATCACGAAGCATCCCGTCAGTTTTTGCACGATGCTCTGGAGTGGGAACATCTTGCCGGTATTGATCTTCACGGTACGGAAACTTTTCCCCTGGAGCCTTGGACCGGCCCATACTGGCAAATGGCTCGGGACGCCGGCCTCGCTACCAAGGCGCACGCAGGTGAATTCTGCGGTCCCGATTTTGTCCGCCGTGTGGTGGAAGAATTGGGCGTAACCCGCATCCAACACGGCGTGCGGGCTGTAGAGGATCCGGATCTATTGCAATGGCTGGCCCGCAATGGCGTCACTATGGATGTCTGTCCCATTAGCAATTTGAAGCTGGGTGTGGTGCCTTCGATGGAGGCCCATCCCATAATGACCATCCAACAGGCTGGCATCGCTTGTACCTTGAATACTGACGATCCCATGGTTTTCGGGAACTCCCTGGACCAGGAATATCTCGCGCTCTGGCAGCATCATAACTGCGATAAGGATCAGTTGCGCTCATTGGCTGCCAACGGTTTTAAAGTTGCTCTTGTTGACGAACAATGGCGCAATAATCAGTTATCTGCTTTGGCTTCTCTATGAACATCCCCAGGCAATTAAATGTGGCAATCATCGGCTGTGGTGTGATCGCTCCAGCGCACATCGAAGGCTTTCAACACTTCCCCAGTGTGAAGGTTGTAGAGCTGTGTGATCTTGACAAATCAAAGGCTGACGCACTGGCCCTGCGTTATGGTATCGATTCCGTATCCACTTCTTATCACACAACTGTAGCTCGGCGTGATGTGGATTGCGTGGCAATCTGTACTGACCATGCCAGTCACGCTCCCATTGCCATTGCCGCATTGAATGCCGGTAAACATGTTTTGTGTGAGAAACCTCTTGGCGAAAGTGAACAGGCGGTTCAAGCCATGGTATCTGCCGCTCAGTCAAACCCGGATCTGGTAGCCAGTGGCGTCTTACAACACAGATTTGATGCCGTTCATCAAGCTCTGCGACTCGCTATTCAAGAAGGGCTATTGGGTAGGCCTTTGCTGCTGCAAGGGCGATTGCTTTGCTACCGCTCTCATGATTACTACCTGAATACTCCCTGGCGTGGCAAATGGGCTTCTGAAGGTGGATCTTTGCTCATGAATCAGGCCATTCATTTTGTCGACATTCTGGATTGGCTTGGCGGTGGGTTTAGCGAGATTACCGCTGCTTATTGCAATCTGCTCCATCAGGGCATTATTGAAACCGAAGACAGCGCCGGTTTTACCGGTTATTTTAAAAAATGGTGCCCTCGGTTCTTTCACCGCAACGTCATCCAGCAATGTGGATTGGGAACCTTCTTTCTCCGTCGTAGGCTCAGACGCTCTGGTTGAGCTCAGGCATGGCAAACTACTGCGCATAGAATGCTCAAACCCTCAGCGTCGTTCCCAGCTCGAAGAACTGCTTTGCGCACATGACGACCCGACCAGGTTAGCCGCTGCCAAAGACTACTACGGACCCAGCCACGTGTCTCAAATAGGCGATTTTATTCGTGCTGTGCGTACCCAATCCACTCCAGAGGTCAGTTTCGCCTGCGCAGCGACCTGTGTGCGCTTGGTTCAAAATGTGTATCGCTCCGCTCGCGCTATGCAGTGGATTTCCAATACTCCCCAATAGCGTGACTCTGCCGGAGCAAAATAGCGAATTCGATCTCGAAATCGGCCCGGATAACCATCGCCAGCGCGCTGACAAGGCAGTCACTGCTTTAATGCACGGTTTCTCCCGAAGTCGTATCCAGAAGTTATTCGATTTGGGGCTGATTTGGCGCGACGATGAGGCGCTCTGTAAAAGCGACACCGTGCGTATCGGTGATGAAATCAAGGTCTCCGTTCCTCCCACTCGCCCTTTGCAACTGCGTCCAGTTGCCATACCCTTACAGGTCTTGTTTGAAGATGAACACCTCTTGGCCATCAACAAGGCTTCGGGCATGGTGACCCATCCAGGTGTTGCCACCGGAGAAGATACTTTGGTTCACGCTTTGCTGCATCATTGTTCAGGTAAATTAAGCGGGATCGGCGGCATCGAGCGTCCCGGAATTGTTCACCGTCTCGATAAAGAAACTTCCGGCGTCATTGTCGTTGCCAAGTCCGATATCGCACATAAAGGCCTCAGCCTCAGCTTTGCCAATCGGTCATTGGAAAAATACTACGTCGCCCTGGTTCGCGGTTGCCCCCAACCTTCACACGGATCCATCGATGCAGCTATCGGACGCCACCCCATTCATCGCCAACGAATGGCAGTCGTTCCTAATGGCAGACATGCGCTCACCGATTTTTCCCTGCTTCAGCAACTCCCAGAGGATCTGTCTTTACTTCAACTGCGCATCCATACTGGTCGAACTCACCAAATCCGAGTGCATCTAAGCTCAATCGGGCATCCTGTCGCCGGGGATCTCCTCTACGGTTGGCGCAACAGCTACTCTCATAGAGTTTTCAGCAGAGTTATGCTGCACGCACACGTCTTGCGCATCACCCATCCGGTCAATCAACAGCCTCTCGAGTTCATCGCGCCCATTCCTCCAGATTTTTCCTGACACCGAATCTGGCCTTCAGCCTCCATCGATACCCACTCCTTCGACCGCCTTCAGGGCATAGATTAAAAAAATTACGCTAATTAGATTTTTCTATTGACGTAACCGTAATAAGATATGTTTATTCGGTCGCATGATAATAACGCAGATGAGATTTGGCTTTTCCGAATTGCATGTGTATGTGGGAAGAGACCGGCAAATAGTGATCAGAGGGAGTCGAGGGTGGGGTGGTCGGTACTGGCGTGAGGTAGCCAGTGCCGACCACCGATTGCCGGGTGGCGATGCTGGAGAGGTGACATTTTTGCGAGAGTATCTGGAAACGCTGTGTAAGGAGTTTGGGACTGGAACGACAGTGCACGTGTGGTTGGATTTGTGGCCCGTTCAAATTCGGTCTATAGATGAAGTTGAGCTGACGTTGCCCGGAGTTGCTGGAACCGGGAGTGAATCCTGGCGTCAGACTTTATCCGATGGATCGGTATATGAGATTCGCATTCAATCCGGGAAGTGGGATGAGGTATGCACATTGTTGGCAACATCTGCGTTATCGGTTGAGAGCTGTCTTCCAGTGCAGTGGTTATTGCTGGAGACGGCGTCTGGGTGCAGTGGAAATGCAGACATCTTTTTCATGAGTGCACTTGCAGGTTACCGTGTTTTCCGGCAATGGGGCCGCTGGCACGTTCGCAGCGTACCGGCGCTTAAACGGGGGGCAGATGATTCAATTGATACTTTGCGCGCACGTATAATTGAAGAGCGGCAGCGATGGAGTCTGACCAATGCAGTGTTGGGTCGGGCTGACGGTGAACCCAACGATTGGGAATTGGTAATTGCTGAAGGCAATTGTAACACGGATGGGAACGAATGGTCTCTTTGCGGATTGCTAATGCGCAGCGGAAAAGTGTGTCTGCATAGCGGTGCGCGGTGGGCAGGTAGTGAGCAATTGCGCCTTCAGATGTCCAGAAGTCGAAAATTGGCATTGTTGGACAAAGGAACGAAGGTCGCTGTTTTGGTTTTGCTTATCGCCAATCTCTGGCTGTGGAATGCCTTGAGCGCTATTCGCAATCATACTCAAGAGGTGGCAGGGAAAATGGTGGAAACCCGATTGGAGCTGGGACAGGTGCGCTCAAAAGAGCGAGCACTTGATATTAAGCAAAGCCTCCAGGATCGACTGGAATCTGCCCGCCAGCAGGAACGGGCGATATTAGATTTTTTTTGGTTCGTTCATAATGGTAGTGAGCTGGTTGCGGATCTTCGGGTCCGCAACTGGCAAATTCCAGCAAAAGTCCGCGGGCATGGCAGTGAGGATGACGCATTGATTTGGACCCAGTCAGGGGTGTATGAACCGTGGCTGCTTGAGATGGTGCTAGGATTGAACGACCCCCATGCCAATCACCGTTCAGCCCAGCGGCAAGTTGCCGAAACGGTCGGACACTTAAATAATCACTTGGCTGTAGGGGAGGTGGAGTTGTTACGTGTCGAGAGGGTAACTCAGGAAGGTGTGCCATTTTGGGTGCGGATTAAAAACTTGGATTGGGTTGAGCTATGAAGGCAGTCATCCGAATGGTCGCATTGGCATTGTTGTTGGCAGTCGTAACCGGATGGGTGAAGTACCGGTCTGGAGCAAACGATCTGCAAACCACCAGTCAACAATTGCAGGCACTTGGCGCGCTGAAACCCTCAACCGAGGAATTGCACAGAATACAAAGGCGCACAGAGCAACTGTTTAATACAATGGGGCAGGGTATCGAAGACTTGGATTGGCAGATTCATACCTTTGTGATGAAAGGCAGTGCCGCTGAATTTTGGCAACAGATACCGCAACGATTGACAGGCCAAAACGCCTATTTGGTTGGGCTGGAATCCTCGATGACTGACGAAACTGAGTCCGTATGGACAGTTTCATACATCTCACTGGGAAACGAAATTATGCGGTCTGGACTCATTGCGCGCGAACTGGCCCGAGCACATCAAAGCGTGTACTCACTCACCTTTGGAATCGGCAATGATTGGCGAATTGCTGGCTATTTTTATGATCGCATGGGTGTGCCGGTTGTGCATTTGGTCGATGTACGTGCAGGATCATGGACAACAGTAGGCTTACACCAGAACAGTGAGTGTGGTAGGCTGCACTTGCTTACCTTTACAGAAGACGAAAGCGGACAGGCGTACGCCGATTTTATTGCAATCGAAAATCAACAATTGATCACACTGAGAAGTGAGGTGTTTCATGCATTCCGGTAAGGTTGGTATTGTATTCTTTCTGGCAGGTTTGTTGGGGGCTTTATGCTGGGCCAGAGCCTATGATTTTGTGGATGCCTATGCCCGGGTTTTGTCCTTGCAGAACTCGGGTCATTACCCGGAAGCACTCACTGTAATTGAGCAGATGCTCGAGGCATTGGGACGAGACGATGAACATCTGCTGGCGCTTGCTGTACAACTGCGTGCAAGGATTCAACAACCTGGTCATTCCGAAGCGCAGGAAAAGATAGAGACAGTCGAGCCTTCGCTACATGCAGGGTCTTCAACAGCGCAGCAGAGCCAATCCGGGTATCCACCGCATCCCACTAGCCACGTTGTCCAGAATCAGGACAACTGGCACCAAACCCGTCTTGAGATGCTTATGGAGATCGATCAAAGCTGGCGGAGGCCGGAACGCATGCATCACCGCGAACACCATCAGGTCAGTGACGATAACCGCAATCTGTTGGCCAGACTTAGGTCCATTCACATACCCAGAGTGCAGTTTGCCGGAGTTCCCTTGAGTCGCGTTGTAGACATGCTTTCTCATCTGGCAGAGGAACATGATCCTGAGGGCCAGGGTGTAAATTTGGTTTTTATTCGCAGCGAGGTCAATGATCCGATAGTCGGCATTCAATTGCGCAATCTCAGTTTGGAGCGGGCACTTGATTTCATTACCGAATCGGTTGGCTTTGAGTACGATGTGCGCCGGGATGCGGTTATGATACGCCAGGCGCGCGGTATTGGCAGTGGTTTGGAAACGGCCTTTTTTCCCATCAGTCGATCCACTCTGATTCGCCTGATTGGCGTACACACTGAACACACCCATTTACATCGGCAAAGCGTGGATCCTTATGTTGTGGATGAATCCCACATTCCAAGCGACGAGACTTCACTCCGCCGGTTTTTAGAAAGGGCAGGGGTGCCTTTTTCCTCAATTGAAGGTGCCAACTTGGCTTTAGCAGACGGCCAATTGATTGTGACTCAAACCCCCAGGAACATTGAGCGGGTGCGCAACATTTTGCGTCGCTATAGCGAGGTCAAGCAGGTGGAGATTGAAACCAGGTTTTTGGAGGTACAACAAAGTGACTTGGATGAGTTGGGCTTCAATTGGCTGGTCAGGGCAGGTGGTAGAACCCAGTACAATACCACAACCGGGTTTCCTGTGATGCAACCGGATGGCACAGCTGCGCAAGTTTTTCGCAACCGGGCTCAGACATCCAATCGCCGCGTCGGTGCCCCGACTCAATCAGGGCAAGGCGCATCACAGTTGCGAATTTCCCGTGCAGCAAACTTGTTGGACGGCACAGCTGGATCCGAACTGTCCTTGGTACAAGCTCCTCCCGGCCTGCCAAATAGCATTGATCTAGGGCTTGATGTGGCAAACGGGCTGGCGAATTTTACCGGAGTCCTGGGGCGAACAGAGGTCGATTTCATTATCCGGGCCTTGGAACGGCGCGCTGGCAATGATCTTCTTTCGGCCCCGAAGGTGACTGTGTTGTCGGGTAAAACAGCTGAAATTACTGTAGCACAGGAACTCCGGTTTCCGCAAAGTTTTGGTGCCATTGATGCCCAGGTGGGGCGGGGAGACAGCAATGCCGGCAGCGCAGGTGTGGCTATCACTGCAGGTACTCCACAGGATTTCGCCGTTCGCAATATTGGCGTTGAAATGGAGGTTACGCCCAGTGTTGAGGAAGACTATTCCATCAGCCTGGTCCTGGAACCCAGGGTAACTGAATTTGAAGGTTTTATCGAGTATGGTGGCGCTTCTGTGGCAATTGCCTCCAACACAACGGTGACTGTTCCCAGTGGCTTTTATCAACCGGTGTTCAGTGTACGACGTATCCGGACTGAAGTTACCATATGGGATGGAGCCACAGTAGTTATGGGAGGGCTAACGCGGGAGCAGGCGATTACTGTTCGCGATCGGGTACCGGTGTTGGGAGACATACCGTTGATGGGTCGGTTGTTTCGCAGCGAGGGGCAAAGTAAACAGAAGCGCAACCTACTTATATTTGTTACTGCCACTCTGGTAACTCCAGGCGGTACCCCGCGCAACCCAGAGCAATCCTCTGTGGCAGCAGATTTGGAAATAAATCCATAAATCAACATCAACTAAATAGTGGGAGGAAGATGAGTCGTGAGAAATGTGATCTATATATTATGCTTGGCGATGTTATGTTCTGCCCAAGCTTCATTTGAGGGGTTTCATTATTTGAATGCCTCGGCAACTTCATACACCGATGGCGCTTTTGTAGGCGATAATGGAAGTTTGTGGACCTATGCTGGTGTGCGCTCGGTACGCAATCAATTTGCCATTGAAGGCACATCCCTGGGGTTTGGTGATCAGGTGCTTGCAGAGAGATATTTGCAGACATTTATCGGCGAACAAGGCATCGGTGATCTCAGTTTCCAGATGCGCAGTTACTTCACTGCAGGTTCGGCTGAGGATCGGTCTGTAACGGTTTATGTCAATGATGCAGAGCTAGGCACTCAATCACTGCAAGTTATGAATACTGTGGAGACTTTCAGGCTTCAGGGTGTCGATATAGAGGGACCATTGTTGTTGCGTATAGAAGCCAGTGGTCCCAGACAGATTGTCATCGATAATATTCAGTGGACGCCTGTTCCACCGCCATCTCCAGCCCCGGCAGCAGCTGAGGGGTTAAATGCCTGGCAATCAGGACCAACTTCCATTCAAGTGTCTTGGCAAGCACCCAATTTGGCATGGAACCCAAGAGGATTTTTATTGGTGCTGCTTCCTCTGTACTCTGGCTCATATCCAGGCGATGGCACCCCACCTGAGCATTATGCACAGGAACCAGGCGTTCACTATGTGTCCGGATCCTACCGGAGTTGGGAGATTACAGGTCTCCAACCGGGGGTGATCTACACCGTGCAATTAATCCCTTTCAGCAATGGCGGCAGCAGGGTGCGTTACACCGCTCAGGCTCAGATCTCTACTTTTCCTGTACAGTTGGTCCCAATCGCAACTTGGCCAGTCGCGCAAGATCCTGAGCTCCGCGCTGAGCAAGTATTGCGCGACTTACTCGGTTATCCCCCGGGTCCTGATGAGTTACAATTTTGGCTCCATCGATTGCAACATTCAGGGAACTTTTCTGTCTGGCTTGAGGATACCTTGCGTATGCCGCACTTGATCCGTCAATACGAGTTTCTGGCTGCCCACTTTCTTTGGTGGGGATATTTTCCGAATACTCGCTACTGGTTTATCGATGTGAATCGCGATTTGTACAGCAGTGGATTGCAGGGTTTGACTGGATTGGCGACTTGGCTCGCCAACACTACCACGGCCTTACCTCAGTTGTCCGAAGCTGAACAGTTTGTCAGATTTTGGCGCCATCGGCATGGCATGGATCCAACATTGCCTCAACGGCTACAGGCAAGCACACGAATGCAATCTATGGTCACGTCGGAGGGAACGGATCCCATCCTGAGTCCCAGCTTGCAATTATTCATCGACCTGACGCGTGAAATCCCCGGCGCGCTGGATCCCGTTATTGCTGAACCGCCCAACGCGCGGTGGTTTTTGCTGAGCCGTTTAGCGCTCTTGGTCTACCACTTCTGGCCCTATGCGCATGGTGCTGCCTCAGTGGAGTTTCTAAATGCTTGGGCACACAGATCGCTGGAGGACTTTCTAAGTCACTTGCAACAGCATCCACACTATCTACATCGCCATCAGTTCTATTGGCTCGGCAGTTGGCCAGCTGGTGAGGGCTTCGCTTTGCCTGGCGTTGGCTGGTTCTGGTATGATGAACAAACTTACCCATGGATATGGTTTCCGTCTGTTGGCTGGACTTTTGCTGTTCCCGGCGCAAACCCTGAAACCGAAACTTTTCTATGGCACGGGAATGACGGTTGGTTCTACTGGAACCGCAACTGGTTACCTTGGATGTTTAATTTTGCAGCCGACGAATGGCGCTACGGTTGGTGATCATCCTTTAAGTAGCTAATTTCTCTGATGGTTATGCCTGGGGATTTTGCCAGAGTTTGAACTACTGAAGTTGATGTGGTTCTTTCCCTGTGGCAGATCCCATTGGCATCCTCGTATTGCACCAAATATCCTCGCGCATCTTTTCTAAGCGAGCGTATGGTGAGGTGTTCAGAAGTACTTGGATGTTTGGCTGCCTTGCGCGGTGGTTTCTTGCGGGTGGAAGGCAGTTCAGGTGGGTCAGGGAATGGAAAACAGTCGCTGCCCAGAATAGCATTGATTTCCTGCTCACAGTGATAGACATGCGCAAAGCCTTCCTCCCTCTTCAGCAGGAGGTTATTTAACACTATGCGCGTGTGTAAATCCATTAAGCCTCGCTGGATTCGGAATCCGATATAGCGTTGGTATCTTCCTGCTCAGCAGGATCTAATGGATCGCTAACGGGCTTGGTAACTTTGGGTGCAGCTTGTTTCTTTGCCGGGGACTTTTTTTCGATTCGCCGGACCGTTGCTGTTATACCCTGCAACCGGAAGGGGTGGTTCAGGGAATGGGAAAACCCCAGATTCGCCTACAACGGATTCAATTTCCTCTTCAAGGGCTGCAATCGCTTTGTAGGCCTGTTCCCGCTCTGCGAGAAGACTGTCAATGCGCCGACGTGCTTCCAGTGCTTGTTGAATTGTCTCAGCATCGGCATTGAGCACGATGTCGAGAAAACTTAGGTCGTTTGTTTTTTTAGGCATAAATGATTGTGTTAATTAGGTTGAGCATCAGTCCTGAACCGCGAGAATGGAGCGCAACTTTTTCAAGAGGGATTTTTCGGCAGGTTTTTTAACCCGCATATTTTCATTCAGCGACACGCCTCGCACCGAGGGAGTCTTTGGTTCTGTTGGAAATTCCTGGTGGCGCTGGGTTTGACGTTTTCTCCAGGTGGACTTTGCGGTTTCCGCGACCGTTTCGTCCTCGTCGCGTGTCAATTCATCCAACTCCATGGTAGGCATGAAAGCATGTGCAGCGGCAGTCTTTCTGACCTCAGGCGAAGGATCCGATGCCAATTTTCTTAGGAGACTGGGAGAAATTTTGTCTGCTGTCGCTGCCATCCTGCGCACGCTGGGTAGAACATGACATGCTAATTGATTGGCAATTTCAGGGTCCAAATCCGGCAGCTCAGCCCCGCCCATTCCCAAATGTCCCAGCACTTCCAAATAACCCTTGTGATTGACCCAATCTTCGAGCACAGCGTCCGGTAAATCAGGACGATAAATGAGAAAAGTGCGCAATTCTGGTGTCGCTTGCGCACACCATTGAATTAAAGTCTCATTTGAGATGCGTGGATGAAGCACGAGCAAGCTGCGCAAGTTGGGCTTGTGTTGAAATAGTTCGAGTATCGTTTTCTCGGGAAGCTCAGGCCGACGAATGATGGCCTTGACGACCGCATCACTCACATCTTTGGCTAGAAAATTTAGGCACTCAATTGATAGCTTTTCCGTGTTTGCAAGTTGTATGCGTTCCTCTTCCGAACCGTGCAAAGCAATGGCAGCTTGAATGGCTGGATGGTCTGGCCACAGAACAAATGCGGCGGCGCGTATGTTGGCAAAGGGGGAGACTGCTGCCGCTGTGGCTAACTTCGAATCTAGGTCTTTGCGCTCAAGGACAGCAGTTGCCAGAACAGCATCGTCCCCAGCCAACCAGGCAGCAAGAACTCCTTCCTCCACGGTCGCGGACATGGCTGTAGCTGCTCGTATGACCGCTGAGGAATCGACAGATAGCAGCAAAGCTATGTCTTGTTCCAAATTACTGTTTTCAGCCAAGGCTTGTCTTACCTCAAGTTCCGGGTCATCGCACAGCACTGCCTGCCAATGAATTTTGAGGTTGGAAGAGGCAGCAGCGGCTGCCCGAACTTCAGAGCTTGGATCATCTGTCAGTCGGTGCAGTAGCCGCTGGGCAAGTCGCTTTTGCGCTGCACAACCCGCTCGGACTTTGGGCTCAGGATGCTCCGCCAAACGGCTGAATGCCTCTTGCCCCAACCGGGGATGGTTGATCAGCGCCAGGATTTCTGGGGTCTCAAGATCGGCGTCATTCAGCAATACATCCAGCAAATCGCTTGGAATAAAGGGATAATTCAGCAGGAATTCACGCGCTGCCGCTTCGTGCCAGTACGTCTCGTAGAGCTCCCGGAGCACTTTACTGGGAACAGGAGGTTTGCGCCATTGTTTGATACACGCATTGGCTCCGGAACTCTTAAGCAAGCGCCAGACTGCATCTAAATCCATTCCTGCGTTACGCATCATCATAGCTCGGATGGATCAATCAGAATTTCCCGTGGGTGATTACCATCGCAGGCCCTAGGTAACCTCTGGTTTCAAGTTCTCAATCAGATTACTGGCACGGTTGTAGCCGACCTTCAATTTGCGCTGTAGAAAACTGGTGGTTGCACGGCCATTGGTGACTACAATTTCCAGAGCCTGACGCAATAACGGGTCTGCGCCCCCCTCAAATTCTTCTCCCGAACCTGCCTCTCCATCCACCTCTTCAGCGGGTAATTCCACTCGGAAACGAGGCGGGGATTGTTGGGCGCATTGGTTTACCACTTTTTCAATTTCTGCATCATCCACCATCGGACTTTGCGCGCGCAACAGCCGGAAAGCACCGGGAGGCAAAAAGAGCATGTCGCCCCGACCTTGAAGTGTCTCGGAACCCTGCGCATCCAAAATTGTGCGCGAATCGATACCACTGGACACTCTGAATGCGATTCGGCACGGATAATTGGCCTTTATTATTCCAGTAATCACGTTCACGCTTGGACGCTGTGTGGCCAAAATGGTGTGAATACCCACCGCGCGCGATAATTGTGCAATTCTGGCAATAGAGGTCTCTACTTTGTCCCGAGCGATCATCATCAAGTCGGCCAACTCGTCGATGATGACCACCATCCATGGGATCTTTGCAAATCCTTCCTTTTCGGCCAGACGGTTGTAAGAAGTTACGTGACGTACTTTGCGTTCTGCCATGAGGGTGTACCGCTGTTCCATTTCACGAACCACCCATTGCAGTATCAGTGCGACTTCTTTGGGGTCGGAAGCCACCGGATGAATCAAGTGTGGCAAATTTCCGTAGGGTGCGAATTCCACCTGCTTGGGGTCAATCAACACCATTTCCAGTTCATCAGGGCGGAAGCGGTACAATAAACTCAAGATGAAATTGTTCATACACACTGACTTTCCGCTTCCAGTGGCTCCCGCTATGAGCAAATGAGGCGCACGAGCCAAATCCAATACCAGGTTTCGCCCATTGATATCCACTCCAACGGCCAGCGGAATAGACGCTTCGCTGGTTGTCCAGGCTTCTGATTCCAGCAAGTTGCGTAGTTGAATAGGAGCCTCATTTCCGTTGGGGAATTCTATGCCAACGAAAGGTTCTCCCGGGATCGGTGCTTCAATTCGTAACCCACTGACTGAGAGTGATAAAGAAAGGTTTTTGTTGAGTGATTCTATGGTTTCCACCCGCACTCCCGATCCTGGTCTAACCTTGAACTGGGTTACCCGAGGCCCCACAGTCGCGTTGAGCACCGTGGCATCTACTCCAAAGCTGTCCAGAGTGGATTGCAGTGATTGTCGCTGTTGGTCAATAATTCCCGGATCAACCTGCCTCTGATCCCAAACAGATGGAGGGGCCAGTGCTTCCAATCCCGGCAGGTGATACTCGCCCAATGGTTCCAATGGCTGCCATTTGGGTGCTCCTGTCGGCTTGATCGGCAAGTTGTTTATATCCCGATCGTCTTCATCTGCTTCTTGTTGGCCAACAGGTTGCCTGTCCTGTTCAGCCAATTGCAATAACACTTCTTTGCGTTCATCTGCTTTTTGCCGCAATCCATCCAATTGAGATAACCATTCTGCCCTGGCCTGACTTGAGGCCAAATAGGCGGACAGCCACGGTTCAGGCAATGAGGCTTCCCGAACCGCCTGTTGGCTGGTCGCTGGCGAGGTTTCGCTCATTGGTGGATTTTATGCCTTAACCGAGGTTATTCAACCACTGCGTTAATGTGGATGGCAACAGGTCGGGTCTGGTTCCTCCACCCATTGCAAAGTCCGGCTTGCCACCGCCTTTACCTTCAAGTGCAATGGTGATCTGTCGAATAATTTCCCCTGCCTTAAATCCAGCTGCAATGGCTTCAGGTCCAGCCAAAGCCACCACACTGGCCTTGCCGTTGATCTCGGCACCAGCCAGCACCAGCGGATGGGTCAATTTCGACGCAATAGACGCCGCCAATTGGCGGAGTTCATCGGGCGATCCTGCTTCCACCACAGTTGCCAGAACCTGCAGTTTGCCAACTGTCTTGGCAGATTGGCTCACGTCCTGTGCCTGTTCAGCGGCGATTTTGGATTTCAAGATCTTGAGTTCGCGTTCTGTTGCTTGAAGCTTTTGTTGCATTTCCTGCCAGCGGCCTGGAAGATCACCAACACTCACACTCAAGTCACTGGCTAATCTGTTGGCAACTTGTAACCGAGTGTCCACCCAGTTAAGGGCTGCTGCGCCAGCCAGGGCTTCTATTCTGCGCGTGCCCGCAGCGATGGCCGAATCGGCAACCAGCTTGATCAGTCCCAGTTCCCCCACTGGCACGCACGTGCGTTCCGCCACATAACTCTGCGGAAAAGTCACCGATCTCAACGACCCTTACCACACTGCCGTACTTTTCTCCGAAAAATGCGAGACAGTGTTCGGGTTTACTATTAAAATCAGTCTCATACCAGCGCACCGATTCATTCGCCAATATACGCTCATTGCAGAGGTGCTCGATTTCCGTCAATTGGTGCGGCTTGATGGCTTCAAAATGGGCAAAATCGAAACGCAGCCGATCGGGTCCTACATAGGAACCCGCTTGTCTGACATGGTCTCCCAACACTTTTCGCAACGCCCAGTGTACTATGTGAGTGGCAGAGTGATGGCGTTCAATGGCCGCACGACGTTTCGAGTCAAGCTCCAGTAACACTTTGCTGCCAACATATGTTTTCAGGTAATCACAACTAACCGCTGAATCCAGTTTGTGCAGAAATTGTCCAGCCGGGCTCTTGTTAGTATCCTCAATGCTCAGGCGTTGACCATCGATATGCAACCAACCGGAATCACCCACTTGGCCACCCATTTCTGCATAAAAGGGCGACTTATCAAAAATGGCGTACATGGCGTCTGTGCTTTGGACCACTTCCAACAATGTCACATCATATAAAGCACCTTCCTGCCAAAAATAACCGGTGAATTCTGTGGCCTGAACAGTTTCGTCATTTTCAGTGACCGAGATAATCGACTTTTTCTGGGCCGCGCGCGCTCTGGCTCGCTGTTGCTCCATGGCAGCCTCAAAGCCAGCGGTGTCCACTTGCAGGCCTTTTTCCTGCGCAAGGATTTGTGTCAAATCGAGTGGGAATCCGTAGGTGTCATACAGTTCAAATGCATCCGTCCCGGCAATGCTTCCTACCGCATTCTGTGCCAGCTTCTCGAACAATTGAATGCCTCGGTCAATCGTGCGGTCAAAGGCAGACTCTTCGCTGCTGATCACCCGGCGAATGATTTCTTGTTGGGCAACTAACTCGGGGAATGCCTGTCCAAGTACCTCAACCACAGGTTCCACCAGTTTGACAAAAGACCCTGGCGCAAGATTTAGCCGTCTACCGTACATAACGGCCCGGCGCAATATGCGGCGCAGCACATAGTTGCGCCCTTCATTGCCTGGCAATATGCCATCGGCTATAGAGCATGAAAGCGTACGGGCATGGTCGGCCAAAACCCGAAATGCCACATCGCGCATCTCCTCGGCTGAAAGCTTTTGGGGAATTTCAGGCATCGTGGCACCATATTCAATGCCGCATAGTTCTGTTATGCGGTTAAAAATAGGCGTGAATAAATCGCAATTATAGTTGCTGGGTGGGCGCGAATAGTCGGTGAAGTTTTTTGTGGTGGCTAAAATACCCGCTACCCGCTCAAAACCCATGCCGGTATCCACATGCCTCGCTTTTAGTGGTCGAAATGAACCGTCCTCCTCGGCATTGAACTGAATAAAGACCAGATTCCAAATTTCGATGCAATAGGGACTGCCCGTATTCACCAGTGCACCCTCAGTATCGCCTTTGGCTGTCAGATCAATATGGATTTCCGAACAGGGTCCGCCAGGGCCCCGTGTCCCCCATCACCAGAAATTATCTTTTTTGCCTCCGGTTAATATCCTCGCCTTGGGATCCATGCCCTCCGCCTCAAAAATGGCCTTCCAATATCCGTATGCCTCATGATCGAATTCAGCTGGATCCCCATCGCCAGGTTGATATACAGTTACATACAACCTTTCTTTGGGCAACTTCCACACTTGCGTTAGTAACTCCCAGCCCCACTCAATCGCTTCTTTTTTAAAATAGTCACCGAAGGACCAATTACCGAGCATCTCAAAGAAGGTGTGATGGTACGTATCAAGGCCAACATCATCCAAATCGTTGTGCTTGCCGCCTGCGCGAATGCATTTCTGTGTGTCCGCCGCTCGCTTGAAAGGTGCTTCGCGCTCACCAAGAAAATACGGCACGAACTGGTTCATGCCCGCATTGGTAAACAGGAGATTGGGTGAAGTTGGCATCAATGACGCCGACGGCACAATAGCATGTTGCTTGGAAGCAAAAAAATCTAGAAAGGATTGGCGCAGTTGGCTCGAGTTCATGGATGAATTGAATTAATTGGGCTAGCTCTCACAGTCGCTCAATAATGGCTTTTGTCATTTGCGCTGTGTTGACCGTTTGTCCGCCAAACGCAATGTCCCCAGTGCGGTATCCATCACCCACAGCCTCGCGCACCGCCGATTCGATCGTCGCCGCCAGTGAGTCCAATCCAAAACTGTAGCGCAACATCAAGGCAGCACTCAGGATTTGGGCGCACGGATTGGCAATGCCTTTCCCCGCTATGTCTGGCGCTGTCCCTCCGGCAGGCTCATAAAGTCCAAATGGCAACCCATGGGTGTTGCGACCCGTACCCAGACTGGCCGAACATAGCATACCCAGACTCCCGCACACAATGGCCATCTCATCAGAGAGAATGTCGCCGAACATATTTTCTGTAAATAGCACGTCAAACTGGTTCGGATCCCTCGCCAATTGCATTGCAGCATTATCAACATACATGTGTGACAACTTCAGTTGCGGATATTTTTGTGCGAAAAATTCAGTCACTGTTTTGCGCCACAACACAGATGTGGTCAAAACATTAGCTTTGTCTACCGAACAAACTTTGCCGTTTCTTGCCAAGGCTGTCTGGGCCGCGACCTCGGCAATGCGCTCAATCTCACTGCGCTTGTATACCATCGTGTCAATGGCTTCAACGTCGCCACCTTCCAATGTTCGAGTAGTTTTTGGCTGGCCAAAGTAAATTCCCCCCGTCAGTTCGCGGATACACACCATGTCTATGCCATCCGGTATGCGTTCCGTTTTGAGCGGCGATGCATCAACCAGTTCCCGGTATAACAAACCGGGACGTATGTTCGCAAACAGCTGAAAGTGCTTGCGCAATGGCAGAAGCGCAGCCCGTTCCGGTTGTTCGGCGGGAGGAAGGTGCTCCCACTTTGGACCACCTACCGAACCAAAAAGAATCGCATCCGCAGCCGCACAGGCATCGCGTGTGCTATCTGGAAGGGCTACCCCGCAGTCGTCAATAGCCGCTCCACCCACTGGGTGAGTACTGTAATTCAGCGTCAGGCCCGCGCGTGCGGCCAACACGTGTAAAACTTCCAGTGCGGAGGTCATAACCTCCGGACCAATCCCGTCTCCGGGTAATACAGTGAATTTTAGTTCTGGTTTCGACATGATCGACCTGTCAGTAGTTATTGAAACAAAACCGCACAGCTTTGCCGCTACCTAACTTCAATACAAGCGATTTTTTTGCTGCAGCCCTCTCTGTAACCTGTCAGCTTGCTTTTCCGCTCGCTGAATGTAGCCTTTTGACATGAGTTTAGATAAGTCTGACATCGTCGATGTATTGCAGGAAATCGCTGTGTTACTTGAAATCAAGGGCGACAATCCATTCAAAATTAGAGCCTATGACAACGGCGCACGTGCGCTGGGCAATACTCAGGAGGACTTGGATCAGTTGATAGCCGAAGAACGACTGGATAAAATTCAGGGCATTGGTACCGCCTTGGCGGGGAAAATCATTGAACTGAGGACTCGCGGATCGTTGAAGTTTTTCGACGATCTTAAAGCTTCTGTCCCGGCAGGACTTCTCGATATGTTGGAAATTCCTGGCTTTGGACCTAAAAAGATCCGCAAAGTGCGTGAGGCATTAAACATCGAGACTATTGCCGCTCTGCGTAAAGCATGTGAACAGGCCAAATCGCCCAACTGCCCGGCTTCGGAGAACGTTCTCAGGAAAAGATATTGCAGGGTATCAAGAATCGTGAGGCTTACGGTAAACGCCATCTATGGTGGAATGCTAATCAAGTCGCTGCTCCTGTTCTGGATGGCTTGCGGTCGCTGCCAGTCGTGGTACGCGCCGAAGCCGCTGGAAGCCTCCGTCGTGGCATGGAAACAGTCGGAGATTTGGATTTTATCGTCGCTTCCGATCAGCCCGGTCCCATTATGGATTGGTTCACTCGCATGGATAATGTGGTTGAGGTCACTGCCAAGGGTTCAACCAAATCCAGCGTGCGATTTGCTTCTGGTTTGCAGGCAGACCTCAGGGTCGTCCCTCCCGGCGAATTTGCCTTTGCTTTACATCATTTTACCGGTTCAAGGATCATAATGTCCGAATGAGGCAGCGCGCTCTTGCTCAAGGCTTGAGTTTGAGCGAATGGGGTTTGTTTCCAAAAGACGCTCCCAATGATAACAGGGTTTCCTTGGAGTTGCATTCGGAGGAAGAGTTGTTTGCCGCATTGGGTTTGGCATTTATTCCACCCGAATTACGCGAGGGATTGGATGAAATTGAAATGGCTGAAAGGCGTAAGTTACCTGAATTAATTAGCATTGCACAATTGCAGGGGGCTTTGCACAACCATACTAATGCCTCGGATGGTATTCATTCTCTGGATGAAATGGCGCGCGCTGCCGCTGACTTGGGCTGGAAGTATATCGGAATCGCGGATCATTCTCAGGCAAGTTTTCAAGCCAACGGCTTATCGGTCGAGCGCTTGCTCGCTCAAATCAATGAAATTAAAGATGGCAATGCCAGTGGACGCTTTCCGCTTCACGTCTTTGCCGGATGTGAAGTCGATATTCTCAAGGATGGTTCGCTTGACTTTGATGCTGAGGTCCTCAATCAATTGGACTACGTTGTACTTTCCGTACACAGTCCGCTCACCGGAATGACTGAGGATGCCATGACCGAACGCATTTGCAAGGCACTCTCAACTCCTTTGAAAGTACAAAAAATCTGGGGACATCCAACAGGGCGGCTGCTTTTGCGCCGCGAGCCTTATAAGGTTGACTTTAAAAGAGTTTTTCAAGTCGCCTGCCAACAGAATGTCTGGATCGAATTAAATGCAACACCCGAGCGTTTAGATCTGGACTGGAGAATTTTGCGGCAAGCACGCGCCGCAGGTTTGAAAATTATCATCAATCCCGATGCACATTCGTCCGCTCACCTTTCCCGACTGCAGGCCGGAGTCAATATTGCACGTAAAGCAGGTCTAACATCTGCAGAGGTTGTTAATTGCAACCCATTCCCAAGCGCTCGATTCTTGTGTTAAATCACTACATTTATCGACTGTCCAGTTGTAGGGATTTTTCCTATCCTACATCCCCACCTTTCTGGACAGTCCCTATTTGCCTCCCCGCCAACCCCTTTCTGGACAGTCCCTAATTTAAAAAAATGCACTCTTCTGGCATTTTTTGCTTGAGACTACGCCTTATTGCGTTTGTTCCTATGCTTATTATGGCGATTGCTAGAAAACATAAGATGGATAAAGCCAAGGCCGGGTACTATCTGCTCAGCAACAGGTGTGCGCGCCAGG
>JAJOKB010000036.1 GCA_021208135.1 Verrucomicrobiota bacterium | reverse complement strand
AGCAAAGCAGAATAGAAACATGAAAACCAGAATCCAAAAACTGACCAAGGCGAGTTTGTTTTTGCGCAGTCGGTGCCACGCGTCTTGCCACAGGGAGGTGCCCTCCTCCAATTGGTCAGGATTGATGGGCAAGTCGGGTAATTTCGCAGCCGATGGACTCAGAGATTTAGGAAAGGCCATAACAATCAATCCTCAAATTTTAAGCGCGGATTAAGGATCACCTGCACGACATCAACCAAAAGGTTGGCGGTGGTGATTAGGGTTGCGTATACGATCACAGTGCCCAGCACCAAAGTGTAATCCCGGTTAAAAGCCGAGCGCACAAATTCCGTGCCCAACCCAGGAATCTGAAAAATCGTCTCCACGACAAAAGAGCCGGAAATTATTCCTGCCAAGGCTGGTCCCATGTAAGAGACCACAGGCAGCAAACCACCCTTTAGCGTATGCACAAACAGGATACGCCGGAAAGGCACCCCTTTGCTCTGAGCAGTACGAATATAATCCTGACTCAATACCTCGAGCATACCGCCACGGGTGATTCGGGCAATCACTGCGGCGTAAACCATTCCGATGGTCAATGCAGGCAGAACGCGATCCCTTGCCTCAAACCAGCCGGAAACATTAAACCAATCCAGCCAGACCCCAAAAATCAGTGCTAACGAAGGCCCGAGAACAAAGGTGGGCAAGCAGATACCGATCATCGCCGCCGACATGGGGACGTAATCCAAAGCAGTGTTGCGGTAAACCGAGGCGATGATACCAGCCGGAATACCTAACCCGAGCGCAATCAACAGCGCCCAGGCACCCAATTCAAGAGAGACCGGAAATGTCGCGGCGATGATTTGGTTCACACTGCGGGTAGTCTGCACGAAGGAAGGCCCCAGATCGCCTTGGGCCAGGTTGCCCAAATAGCGAAAGTATTGAATATGCAAAGGTTGATCCAGACCGTAATGAGCCATGAGCCGTTCACGGATGTGTTCCTGCATGTTACGTTCGGCGCTGAATGGGTCTCCCGGTGCGAAACGCACCATGAAGAATGTCACCGTAATGATGACAAACAGCACGAGAACCGACTGCAACAGACGTTTGGCGATAAATTTGAACATCGGCGCTTAATCAGCCAGATAAACGTGCTTCCAGGGCCGATTGTCGAGCAACTTATTGTACCAACCCCGGACACGAGGATCGATTAAGCGGATGTTGTTATACCAATAAAGCGGCGTAATTGGCATCTCGGTCAGCAATATTGTTTCTGCTTCCAGCAACTTGCCGAAATGAGTTTCAGGCGAATGAGAACGGAATGCCTCAGCGATAATTCGGTCATAATCGGCGTTTGACCACCCAGTGTTGTTGTTGCCATTGCCTGTCGTCCACATTTCCAGGAATGTAATCGGATCCATGTAGTCGCCTATCCACCCGGCACGGGCAATATCGTACTGCAGATTGGTCTGGGCGTCCAAATAAACTTTCCATTCCTTGTTTTCCATATCCACCTGTATGTTCAGGTGCTCTCGCCACATGGCGGCAATGGCCTCGGCAATTTTGCGATGATCCTCGAGCGTATTGAACAGAATTGTTTTGCGCGGAAAACCTCGCCCATTGGGAAATCCCGCCTCAGCCAACAAACGTCGGGCTTCCTCGGGATTGAACTCAACAAGGTGCGGCGTTTCATAATCGTTAAAACCCGGTGGCACATAACCAAATGCGGGCTGTTGCCCACCCTGAACTACCGCCTCAACCAGCAATTCGCGGTCAATGGCCTTACTCAGTGCCTGACGAACCCGTACGTCATTCAAGGGGGCGCGTGTGACATTGAAACGATAAAAGTAAGTCCCTAAATAAGGGGAAATGCGCAGGACCTCAGGTCGATTATTACGGAACCAGTTGATGTCATTGGAAGGCAATGTGTTGGTGACATGCAGTCTCCCGGAATCGAACATTCTCCGCTCAGTGTTAGCATCAGAAATTACCATGTAGTAAATTGCATTGAGACGGACTACGTCCCGATCCCAGTAATAAGGATTTGGCACTACTTTGATGAACTGATTGGGTCGCCACTCCGCGAGCATGAATGGACCATTGCCAACGTGATTACCGGGCAGGGTCCACCGGCCATCCCGGTCGGTCATACCGCCATGCTGTTCAATGGTAGGCGGATGCACAGGAAACCAACTATAGTGCATCAGCATCGACAGAAAAAAGGGAGTCGGACCCACCAACGTTAATTGCAAGGTGTGGTCATCCAGAGCCTTAGCACCAACATCCGCGAAATCCGACACTGTGCCTGAATGAAATTCCTGTGCATTCTTCATGATGAACAGCATCTGACCATACTCCGCTGCCAACGCTGGCGAAAGCATACGCTGAAAAGAAAACACGAAATCATGCGCGGTCACAGTATCACCATTAGACCAACGGGCTCGTGGGTTGAGAAAAAACGTCCATACACTGTAATCCTCATTATGTTCCCACCGCTCGGCCACTCCTGGTTCCACGGCATTATCATCCGAGGGATGGTGCGCCACCAGTCCTTCCGTCAATGCGCTGATTATCTTATTCTCAGTAACTCCAGTCGCAATGTGAGGGTCCAGTGACTTGGGCTCAGCACCGTTGCCGAGCAATAAAATCTGATCACGAACACCTTGATCAGTATTGGGCAAGCTGCCTCCGCATCCAGTAAGCAACAGCAACAGGCCACAAAATGCAGACAGCCAAACTACACCACTCCGATACTCGCCGCGAATGAAATCCATTGTATACATAAGAGTGGTAACCTATACCGGTGTTGCTATCCCGCAACTCTATTCAATGGTTTCGGGATGAGTGTAACCAAATCACAACTATCTCCTAAATTTGAAGGGCAAACCCCTTTCGCAACCCACACTACAGTATCGCAATAAAAAAAGCCCTCTTCATCTAAAGAGGGCTTTGGGGAGAAATAACAATTCAACTACTTTGACAACCTTCTCCGGCATGCAACCACACCCAAAACAAGCAATCCAAATATGGCTGCGTAGGTGGATGGCTCTGGAATAGCCTGAAGTTCAAAATTGGAGACATTCGGAGCAGCTCCTGTGACGGTGCCCAGAAAGGCAGAGCCGATAGGTGTAACTCCGTTAAAATTCATCGTCATGCTACCGTCAGGGCCAATAACAGAACCGGAGGCAACAAGACCAACGTAATCCGAAGCACTCAATGAATCAATTGGACTGGTCAGTACAAGCATCACGCCAAGATTACCGGGAGTCATATTAAGGCGCGCTAGATTCCAATCATGTGTCCCGGAAACACCACCTTGGGCAACGGGAACCTGAACCCAAGGATCTGTAAAAATGGCATTGGAGGACAAATTCTCAATTTGAGAAATAAACGCTGAAGAATTATCTGTTGTGAAGGACAGCGCCATTAAGTCTGCAGCTCCTGCGGTAGCCGAGTAGATAAAAAGGTTGTTAGCAGGAGTTTGCTTAACACCGTTAACAGAAAGAATATCTTTCTCGATACGAAAGAAAACGGTTGATGCAGAACAAATCGAAGCAGTAACGCCAATAGCGGTAAAAAGGATTAGGGAGCGACTAAACATATCAAATTAATTTAGAGGTGAAATAATAATAGCTTGAGAAGGAGCGACTGACTGAAAATAGATACCCTTGGTTGAGTCAACCACGAAATCGTTGGCTGGTTCAAATGTCAAAGAATCCTCCCAGCCAAAACCGGTGAAATATTCAAACGCTGCAATGCCAACTAAGTTTCTATTGGCAGTCGAGTAAACGATTACCCTATCACCATCGGAAGGAGAAGCGACGATAGAACCCAATGTTTGGCCAGAAACAGGTGAGAGTTGCCGATAATGGAAATGACATTTCCACCAGGCAGATCAAAAGATACATCGTGAGTTGCTACAGAGCCGAGCAATGTTGCTTGACCGCCGGAGACAGAATTAAAAAGAAAGCCTTCACCGGGATATACCACAACATCACCAATGGGATCGAAGGTCAGGGTATCTTCCCAACCAAAGCCGGTCCAAAACTCGCCAATGATCCGACTACCGTCTGGATTGAGAAGAGAAACGGAATCACCGTCTCCTGCATTGAGTAGGGCCGCCAAATCATCCAATGTGAAATGATTCCTGATTTGAATAATGTCGCCTGCGGATAAGGAAAAACTGAATGCCGATAGAAGAACATCGCTGGCATTGATACTTTCAATTGAAACTATCTTACCTGCGGAAGCCCCACTTACAACCTGTACGTAGGCTTGACCAGAAATTGACGGCAATGAAGCAAGCGAAATTGAATTTCCATCAACAGAAGTAATTTCTCCTTGAAAGAGTACGGGTTTCTGGAACGGAATAGACAGCACTTGGTTGCCAGGTGCTAGGCTCACACTAACTGCACCGACGGGATCAGTGTATACGGTTTGACCCACCAGAGGAGAGCAAAGAATAAATGCTAAAGGGGATAATTTAGCTAAAAGCTGTAGTTTCATGGGTAATTCCTTGGTAAGATTGCGGTTTGATGTTTTAGGAGCCTTCAAGCCTGGTCAAGCGTTTATTTTTTGAGTTTCCATGAAAATAAGGATTTTACCCAATTCTTACGTATAGTTACGTACGTAGCCGGGCACAGCCACTGAGTACATATTCCCCTTCCCCTGAACACCGATGAGCAAACATTAGTTGGAACCCGACCTTGCAACTTGGGGTGGATGCTGCTGGTTTCCTGCTAAGAAAAAGTGTATGAGTGCAGATCTGACAGATAGAACCACCAGGCCGATGTCCGCAGCGGGAGCTGCGGCGAGGGGCTTAACGGGAGGATTCAGTTTGATCGAGATCGTAATGGTGGTTGCCTTGGTTTCGGTGGCAGCGAGTTTGGTGATATTGAATGCAAACGCCTTTTTATCGGGATTGGGTGATAAACCGCCACCGGAGAATTTTCAAATGTCGGTCAGAGAAGCGAGATTTCAGGCGGCAGCGACCAGGGATGTGGTGACGCTGATGCTTGAACCGGAGAGCGGGGATTTTGTGATATTCAGTGATGCGCAGGGGGAGTTGCACCGGCGGCCCAGCGGATTTGGTGCGGATGTGCCGGTTAATGCCTTTGAGTTGCACCGAATCCTGCCTTCTGCGGGAACTGGGCCCTTGGACAATAGAAGGAGAGAACGGGTGGAAAGCATCCAATTTCATCCTGACCGCGCCAGTACCCCGTTTCAAGTTAACTTCAGACACAACTGGGAGACTTTGGAACAAATCTATGATCCATTTTCAGATTTGGTGGTGGAGGAGCGGAGGTGAGAAGGGGGTTTTCACTGATAGAGGTGCTTGTTGCCCTTGCGGTCATGGTGCTGGCCTTCACAATTTTGACGCAGACGTTTTTCAACACATTGTTGGCGCTGGAAAGTTTGGAGGAGAACGCCGACAGCCATAACATCATTCGCTTCGCACGCAGCCAAATTATCCTGGAACCGGATCTCGAAGAATTCGAGCGAGGTGGAGAAATCGAGACTTTGAACCTGGGTACGGTGAGCTGGAAAGCGAGCGTTGAGCCCACTGAAGTGATTCACTTGTTTCGCGTTGAGTTGAGCATGGAGTTCAGACCGACCGAGGGCCAGCCCTTTGAACAGAGGGATAGTTTGTATTTATTGCGTCCCACATGGTCTGACCCAATGGAAACCACCCGGATTTTAGATGATGCGCGGCAGAGAATTGAACAGGAGAGGAGACTCACAGATGCCTGGTAAGCGACGCCGGGGATTTACCCTGATTGAGATTCTTTTGGCATTGGGGCTCAGTGCCGTGGTGCTGACGGCCTTATCTTTTCATTTATTCACCCTGAGCAGCATTTGGTTAAATTCCACGGATGACGATCATTTTGGTCGGCACGCGGATGGCGTGGCTAATTTCCTGAATAACAGCATAGCCAACAGCACTGGGACCACTGCTGGGGCACAAAATGCGCGCACCCTGCCAGTGGAGTGGGCGCATCCTCCCGGAGTGAGCGATTTGCGCGATCCGCAGTTGAGGTTTCGGGTTGCCGACAGACACCCCTTTTTTGCGCTGGAGGGAGGCGCGTTTCCGGAAGTGACAGCCTATCTTCAGTTTGAGCGCAATGACGGCTTATTGTTACTTTGGTCGAGCAGTTTTCAAATTGAAGTGGAAGATACCCGCGACCTGCAACGATCGTTGCTATCCAGATTTGTGACCCGGGTTGAATACTGCTACTTTGACCGCGAGGACAATCGCTGGCATACGGACGAAACACCGAGGCGTGACGACAGCAATGAATTCATAGTGCCCGATTTTTTGCGACTTACATTTAGCAGGGGTGAGGAAGAACTGCAACGGGTCGTTTATCTGCCACCGCACAGTCGGAGTGTGCCATCATTCTAGCATGAACAAGTCATGAGCCATCCACAGCATGCCGCCAACCCTGCCCGCCACACTCACTGTCACCATCAAGGCAGCATCATTATTGCCGTGCTCGGCTTCATCGTGCTGCTGACATTTATCGTGGTAGCATTCATGGAAGAAGCGACGGACAGGATCCGCTATTACGGTTTGTTTTTCCACCGCGATGATCTGCGCACAGAGGCTTATTCAGCACTGGAGGCCAGCCTGGCAGTCATCAACGAGTTCAGGGAAATCGACCGCGCCTTGTGGGGGCCTGCGCAAGGTTGGGCCGACCCATTGACCTACGCTGGCTTTGTACCAGCACCCGGCAATTCTGTTCGTGTGAACATCCGAGATGAATCAGGAAAAATCCCATTAGAGAACATCGACCTGACCTTATTGCGCTACGTGTTTGAAGAACTGGGATTTGAAAGATTCGAGCAAGAGGTTCTCGCCGATCATTTGCTGGACTGGATTGATGAAGACGATTTACCGCGAATCAGCGGGATGGACGGGGATGCCTACCGGAGGCTGGATCCACCGTATAACCCTGCGAATCGGATGTTGAAGTCGTGGCAAGAATTGCAACTCATTCCTCCATTCCGGGAATATTTCTGGGATGAACAAGGAATGGCACGCCCCATTTTCAGGGATTTACAGAGCATGTTAACGTGGCACCACACCGGTCCGGTCAACATCAATGGTGCCAACACCAGGGTTCTTAACGTGTTGCAGCGCGCTGGCATTTTGGATGCGACCTACTTGCAACAGCACATAGCCGGGGCGGATGGCATACCAGGAACTGAGGATGACCGGTTGGTGCGCGGAGATATCGGACAATTCCTCCTGACCAGCGAACAACGCGGCCTGGTAGGCACGGAAATCACCTTACTGCGCATTGAAATCGAAGTACAACGCGGCGTGGGAAACTTTTTGCTGACAGCACTGGTTACATGGACAGGTGCCAATGTGGGTGGCCGCGGGAATCAAAACCAACCCGCTGCATCCCGGAGTGGCCCGGCACGCACAGCAACCCCTTCAGGAACCCAGTTGGGTTATCCATTTGAAATCCGCGCATTGACAGAAAACAACAGATTATGATCGACACCCCCACCCTTCGGAGACTCAACTCAAGATATCATCAATGAGAGTCACCGGATCAGCATTTTTGCAGAAATTGAAGAACAAAATACCTGAGCGCACCCTACTTCTTGCGCCTGGCCATTGGTTCTTCACCCATTCCTTTGAGTTGCCTGCTGAGTTGCCAGAGAAGGAAGTGCAAAATTTTGTGGAATTGTCGCTGGAAGGCGTTTTCACCGTTTCCCCTTGAGCAGTTGGCGTGGGGCTATTTAGGCGATAGCCGATCCAGGCGAGTTCTGGCATATGCCACCCCTTGGTCGAGGCTGACCCGACAAAAGATCGACAAGCCGGAAAATTTCTTTCATGCGTTCCCCGGTTTTATCACTGCAATTGGCGACACACCTACTGCCAACACCATACGATGCGTGTTTCAGAACGGTGCCATAAGCGCGGTATTTTTCGATGCAGGTGATCCCATTCCAAGGAAAGTGATTTCGCGTGAGGTGCGCAGCGAGGAGTGGGATGATGAAACCTTGCTGAAGGCACGGCACAACCTGTTGCAGGAATGCAACCCGAACGCAGAATACTCATTGGCTCCCGGCTTGATTGCGGGCGATGGCTACAGCATCGGTCATGATGATCGAATGAAAATGCGCCATAGGATCATTGGGGATGGAGCTCCGACTTCAGTGCAACAGTGGTTGCCCTTGCGCGGCAAAGCTTTGTGGGCAGCGGATATTCGCAGTCCTGCTTTCGCAATCAAAGAAGGGAAATCGCGTAAGCAGTCGAAGCAACTATGGGTTGCACTGCAGGCTGCCGGAGTATTCGCAGCAATCCTTGTGTTGATGCAATTGAGCGTTTGGACTCTGGGCATAGTCAATAGTTTCAGGTACAACAAAATTGCCCAGCAAAATCCAGCCGTCATGCTGGTGGCCAATAAGCAAACCTTGGCGAACAGGTTGATTCAAACGTCGGAAGAAGAATTAAGGCCTTTTGGGATGCTGAATACCATTAACGCGCCGCGACCAGACTCGGTATTTTTTCGCTCAGCCGTGTCACGGGCATTCAACATATTGGAACTGGAAGGCGAAGCGGGTGATGTGAATGCCGTCAATCGCTACGCAGATACCCTACTGGCGCTACCAATTGTGAGAGCGGTCGAGAACACACCGCGCACGCAACGGGGCCAAACCACTTTCCAAATGATTGTGCATTTTAATGAAGTACCGCCATCGCCTGTGATAGCGGCAACCGAATCCACGGAAACCAATGAACCAGCGGAATGATGTTGCGTGCACTGTTTAACTCTTTGACTCCAAGGGAACGGTTGCTGATCACCCTTTTTGTCTGGGCACTGGCCTTGTTGTGGTTTGGCAGCGTCATGGAAAGGTTACGCTCCGGCAGTGCAGACCTGCGTACGACCAAAGTCTCCCTACAATCGCAAGCCGAAACGCTTGCACTGGCAGACCGCGCGGAAATGCTGTTACAACAGGCACGCAGCGGACTCGACAGCGCGCGCACTTACTCAGCCGCGCAACTAGTGGGCCAATTGGACAGTTTGGCGCGCGAGGCCGGACTGACATTCGATCTAAGCTCACCACAAACGCAAGAAACCGATATATTCAGTTTCCACAACGTGCGTATGGGTATTCGCCGCGCACAGCTCAAAGATTTGGTAGCGTTTGATGAAAAGATACGCTCGCATGCTCCGTACATTGCCCTGTCCCGTTTTCAATTTATTGCCAATACGCGCGATCCGCGCTTTTTGGATGCAACCCTGGAAATATCCTCATTTGAATTAAAGGAAAGTGCCCTGCAGTGAAGAAATTGTTGCCACCTGCCCTTGTTGTTTTGCGTAAAGCACTGCTGACTTTCAGCCTGTGCGCACTATTGATTCCATCCACTGGAATCATGGCTCAAGCGCTCCCTGAAGAAACGGAAGATGCTCCGCCCCCTGGACTCGATATTCCCCCGCGCCGCAGCCCTGGAGCACCTCCATCGACGGCCAACATACCTCCGCCGCCCACCTTCACCCCGCCACCGCGACCGACCAGCACTCCAGGTGCAAGGCCAACGGTTGCTGGGCAAGCCGCAAGGGACACCACAGAGAATCAAGCCCAGTCTGCCGGTGTTGCCAACCTGGGTAATCTGGTGAATGAAAATGATCCGCGCATGCGCCAGACCGTCGGATTGATACGTATTCCTGGCATGGGCACCAACGAAGTTCTGGAGATGTTGGAGAATTTTACCAACAAGCCCATCCTCCGACAACAGACCCTGCCAGCGGTCAATATCACCTTCTTTAGTCAAGGGGCAATGACCAGAGGCGAGGCCATCAACGCCATCGTCAGCTTATTGGCACTCAATGGTATCGCTATCACTGAAGTGGGAGAACGCTTTCTCAAAGCAGTTCCGGCTAATATCATCACTACACAGGTGCCACCAGTATGGGAGGGTACTACGCTTGGCGCAGCACCATCGCAAAAAATCTTTGAAAAAATATTCGAACTCGAGTTTCTATCGGCTCCCGAAGCATTACCGCTGTTGCAGCCATTTATGTCACAGGGCTCTCCTATCGCATTCGAGAAAAGCAACTTGTTGTTAATTACTGATGCGCTTATCAATTTGCAACGAATGGAGCGGCTACTCCAGGTGTTGGACCGTCCGTCGCCGATGAGAAATATCAAGATGATGTTTTTTCAGTTGCGGCATACCTCATCGCAAGATGTGTTACGCCGGTTGCAACAAATGCAACAGGGACCTTTGCGCCGCCAGTTGGAGAACAACACGACCTTTGATGCGGATGATCGCAGCAATCAAATCATCGTTTTCACTCACCCAGCCAATGAGCAACTGATTCGACAATTAATGGAGCAATTGGATTTGGACGTGGCACCGTTAACCAGCACCCGAATATTCAACATACGTTACGCCAAGGCACCGGATGTGGTGAGTCTGATCGAGCAAGTGGTGAGTGGACAACAGCGGGCGCGGCAACAGGCTCCTGGCCAGCAACAGGCTGGAGCGACAGCAGCAGCACAACGAGCGGCTGCAGCCCGCGCACAAGCGGCTGCACAGGCGGCAGCCCAATCATCAGCAGCACGCGAAGGAGCCAACCTGCAATTCAGTGACTTCATGACAATTGTTGCCGATGAACGCGCCAACACGGTGGTGGCCAGTGGCACCAGCAGCGATCTGTCCTTCCTTGAGGATCTGATCAATCAAATCGACGTGCTGCTGGCGCAGGTCAGGATTGAGGTTGTTATTACTGAAGTACGCCTTTCCGAAGGTCAGGAACGCGGCATCGACAGCTTCGGATTTGGCTATGGACGCAGTCCGGGCAGCACCACAATTACGACGAATGCCGGCACTGCTCCTGATCAAAAGGTTGTTGTTCCCTCCGACATTTTTGGCGTTTCTTTCCCTGGCGGTATCACCTGGGGTCCCGCTGGGTTTTCTATGGCTGCGGTACTGAACGCAGTGAGACGCAACTCAAATATTTCAGTGCTTTCAGCGCCTACTATTGTTACCACCCACAACCGCGAAGCAACCATTGCGGTCGGTGAGCGTCGTCCAGTGATCACTGGCACAACAACCTTTGCCAATACTGACGGTACCACCCGACAGGACATCCAACAACAGGATATCAGCCTGCAACTGAAGGTAACCCCCTTGATCGGAGTCGATGGGGTTGTGCAATTGGAGATTGAGCAAACGGTTGAAAGCGTCATCGATAATGTACTCATAAATGGAGTCCAAAATCCGGTTATTGGATCCAGGCGAGCGAATTCGTATGTCAGCGTCCGCAACGGCGAACTGGTAGTGTTGGGCGGACTGCAATCGGTGGATAATTCGGTCACTGAGAGCAGAATGGCCATCATTGGAAGTATTCCGGTGATCGGTGACATTTTTAAACGTCAGGTCCGGGATCGCGTACGCACGGAGTTACTCATCTTTATTCGCCCGGTGATTATTGCCGACACAGACGCCGCTTCCTTGGATGCACGCAGACAGATTGAAATCATTGAAGCTAGTGAGGATATTGATAATTTCCTTGAGCACGGCACTTTTCGGCGTGAAGCAGAGCCGGTGGAAATTGAGGAAAACCAGCGTGCCAGACCCTCGCGCTTCCGTTGAAACGGCCCCAGCACCATGAGTGACGCCATTACCATTGCACCGTCGACCGGATTATTGGAGCTATTGGAAAAGCTTCCACCTGAACAGCGCTTGATGCTGGCTGAAAACCCTCGACAAAACCGATTGCCGCTATTGGCTCAACTTTCCCGTTGCACTGAGGCGGAAGGGCTTGAGCTGTTGAGCAAAGTCACTCACATACCTGGCATCGAAGCGCCGGAAATTGCAGATAACGCATTGGATATCATCCCATTGCGTCTGATTCATGAATATCAATGCTTGCCGCTGGTAGAGAAGGTAGAGGGAGAAAGGGTCCCTCTTATTACCCTATGGCCTCCTGAAGGCGACATGGATGAGTGGATTTTTGCTGTCTGTGGCAGATATCCGCAATGGCACCTAGGTTTGGCAAAAGTCATAACCAACACTATAACCCAACGCTTTGGGGTTGGAGCTGATTCACTGAGTGAGTCTGATATTGCATCGGAGGATAGTGGTCGCACTGAGGATGTTGAGGAAGATGAAAACGCTGCGCTGATCCGCTTTGTAAATGAGGTCATTAGCAAAGCCATTGAAGACCGTGCCACGGATATTCATTTCGAACCCTTGAAGGAATCCTTGCAGATCCGCTATCGCATTGACGGCGAGCTGGTGCCGATTCGGGTACCAGACAACCTGATTCGATATCAGGGAGCTATCATCTCGCGATTGAAGATCATGGCGAAGCTGAATATTTCAGAAAAAACGTCGACCTCAGGATGGACGTATTGTTTACCGGGGACAAGGGCTGGAATTGGATATACGCATATCGACGATGCCAACGATGTATGGCGAAAGCGTTTCCTTGCGATTGCTCAATCAGAAAAACCAACCGCTATCCATGGAGGAGCTGGGTATGCTTCCGGGGGATATGAGCAGAATCAAGAGGGTACTCGATTTACCGCACGGGATCGTGCTGGTCACCGGCCCCACCGGATCGGGAAAATCAACCTCGCTCACCGCATTTATTCGTCAGATCAATTCACCGGGCCGACGAATCATCACCGTGGAAGATCCGGTGGAATATGAAGTTGAAGGCGTGAATCAAACCCAGGTGCACACCGAGATTGGGTTTACATTCGCTTCTGCCCTAAGGCACATTTTGCGGCAGGATCCTGATGTCATCATGGTAGGTGAGGTGCGTGACTCGGAAACGGCGGATATAGCCATTCGCGCAGCGCTGACAGGCCACTTGGTGCTGAGCACCTTGCATACAAATGATGCACCTGGAGCACTGACAAGGTTGATCGACATGGAAATCGAACCCTTTTTGATCGCCTCAGCGGTCGAATTGATCATTGCCCAACGGCTGGTAAGAAGACTGTGCCCAAAATGCGCACGACCCGCTAAATTGACCCGTGAATTCCGCACGGAGTGTTTTCACGCCCTAGGCATTTCGCCAACCGAAGCGGATTATGCAGTGGATATTCTGGAGCCCGTAGGCTGCGAGGAATGCAGGGGCCTTGGTTTTCGCGGACGCGTGGGACTGTTTGAAATTTTGCGTGTGGATGACTCTATTCACGATCTGATCGTGAAAAAACATTCCTCACGGGAGATACGCGAAAGAGCACTGCAATTCGGCATGACCACGCTTCAGGAGAGCGGATGGAGTCAGGTCAAACTGGGGCGCACATCAATCAATGAGATAATGCGTTTCAGCCACGTGGAGGATCAGTAACCCATGCCAGTCTTCCAATATCGGGCGATAGATACCACGGGGAAAAAGGTGACCGGAGCGCTGGATGCTGCCGATCGGCGCAGTTTGGTGCGCAAGTTGTCTGCCCAGGGATTGCGTCCGGTACAGATTGAACAAAATGACAATGCGGAGAATGACGGCGAGTTGGACGAACAACTGGAGCTCTACGGTAAACCATCCCATCCAATAAAATACCTTTGTCAAAAAAGGGGACAGATGCCCTGGCGCTTGAATTTATTAAGCGATTACTGGTTTTGCTGAGTGCCGGGATGTCTCTGGGGGATTCGGTCAAGCTGCTGAGCATACGCTTGAGCGACCCACAGTTAAAGGAACTGTGCGGCAGCGTCTGGCGCAGCCTGAGCGAAGGCAGAACATTGGCTGCAGCACTTTCCGAGCAAAAGGAAGTATTTCATAATTCAACCATTCACTTGATTGAAGCCGGGGAAGCCAGTGGCTCACTGGTGCCGGTTTTACGGCGTATTGTGGCTTACATGGAGGAAAGCCGCGAAGTGCGCAAGACCATGATCAGCAACCTCTCCTACCCTTTTCTGGTGTTAACGGTTGCGGCTATTGTGGTAGTTATTCTACTCACTTTTTTGTTGCCCAAGATCCAGGGGATGTTGGATCAATTGGGTGGTGATTTGCCCTGGATGACCCAATTTTTGATTTCAGGATCCCACTTTGCGGCCTTTTATGGGCCGTTCATTGCTGGAGCAATTGCAATTGCCGCAGCCGCCATAGCGCAATGGAGGAAACAACCTCAAGGAAGGCGTTTCACAGACAAAATATTGCTTAAACTGCCCATAGTCGGGAAAATTTACCTTTACTCAAACATCTATCAAACGACCAATTTGATGGCTACCCTATTGGCTAGCGGAGTAAACACTACGGAAACGCTCAGGTTAGTTGAACGAACCATCAACAATACCATTTTGAAATCAAAATTTGCCGCTGCACGCAGGCAAATTCAGGAAGGGGTTTCCATGGCAACGGCAATTCAACGGGTAAAGTATATGCCGGATTTGGCTATGGATATCCTGACAGTGGGTGAAAACACCGGCAACATTGTCACCAGCTTGAATGACATCAACGGAATTTACCGCGAAGAACTCACTCTCTCCCTCAACAAGCTAACCAATGCAACCGTGGCCATCGCCTTGGGCGGAGCCTTTAGTTTAGTGGCGGTCATCGCTATCTCAGTAGTTCTGAGCGTACTGAGTGTGGGCGCATCACTGCAATTGTAATTTTCCAGGATTCGTTGTAGGCTTGGCCTATGCGCAACCTGCTGATAATTTTAGGTGATCAATTGGATGAGAATGCGGCTTTGTTGAAAGAGGCTGATCCAACAGTTGACAGGATATGGATGGCTGAAACCAGTGCAGAGTCGAAAAACGTCTGGAGCAGCAAGATACGAACAGCATTTTTCCTTAGCGCCATGCGGCACTTTCGCGATCAATTGCGCCAACGGGACTGGATAGTACAGTATACAACTTTCAGCGAAGCCGGGGGTCGGAGTCTGGCGGACTTATTGTCAGAAACCCTGCACCTATTAAAGCCGTCAATTGTCAGGATAACTGAACCGGGGGAATTCAGGGTACAAGCTATGCTTGAGGAATGCGTTATGGCTGCGGGATTGGCGCTGGAGGTTTTACCGGACAGTCACTTTATTTGCTCCAAAGAGCAATTCGCCCGCCATGCCAAGGGGCGCAAGCAATTGAGGATGGAGTACTTTTACCGGGAAATGCGGGTGAAAACAGGCGTTTTTAATGGATGCGGAGGGTACACCGATGGGTGGGCAGTGGAATTACGATGCGGAAAACCGAACTGCATTTGGCAAAAGCGGTCCCCCGGAGATCACAGATCTGCCGCAAATAGAACCGGATACAATCACCCGGGATGTTATTGCAGAGGTTACCTCAACGTTAACAGATCATCCGGGTAATCTGTCCTTGGAGACATTCAACTGGCCGGTTACGCGCCAGCAAGCATTCATATGGCTCAAACACTTCATTGCGCATATCTTACCGCGGTTTGGCGATTATCAAGACGCCATGTGGACTAAGGAACCGTTTCTTTATCATTCAAGGATTTCAGCAGCGCTCAACACAAAGTTGATCAACCCTCGCGAGGTAATACATGCTGCGGAGCAGGCGTACCGGGAAGGTTCTGCACCACTGAATGCGGTTGAGGGATTTATCCGGCAAATACTTGGATGGCGGGAATATGTGCGCGGCATTTATTGGCACTACATGCCTGATTATCTCGACATGAATACCCTGAGTGCGGGCAACAAGTTACCTGAGTTTTACTGGACGGGAAAAACTGAGTATCGATGCCTTGCGGAGGCGATAGGTCAGACCCTGGATATTGGGTACGCACACCACATTCAAAGGCTGATGGTAACTGGCCTGTTTGCGCTACTTGTGGGTGTCCGACCGCGGGAAGTACACGAATGGTACCTGGCCGTTTATGTGGATGCCGTGGAATGGGTTGAGTTGCCCAACACCCTGGGGATGTCTCAATATGCTGATGGAGGCATCATGCTTCAAAGCCCTATATTGCGACCGGTAAATACATCCAGCGCATGAGCAACTATTGCCAACACTGTAAATTCCGCCCGGAACAGGCTACTGGTCCATCAGCTGCCCCTTCACAACCTTATACTGGGACTTCCTCATGCGTCATGAAAACCTATTGCGGACAAATCCACGCATGGCGCTCCAGATACGTAACTTGCAACGCTTAAGTGCACTGGAAAGATCAACTATTGAGGAAGCAGCGAACGATTTACGGTTCAGGCTAAAAACATACCAGCCACTGCAGCAGTCATAAGACAGGCAACAGTGCCTCCAAACAGAGCGCGCAATGACAACGCGCACAGCGAAACGCGCTGATTGGGGGCCAACACAGACATACCCCCAATCTGTATACCTATGGAGCTAAAGTTAGCGAATCCGCATAAGGCATAGGTAGCGATGAGAACGGAGCGATGGTCGGTCAAAGTACCTTGCTGAATCATCACTCCTAATTGCTGGTAGGCGACAAACTCATTAGCGACCAATTTGATCCCCAACAGTTGACCCACTTCGAGCAGCGTACCGCCACTGGCACCGATTAGCCAGGCAATGGGGGCAAAAATGATACCAGACATCCACTCCAAAGAGAGTTGGGTAAATCTGCCGTCGGAGCTGGACATTATCCAGTTCTCCAAACCGGTCACTTCACCAATGAAATTCAGTATAAAATTGGCTCCGGCAATAAATGCCAGGAAGGTGATCAGCATGGCACCTATATTGAGTGCCAACATCAATCCCTGGGTCGTACCTTGAGTGGCGGCGTCAAACAGATTCGATCCCAGTTTTTCGCGATCAATATCCAAAGCGTATGCAACCGATTCTTCCTGTGGAACTAAGATCTTGGCACAGATAATGGCTGCAGGTGCTGAGAGCAACGAGGCGGTCAACAAGTGACGACCAAATTCCGCCTGAGCAACAGGATCACTGCCTCCCAGCATCCATACAAATGCACCAAAAACACCACCCGCAATGGTAGCCATGCCACCCGTCATCAGGCAAAGCAGTTCCGATCTGGTCATCTCCGGCAAATAAGGCTTAACGACCAATGGTGCTTCAGTTTGGCCGACAAATATGTTGGCAGCAGCAGATAAACTCTCTGCGCCGGATAATCGCATGCTGCGTTGTAGCACCCAAGCCATGCCCCAAACAACTTTTTGCAGTATCCCGAGATAATACAAAACTGAGGTCAGCGCTGAGAAAAAGATCACCGTTGGCAAAATCTTAAATGCGAAAATGAGTCCAAATCTGGCAGCACCGGAACCATCACTCTCAATTCTGGAGTTGATGTCCTCCCAAAAGCCAGGACCTGCACCTAAAAAACCAAAGACAAACTGAGTACCCGCATCTGTGAAACCAAGAAGGGTCACAAAAATGGTGGATAAACCGCCCAGCAATGAGGCGATAAAATCCACCTTGAGGATAAGGAATGCAAGGGCGACCTGTAACACCAGTCCACCGCCGACCAGTCGCCAATCCACCGACCTCCTGCTGGTGGAAAATATCCAACAAAGGCCGATTAAAAATGCCAACCCCAGCAAGGCACGCAAAATGTAGGCCACAGCTTCCATTTAAACCAGTGGCTGGGGTTTCATAAGTTCAATTAAGATTTGCAGGAACCACCCCCGCAACAACCGTCACCGTGATCGTGATCATGGTCGTGGTCATCGTGGTCGTGACCTCCACAGCATCCGCCAGCGGCATGAACATGGCCATGTTCAATTTCATCTTCAGTGGCGGCGCGCACCTCAAGGATATCGACGTCAAAATTCAAATCCATTCCGGCGAGGGGGTGATTGCCGTCGAGGATGACTTTCTCGCCATCTATTTGCACGACAGTAAACACACGTACACCCTGAGGTGTATCCGCCTGAAATTGCATGCCGGGCCGCACATTGGCTTCAGCTGGAAATTGACCTATGCTGGCTTCAGTCATGAAAGCATCCTCACGTTCACCATAAGCCTCTACCGCAGGAACACGCACCTTTCTGTTCTCGCTGGCGGTGGCCCCCAAAAGGCGGGACTCCAAGCCGGGAATCAAATTACCATGCCCATGCAAGTACTCCAAAGGAGAACGCTCGCGACTGGAATCGAGAATCTGACCCTCATCACTGGTGAGGGTATAGTGCATACTTACTACGGTGTTAACTGCTACTTGCATTTTTAGAGCCAATTGCAAGCGGTGGATGGCTGCAAGAATATATTCCGGCCCGTGTTGATGGTTTGGATCAAGAATGCTGTCAAGGCCGCTACAATCTTTCCTCAAAACGCTCAATACTGAGCGCACAACCCCGACCGGTATCGAGGTCCATCAATGCACCGCAGATGCGCACATCTCCTTCGGCGACCTCCAACCTGCGCGGCATACCATCCAGAAAGCGCGCAACAGAAGCTTGCACACTTCTGCCCAAAACACTGGCGTAGGGGCCTGTCATTCCTAGATCGGTCAAATAGGCTGTTCCCCTTGGAAGGATGGTAGCATCCGCAGTAGGAACGTGGGTGTGGGTGCCGACTACGGCGGCAACCTGACCATCCAGCATCCATCCCAGACTGATTTTTTCCGAAGTGGCCTCTGCATGAATTTCAACAATCCAGAGGTCAGCACCACTTCGGATACGCTGCCAATTCTCTTGCCACCAGTAAAATGGATCATGCGCCCGCACTTTCATGAACTGAAAACCCAGTAAAGTAATAACTCCCAATCTGATACCTCCACATTCGTGGATTAAGTATTGGGCACCCGGACATTGAACGGGCATATTCGCCGGTCTACAAACGTGGGGAAGAGTCTCTATTTCCGAATCAAACCCACGTTGATCCCAGCAATGGTCTCCCAGTGTAATTAAATCAACGCCACAGGCCTTCAATTCTATGGCAATAGCGGCGGTAATACCTGCACCAGCAGCGGAATTTTCTCCGTTGGCAATAACAGCATGTAATCCCAATTCCTGACGGATTTGCTGCAATCTACGCGCTATAGCGCTCCTCCCGGGTTTGCCAACTATGTCGCCCAAAAACAATACTTTCAACATGCCACCATTAGCAGACTGCCCGCTGACAAAGGCAAGCACCCATTCCGTCAACAAGAGTGCCGACTGAAAATCCCAGCAAACCCGCCAATTCAGGCTGCTTGCCAACGTGAGAACAATGACAATGGCAGAAAGTGACCGCCCTCGTGAGGGCGCAAAACAAGTTCACCAAAAGACAACTCACCCGCAGGAAAGTGTTGCTGAAAAAGGTTGTGCAGCATAACAGAAGAAGCCTCCAGATTATACAAGGTCATGACAACAAACAATGGCTTTGGAGACAGCAATCTGCGCAAATTGGATAACAACCCGGAGATCTGCTGCTCGACCTTCCAGATTTCCCCTTTCGGCCCCCGCCCAAAGCTGGGAGGATCGAGCGCGATGGCATCGTACTGATTGCCTCTGCGCAATTCACGTTCGACAAACTTGAATGCATCATCGAGCAGCCAACGCACAGGGGCAGATTCCAAACCAGATAATTGCTGATTCATTTTGGCCCACGCCAAAGCGGGCTTTGAGGCATCCACATGGGTGACCATCGCCCCTGCTGCGGCTGCAGTGAGAGAGGCCATGCCAGTGTAGCCAAACAAGTTTAAGAAGCGGGCACCCGGTCGCCGGGCCAGACGGGCCGACATCCACTGCCAGTGAGGATCCTGCTCAGGAAAAACACCGACGTGTTTAGACATATCCGTCAGTCGGATTTGCGCAGTAACTGGACCATACGACATGTTCCAATTGCGCGTTAGGCGTGGATTATGCACACGCCAAATGCCATCGCGTCCCTTTTCCTCAAAAGAGGCATCTGCCTTTTGCCAGAAGGCAGGCGGATGGTGAGGTTGCCACCATGCTTTCGGTTCACTGCGTACCAAAACATTATCCCCGAAAGCTTCCAACTTGAGTCCGTTGCCGGAATCCAGCAAACGGTACTGCGGCCAGTCCGCATGTAGCAACAAAGGCTGCATGTGAATCAGTTCAACTGCCTGGCCAGCAAGATAATCACAGGATCAGCCGGAATATCTGAATGAGGCCCCACCCGATTGGTAGTAACCACCGAAATCGCATCAACTACATCCATTCCGGAAACAACCCGGCCAAAGACTGCATAGCCATCCACAATGCCGTCTCCATTGAGAAAATGATTATCGACAACATTGATGAAGAACTGTGCGGTGGCACTGTCAATTGCACTGGTTCGGGCCATGGCAACCGTGCCGCGCATGTTGCGAATTCTATTTCCGGCCTCATTGCGGATGGGTGGCCGGGTGCTCTTCTCGGTCATGGATGGAGTGAATCCTCCGCCCTGAATCATAAATCCGGGAATCACACGGTGAAAAATGGTACCGTTGTAAAAACCATCCTGCACATAGCGCAGAAAGTTTTCCGTGGATATAGGAGCCTCTTGCTCAAACAACTCCAGCACGATGTCGCCTTTATTAGTGCTGATCAAAACCTGAGGACGGGAGCGCTCTGTGGCCTGATCGGTCAGCAAAAATTGATTGCGCCAGGCTGGCTGATCTGACGGTCGTACCAACTCGACCGGAGGGCGACTGCGACAACCGGTAAACGCGAACAAGGACACAAGAAATAGAATGGGCAAAAATCTGATCATTGAAAGTGAGTATTCCAGAGCCTGATGATATTTCAAGTCGCGAAAATAACATTGCGTCTGGCGAGGGTCGTCACCATGGCGTCGCGCAATTTTTCCCTGGTCAACGGTTTCTGTACAGTGGCATCAAAGTGCACCCCGGCCAGATCGGCTGGCATTTCACCCACCCCAACAAGTGCCACGCCTTCCAATTTACCCGTAAGACGACCTAAATAGGCAGCAAGCCTGACCAATTGTGCATGGCCCAATTCAAAATCGATCATAATGCAATCGAAACTGCCTGAATCCACAGCGAGTTTCAATTCATCGACCGATTTGACCGAGCGTACGCTCGCTTGCAATTGTTCCAGAAACAGCAATGTAATGCGCCTAAAAGACAAACTGCCTTCCAACAGCAAAACCTGAGCAGGCCGTTCGTTCATGGCAGGTTGATTGCCCGCCGCAGGTATCAACTCATCGCAGACACTGACCTCGTCCACAGGATGAGGATCGACCACTTGAAGTGGCAAGGACAGCGTAAATTGCGAACCCTTGCCCAATACGGAACTGACTTGAAGATCTCCTCCCATCGACTGCGCCAGTCTTTTTGAAATCGCCAAACCGAGGCCAGTCCCGCCAAATTTGCGCGTGATGCTGCCATCCACCTGAAAAAAAAGCCTGAAACATCTGTGGAAGTTTATCCTCCGGTATTCCCATGCCGCTGTCCTCAACCACTATGTAAAGCACCCCATCCGCCTGATCTTGAGTGGAATTGTTTGCGGAGATGCGCACAAACCCTTGATCGGTAAATTTTATGGCGTTGCTGATCAAATTAAGGACGATTTGCCCCACTCTTACAGCATCTCCCACATACCACCGATGCAGTGCTTGTGAACTTACCAAATCCAGCAGGAGTCGCTTTTCCGCTGCACGCGGACGCATGAGTTCCAGTGCATCACGCAAAACCAAACTCAGTTGAAAAGGCGCTTTTTCCAATTCCAGTTTTCCTGCTTCAATTTTACTGAAATCCAGAATGTCGTTGATGACGTTGAGTAGATTTTGACCACATTGATGAATGACCCTGACGTAGTTTCTCTGCACAGGATTCAGCGCACTATCCTGCAGCAGGGAAGTCATGCCTATCAGGCCATTCAATGGCGTACGGATCTCATGGCTGACGGTAGCCAGAAATGCTGACTTTGCCTGGCTGGCTGCATCAGCATTTTTTTTCGGCGCTGGCAGATTTTCTTAAGGACTCTGCCAAGCTGGCATTGGTCAAATTTTGCGCCCTGAGCCGGAAGGCAAAAAAGACAGCCAGGATGGAGGCAAACAATAGTAACAAAATTGAAAGGTTGCGGATTCTAACCGTATGAAGGTGCGATAGCTCGCGCATCGCCAATTGCGACTCAAGTTGAGCCAAGGCCAATGCCTCCTGCCGGGTCCGCAAAATCCCTTCAAGCTCCTGCCACTCTTCCCGCGAAGCGCGCAAGCGTCGCTCTCGCTCAAGGTCCATATGGTCGCTCAGCACTTGATACGCCTGATCATAAGATCCATTTTCAGCATAAAGCCGGGCGAGACGAACACGGGTCTGAAAGGCAAGTTCGCTCACAGAAAGAGGCGGCAAATAATCTAAAGTCCGTTCGAGAAAGTTCAGCGCCAAAGTCCGGTACTCCTTTTGCAACGCCACTTCAGTCATGTATTTGTACATGGACGGAATGACGACATAAAAGCCCCTGCGCTCAACTTCAGCGATGGCACCTATAAATGAATCGGTTGCTTCGGAAATCCTACCACTCGCTAGCAACGCCCTGCCCGTGCGCAGCTGAAGCTCTGTGAATAAAATCTGCAGGTTCTCCCTTCGATGCAGCCTCATGGCTTCGCGGATGGTTGCCAATTCACTTTGATAATCACCGCGACTGTTGTGTGCATCCGCGAGCACTGCCAGCGACAAAACCAACCCCACGTAATCCCGAGCCTCGCGAAACGCCTGAATCGCTTGGGTTAATTCTTGATCTGAGCCATCCGATTGACCGGCCAAAATATTGGCCCTGGCGTTATGCAACCTAATATGAGCCAACAACATTGGAGACAGAACTGCCTCATATTCATAGAGTTTATCTGCCAAAGACGACATTTCTTCCAAGCGACCTTGTAGCCGATAGATTTGCATCAAATTCAAGGCAGACCAAACCATGTGAGGATACTCTGACTCTCTGGCAAAACCATCCAAAGCATTGGCCATAAGCCTCGCAGCCAAAGTGTATTCGCCCAACTGAACAGCCAACCAACCGGCAAAGTGGGATGCCTTGGCACTCCATACCGGCAAATCCGCAATCATTGCTTCGGTGATAAGGGAGCGCAATTCCAGCAAAATCTGTTCAGCCGAATTCCTGTCCGCACGCGACAAAGATCCTGCGATGCGCCAAGCCAATTGAACATCAATTGTTGCCTCAGCAAACAAATCATCGTGCACCCGCACCCAATCAGAAGCTTCGGAAAGGCTCTCCCATTGCAAACGCTCCACAAGCTCAATGAGAAGAGTCCGTCTGATATCGTCATCAACCTCAGCTGAAAAACGCGCCTGAAGCTGCTCCGTGTCGCCATACAACAAAATGTGCATCGATGCCCGCAAGTTCCCAAATGCACAAACGACACAAAATAGACTGACAAAAATCGCTCTCAACTCTGTAAAGCTGCGTCATTACAAACAAAAATGCAAATGGAATAAAGGGGCTTTCCGGTGCACCCAAGCCGCCAAGCAACAGGATATTGGAGGTCTGGTGCAGGAGAGGTTTGCAAAAATCCCCGGAGTCTATTCGCTTGTGACAATGATAACAATCATCAGTGGAACCAATCGCGAGGGAAGCCAATCCCTGAAACTGGCGACAAAATTACAGGACATGTACCAGGATCTGGGCGAAGAGGTTTCGCTGCTGGACTTGAGACTACTGCCAAGTGAAAGTTTTCAGCCCGGAGCTTATGCCAACAAACCTGAGGCGCTTACGCAGCAATTCATAGCACCTGTTTTGGGCAGCAAAGGTTTGGTGGTGGTTGTTCCCGAATATAACGGTAGTTTTCCAGGCGTACTCAAGCTGTTCGTGGATCTGCTGCCATTCCCCGAGAGCTTTGAATGCCGCCCGGTAGCCTTCGTCGGACTGGCTGCAGGACAATTCGGTGCCTTACGTGCAGTTGAGCAGATGCAACAGGTTTTCGCCTACCGCAATGCTCACCTGTTTAACCACCGGGTATTCATACCAGCCGCCTACAAATTGTTTACCGAGGACGGTGCCATCGCAGACAACGAACTTGAGTCCAGATTGCGCAAGCAGGCGGAAAAGTTCACCGTTTTTGCACACTCACTTAGCCCCATCAAACAATGACAAGTGATTCCATCACAACGGCTGAAAAAATCCGCCTGCGCGGTTTGGCCATGAATTTAAAGCCTTCTGTGTTTCTCGGAAAAGACGGCCCTACTGCCGCAGTTATTGCAGCCTTGGACAAGGCACTGAATCAACACGGCTTGGTCAAAGTAAGGTCTTCTCCGGTCGATCGCGCGTTGAGAAAGCAATTTCAGGAAAGTTTGGCCGCAGCTACTGAGAGCGTCTGCGTTGGTGCCACCGGACATACAGCCAGCTATTTCCGACCCGGCGTTGAAATCAAATAGTTGGCCACAAGTCGGCGAACTTTAGCGCTAGTTCAACGTGTAGTCGAATCCCGGTTGCTATCACCGCATCATTGAAGTCATAGGCCGGGTGATGACAAAAAGCGACATCCTCCGAACCACCCGGATGTGAACCAAGGAACCAAAACGCACCGGGAACATTTTCGAGATAGTAGGCAAAGTCCTCGCCTCCCATCACAGGTTCAGCAGGCAAAATGCGATCCTGCCAGCCGATGGAAGCAGCAACTTCTGCCAATAGCCTGTTAGCGCGGACGTGGTTCACGACAGGTGGATAGCCATCGTTGATGACGACTTCAGCGGTTGCACCATGAGCGGCTGCTGTTTGCTGGACGCACGTTTGGATCCAACCATGCGCAGCTTTCAGCACAACTGGATCCAATGCCCGAATGGTACCCGACAAAACAGCTTCGGAAGGTATTATATTGTTCGCAGTACCAGCGTTGAAACGGGTGACACTGATCACCAATGGATGCAGCGGACTGACCCTGCGGGATACCAAAGACTGAAGTGCCTGAATAATTTCGGCCCCGACGTAGATGGGATCTATACAATTATGTGGTGCCGCAGCATGCCCTCCCTTGCCTTTTACAGTGACATGCAGCCCTGCCGATCCAGCCATAAAGGGCCCATCGCAGAGCGCGATGGAGTTGGCCGGGTATTCAGGCAGAGGAAAGTTATGTAAACCAAAAATGGCATCCACTGCGGGATTTTGCAGCGCTCCGGCATCCCGCAACACCTTGCCACCGCCACCGCCTTCTTCGGCAGGTTGAAAGATAAACTTCACGGGTCCGCGCAAATGATGTCTAACTGCGTATAGCACTTTGACTACTCCAACCAACATGGCGGTATGGCCGTCATGGCCACAAGCGTGCATTTTACCGGACACTGTCGAACTGTATTCAACTCCACTGACTTCGGTCAGCGGCAGAGCATCCATATCAGCCCGCAAGGCCATGCAAGGACCGGAAAGATCGGCACCGAGAGTAACCACAACGCCAGTAGTACCGCCAAAACCGGCTTCGATGCGCAAATCGCTCAACCCTTGCAAACAGTCGACGACTTTGGCAGCAGTACGAAACTCCTCGAATGCCAACTCGGGGTGAGCGTGCAAATCGTGACGTAAGTCGACTATTTCCGGGATAATTTCGGCGATAAGCTGTTCAACGTCCGCAAAATGTCTCATGGAAAAGCTATTGATGTTGGATTTTGAGGAACGCTAAAGTACCCGTACGGCTCAGCGCAACCTGTGATTGCCCAATTTTGAAGATTCGCAATGACTGCGGATCCTGATCGGAAAACCACCAGGAAGGAGCGTCCGAAGGAGCGAATGTGGTGGCTTCATTGCCCTGGCTCATAGCCCGGTTCCAACTGCGTACATGGTTGCGATAAAGAGTCAACCGGGCATAAGTAACATGGCCACCATCTGCAGTTTCCTGTTGAAACAGGTAAGCACTGGAAGGTCGGGATGGAAGGGATCTGCCCAGTAGTCGTTCGAGTTTGGCGATGTTGTTGTCGGTGGATTGATCAACACGGAAAAAGCCCTGTAGATCATAGCCCGCATCACGCACATACTCGTGTACCATCGCGTCAGGCATTGAATAACCCGCACGAATAACCAACACAACCAAACTGTTGTCCATATCAACATAAGCCTGCTCAACCGGATCAAATGAACGCGCCAAGTCAGCCAGTCCCTGGGCACAAAATGCGCAGACCATACCATTGATGGTGAGATTTATCTCTTCTGCCTTGATCGAGGTGAAGGCGAGCAATGAACAGAATGCGACAATAGCTCCTTGTTTAAAATAAGTGTAATTCATGGCTAAAATCTATGCTGAACAGTCAAATTGGCAAATATATCCCCATCAAGGCTGCTGCCAAGTTCCCATAAAAAACTGCGATAGAAGAATCGCACCAGTGGCCGGACCACCCACTCTTCCTTACCTCTGGTTTCGTATTCAAGCTGCAGAATTAACCAAGTGTTCAGGTCGTTAAAACCTGCTTCGTAAGGAGCCCATCCAACGCGCCCCACAAACTTTTCACGATAGATGACACCACTGGCCCCTACCCAGGAATAACGAAATGCAAGGTAACGACGCCGATCCTCGATATCCGCTTTAAGAGCGAGATGTAAAGCTGCGGAATTTTGCTCTGGGCCATCAGCGAACCCCAAACCCCCTATAAGAAACACATTCGCTTGGTAATTGGGAGCATTTCTGCGGAATGCCAAATGATTGATGTCAGCAAAATAAGTGTGTATGCGATTCACACCCTCGCGGTAACGCATCGCACTGACCCCAGGGGCCCATTCCCGATGAATACCATGGCTAACAGTAATCATACTTGAACCGCCATCGTGCTCAGCCATGAAGGACCAGGCACCGACAAATGGAACTGGACGCCCCGAGGATTCACACCCCAATAAAAGCAATACCACAATAATCAAAGCATATGGGAAAATGCGCAAGCAACTAGACATATCCTGAGGATAACACACCGAATGCGAATATCAATCAACTCAATAAATTACCATCAGACAACCGCTTATTCATTTGAATATTAAATACTTACAATCCAAAATCAGCAGACGGCATGAAACAAAAGGAAATCGGGAAAAGAGGCCAGCCCCCCGACAGAACAGAGCGTCACCGAGGTTATGTGTTGCAATTTAATCTCGACACCCTTTGGACCGGCTTTACATTCAGTTTATGAATTCAGGCAACGTTCTTCTCGTTGATGACGATGCAGCGACAGTTGATGTTTTGAATGAACTCCTTCATGCCCAGGGTTTTGCGGTAAAAACGTGCAATCGCCCCTCCGACGCAAAGGAGTGGGTCGAGAACAATCCGGGTTGGACCGATATTCTGCTCACCGATCTGCGCATGCCCGAAATGACAGGATTAGAGTTATTGCGCCAATTGCGTGCCAAAGACCCAAGCATTATGGGGATATTAATTACAGCCTTTGGCAATTTGAATACCTCGGTTGACGCAATACGCTCGGGGGCCATCGACTTTTTTAAGCAAGCCATTCGATTTCTCGGATTTATCAAAAGCATTGGATCGGGGGGTGCAAACACGCAAACACTTCCGCGCAGCGGAGCAGCAACACGAGCGAATGGCCGCACTGGTCAATGCCCGAGGCAAGGCACTGCAGGATGCGGTGCAACATCTGGAGGATGCTTATCAATTCATGTTGCAGACACTGGTCTCCTTATTGGAGGCCCGCGACCGTTCCACCGGAGCCCATACCAAGCGCGTAACCGATATTTCCGAATGTATCGCGCGCACAATGGGCTTACCCGATGACGAGGTTAAGACCATCAGACAGGGCGCTGCGCTACACGATATAGGCAAAATTGCCATCCCAGACCGCATTCTACTCAAGCCGGGAAGCCTGAATCACGAGGAGTGGCAAATTATGCGCACCCATGTGAACATTGGATACGATATTTTGAAAAGTAATCCCTATCTGCAAAAAGAAGCAGAGATTGTCTACTCTCATCACGAGCACTTCGATGGGAACGGATATCCCAGAGGATTAAAGGGCAAAGATATTTGCCTTGGTGCCAGGATTTTCGCGGTGGCAGACGCTTACGACGCCATCCATTCGCTGCGCTCCTACTCGGCCTCCCATTCCGCCGATCAAGCACTCAACGAGATCAAGCGCTGCTCCGGGACCCAATTTGATCCGGATGTTATAGAGGCACTGGTCAAGTGCCACCAAGAGGTAGAAGCCATTTGGCAAAAGGGTCCGAATGCGAACAGATTTCACCCTACTACGAAAAACTCTACGAACAATTACGCCAATGAAGATACTAATCGCGGATGATGACAATGTTTCGAGGCTATTGCTACACCGTTTGCTGAACCGTTGGGGTTTTGATTCAGTTGAGGTGGCCGATGGCGAGAAAGCGTTGGAAATCATGCGCGCCGATGATGCACCGGAGCTTGTGCTGTTGGACTGGGAAATGCCCAAAGCCGACGGCCCCGAGGTTTGCCGTCAATTGCGCCTCATGGATAAGGCGGTGCCTCCCTACATCATTTTTGTCACCGCGAAAGATACTTTGTTCGATTTGGTATTAGGATTGGACATGGGTGCGTCAGACTTTATCCGCAAGCCATACAAGCAGGAGGAGTTGCGCGCCAGAATCCAGGTGGGAATCAGAACCATTGCCCTGCAAACCCAGTTGGTCGAGGCACGCAACCGCATGGAACACCTGGCAATGTACGACATGCTAACTGAGGTCTATAATCGACGCGCCATTATGGACCTGTTCGGAAGAGAACTGAGTCGCTGTGCAAGAGAACAGCATACTTTGTTGGTTGCTATGGCTGATCTGGACTATTTCAAGAAATTGAACGACCAGTTCGGACACGCTACGGGAGATGCGGCCCTCAGTCTTTTTGGTGAGATTTTGCGCAACAATACCCGAAAAAGTGATTTGGTTGGCAGATGGGGCGGCGAAGAGTTTATTCTGGTTGCCCAGGTGAAGGATGCCGATGATCTGTCCTTGTTCGAGCGCATCCGCCTGCAAACCGAAAATTCAGTGCTCAAATTTGAGGACAAATCGGTCAGACTTTCGGTCAGTATCGGCATTACCGCTACCACTGGCGGCGAGACTCTTGAAAAGGTTTTACATCGAGCTGATAATGCTTTGTATGAGGCTAAAGAGTCTGGCAGGAATCGAATTGTATTCAACGAAAGACAGCCTTAAATTACCTTATGCACACTACTTTTGATCAAGCCGAAGGCACCACGGGAAAAGATCGTCGGCGGAGCGAGCGCTACAATCTTGACTGTAAAGTACAGTGGAAACCTAAAGACGTGGCCGGAACCCAGTGGCGCGATGAATCACTGCTGGATATCAGTGTGAGTGGAGCTGCCTTCACCTGCGCCGAAGAGATTGCAACCGGGACAAGGATCACTCTGAAAATCACGCCACCGGAGGTGATGCCTGATGCCATCATGGCACAACCTGTCCTCATTCACTGCGTACTGCGCAATCAACTGCCCTTGGAAAACGGTAAATTCCGGTCAGGTGTGGAATTTGACCGGGTGTATTTTCTTTTCGCGGAATGGATACGCCTCCTGCAGGCGAAGTCCAACTGAGACTAATCGTCGGTCTCTGGTTGTAATGCTCTGGATTGGACCGGCAGCTGTTGCAGCAGCGAAAGACTATGACCGGGTGTTCTGAGGTCTCCTTCAAGACTCCAGAACATGATTCCACGAAGAGGTTTACCGCGCGCCCAACTCAGCTTGTTGCGGAAAGTACGCGGGGTCTCGAAAGAAAACCAGCTGCCGCCCTGCAATGCCTCGTTGAAGATAAAGTCAGCACCCGACTTACTATCGCTGTGAACCCGGTAAGCCTCTGGATCGCTTAAATGACGACGCATAAGCGTACCATAATTGATAAAGCCAGGCTCCTCACCGCCTTCGAAGGGTCCTCTTGCTGGTTGAAACAGCCCATGGTCAACAGCGCTGACACCATTCCAAGCCCTGGCGTACAGAGGAACACCAAGCACTAATTGATGCTTGCCCACCCCCTGCTTCAAATGTGCCTGCACGGTGCTGGCAACAGATGGGCGACCGTCGCGGCTTAGAAGAGGCGCCAAGTGACCGGTTTGCGGGCTCCAGGCGCCTTCATAGTCATAGGCCATGATATTGAACCAATCCACATAAGCTGCCATGGCGCGCAAATCAAAGTTGCGCAAATAATTGTCAGGGGCGGGCGTCGCCACAGTGATTAAATAGCGCTCTCCTCGAGTGGTACGGTACTCATTCAGCAAGGACCTGAGAATGCGAACAAACTTAACGTAGTTCTCTTTATCTTCGGGACGATTGACATTATCCGGAAGACCTCCAGCGACAGGGTACTCCCAATCCAGATCCACACCATCCAAACTGTGTTCACGTAAAAACGTAACAATCGAAGCTGCCAGCCGTTTTCTGGAACTGTCGTCTAAAACAGCATCCGAAAAATTCGCCGAAAGTGTCCATCCGCCCAAAGCAACCATGACTTTAAGGTGCGGGTTGCGTTCCCTCAGGGTTCTCAGTTGCGCCAACTGCCCTGCAGGCCAGGATTCCGGGCGATCTGCAGGCATTTCAAAATGAAGCGCAGCTTGAGGATCGACGATGGCAATGCGACCATCCTCAATCTTGGCAAAAGAATAGATCAAATGAGTAAGCCTATCCGCCGGCACATCCGCCAAAGTGTAATCTGCAGTGTAAATTCCCCATTCGGCAAAATAGCCAACGACCACAAACGGATAACTCCGGTGTCCAGATAGTTGCTGCTGTGCCGCGCAACCTGTCATTACAAAAGCCAAACTGGCACAAAATACCAAAAATACTCTACTCAAAAGACTACCCATCACCGATCCCGGGGTAGGTTGAGTTCAACATAATAAATCCGGTTTTCGCGTCGTCCGAGATCACTGAAAATCAGGTCTATGTAACCCTCGGAGGTATTGATGACATGTTCCGGTATCGAAACATAAATACGCTCAGCACGCACACTGACTGAAGATGACATTCTGCCTGGAAAGATCCTTAACCTGAATGGAGGTAAAGCCACATTACTGTCGTTAGAAACGATAATGGTTAGCATCCTCGCCGATTCGATCAAACGGGCGCGAAGGGATTCATGATGTCGCCACTGCTCAGCTACTTCTGATGGGGATGCCAGCCATGCCCCGCTACCGCGCACGTGCTGTAGAAACTCGGAAAGAATTGGCAAGGTGGCATCTGTTCCAACAGCTGAAGCAGGCAGAATTCCGGTGTGTAATGCATTCAGACTACGGGTAAACTCAAAATCCCTGATCCAGGTACTCAACAAGTCACGCCGTTGGGCCGTCGACCATTCTTGATTGGGGTTGAAATCAGGATACAATTTAGCGGGATTGCCACTCTGAAAAAACAGGACCGGAGTTCTCAAACGCCGAAACAATGGCTGGTTATAAATCGGTGGTATTTCGGGGGCATAGGAGTCATTTTCATCGATCCACAGGAATTCATAGCCCATGCGCAAAAATTTATCCAGAGTATGGTTAATACCAGGTTCAGGCCTGACGGCCAAGTTGAAGCTGGTGACATCGATCTCAAGAATACTGCGGAATTCATTGCGACCCCGTTGCAAACGTTGCTCAAAAGCAGTATCAAACCCTTCCTTTTGTCGCTCTTTGGTGATGTCCAGATGCAAACCAAACTCAACAGAATCACGCATGCTTTGCAGAAGCATCTGATTGATGGAGAGGTTGTCCGGCGAAAGCAGGAGCGCGGGACGGATCCCTTTTTCGGCAAACACTCGCTGAACGGAAGCACCACGCGCAATATCCCGTTCAGCCTTAATCGCAAAAGTAGCAACTGGGCGACCTTCTGGCCAAGGCATAGTGGACATGACTGCGCGATGGCTGACCCATTGGATCGCGTTGTCAATAATGCGATCAACCCGCTCCCAATTTTTGCGTTGCGGGCCTACCCCATTCACAGTGAATCCCATCCATACAAATCGTCCGCCTAGATATTCGCCAAATGCGATGGCAGTATCTTCGCGCACGCGACCAGTATGCATTTCGTCCACAGGCAGCCAAACAGCCGCAGGAAACACACGCCCCTCACGCAGTCGAAGCCTCAAGGGAGCATCAAAACTGGCAATGCTGATCGGTGCGCCAGGGGCCAGATTGGCGGTGATCGGGGTCAGTCCAATGCTGTGCATTTGATGGAAGGTGGAACCCTCGCGCAAACGCAGGTCAAAAATGGGGCGTCCTCCGGTAATGTCTTCCGTCAATGACCAGTGGCGCTCAGTGCCTTCCTCATCGCGATTGCCGGAAATATGGGTCATTAACACACCTTTGTTGGCATCAACAAAAGCTTTGACTGCCTCGATTTGCTCATCGCTCATGCAATGAACCAAGGGCAATACCAGAACGTTGTAACGGTACAGATCGGTGAGTAATTGACGGTCATTGATGATATCAGCATTGATTCTGCGAGCAGCAAATTGTTGCCGCCAAAACCGTGACAATTCTTGAAAATTACGCCGCACCGCCTGCTTTTCCTCTTCCGTTTTCAGCGCGCGAGCGAGATGTTCGGCAGTGTAGCCCGACTGCAGGATAGCCACATTAATACCGCCGATTACACCCTGCTTGGGTACAATGGTATTTTATTAACCACCAAATGGATAGGGGAGTTGGTCGTCCCCAAATGCACTTGGATTTGATTGTAAATGTAAAAGGAAGTGGTGACGATCAGGAATCCAATGAACGCCAAAAAGAAAAAGGTAACCCGCAGCTTCTTTCTTCTTACATCCATTGATCACCCTCTGGGGCTTTGTTGACCGTGGCACCCACCTTGGTAGCGTTACCAGGTAAATAACGTTGAAAATAAATCCGGGTGGTCACGGATTCACCCTCTGCCAGCGGAGCTGCGGCGCGACGCTGTGGCAGCAACTTCTTTGCTCTGGTAATGACATAAGCCATAAATGAAAATACCAACGTTAGCAAAGTGGCTACTAGAATGATTGTGGCGATAACTGCTACAGGTTCCATAATGTGTTCTCCGACAAATGGGTTATTGCTTAGGCTTTAGGGCAATGGTGCCGCGGCGCTCAATGGTGCCCCAGGACATCTTGACCTTGAATATCTCTTCAATGGTGGCGAGCATCTTGGTAACATCGATAGCGAAAATGAAAAACATGCGGTAAGGAATGGCAAAAAAAGACCAGCGACAGCTCTTCTTCCTCAAACGATACTGCAATGCAATGCGGCGATAACATCCAGTAACAGCAGAATCAGCCACCAAAGCAGCAGCAAATTGACCGCTCCATACCAACCGGCGATGAAACAGAAAGAAGATATTGCCGAAAAATGTTCATGAACGGCCAATGATAGCCTCAAAGAACATATACCACATAACGACGCTGTTGATGACCCCGGACCGACGCACATGAAACAGGGCATACTTATTCTTGAGCAGGGCCTGCAAAATACCGCGTGTCCACCGATAGCGCTGGGTCAACAAACCGTTAGCGGTGATAGGCGCTTCAGTCCATGAGACGGATTCAGGTTTCGTAGTTCACCTTCATTCCCCTGGCCAACATTTTCACCGTCAAATCACAGTCCTCAGCAAATGTATCACTTTCGTAGCCGCCAACTTCTTCCAAAACTTTCCTGCGGAAAAACCCCATCGGACCTGGGATGATGTTAACGCACTGGAAAAATCCTTGTGACCGGCGAACCAAATTCAGCCCAAGGATATATTCCAAGGCCTGCAATTTACTCAGCAGGTTTTCGCGATTAACAACTTTGACGTTACCGGCAACGGCTACAACCTCTGGATCAATAAAATGGGCCACACCACGAATGATCGACTGCGGCTCCAGGCGCGAATCAGCATCCATAGTAACGATGATTTCGCTGTCAGATTGCGAAATGCCAATGTTGAGAGCGGCAGCTTTGCCCACATTAACACCTGTGTCGACAACCCGAACTTGGGCATTGCGATAGGTTCCTGCCCACTTCAGTGCACGTTCCAGGGTATCATCCTTGGACCCATCATTAATGACAACGATATCCAGAAATGGGTAATCCAGTTCAAGCAACGATTGAATGGACGCTTCAATGCCAACACCCTCATTGTGCGCTGGTACCATGATACTGACCGAGGGTGTGAATGAAATCTCACGCATTTTGCGGTTAAATTCCAAACTTTCACGGTGCTGGTGATAGGAAGCCCATAACAAAACGAGATATCTAATAATTAACAGTACCAAAAATCCGACCAGCACGATAGTGGAGATATTTACGAACGCAGAAGGAATATCCCGGATATTGAGCAAAATCGCCAGATAGGCCACTATTGTCCACCCTGTGAGCAACATCCCCAGTCCGAGGATGAGAAACAAGTAAATGTATTCCTTAACCCTTACTCTCGCCATTGTACGTCGTACTCCAATGTTTCGCCCGGAGCCAGTCGCGGGATTCGGATGATCACTTTATTTCGGTCGCGGATAAAATCCAGTACTCGGCGGCCACCTGCCGGAGATTCAACGCGCACAGTGCGTGCATTGTCCGGGATCCAAACATTAATAGCAATATCTTCGACAACAGAGCGCCCAAAGTTGCCAGTGCTGAATCGGACCCCCAGAGTGTTGCGTTCGTGCACTTCCTTGCGAATACCATCGCGGCGCAACCACCAATCGTGCATGGCAGCAGCATTCACTGTCCAGGTCTCCAATTGATTGGTGTAGCGCACCACATCTGCCAAAACAGGCAAATATTCGCTCACCGCCAGAATCTGGGAATGCAAATTCACAATATACAATCCGCCGCGCCTGAAAATGCTGTCGATGTCACGCAAATAATTATCCAGTACCACGTCCGGAGGCGGACGCGCGCCTGAGTGATGAGATTGACATCGTCTTTGTTCAAAATAGCCATTTGCACCATGCGCTGATTACCCACGCGCAATATCCTGGGCTGCGCTCTGTCAGGTTCATTATCGCCCAGAATATACTCAAAATCGTTGTATAAAAGTGCCTGCAGCGTGAAGAAATCATAAGACTCCTCGGGAGGGCGGAAGCCGATGGGACGATGCCCTGTAATTTGCTGAATATAATCACTGGTTCGCCTCAAACGCATTTTCTGCTGCTCCAGTGTCTGGCCACGGAAGAGGTCGTGGTTGTCACCATGAACGGCAACTTCCGCTCCAGGCCTGATTTGCGTGACCAAATCGGTATCGGGCTGGCGATGACGACGTATGTCCTTATTCTGTCCAATTTCATTCAGGATGTTCTGATGAAGGTCGGCAGAAAATGTCAGGATGAAATAGGTGATGGCATTCAATCCGGGGATTTCATGCACGAAATTCATGTTCCCAAAACGCTCTTCCACGTCCATTGAATAAATAATGGCAGTGCGAAAAGGAAACGGCCACGGCGAGAGTTCGATGGCAGGCAATCCTTTGAAGTCATTCAAAATATTTTCAAACAGGCGTACAGAGACTTCAGTGGAAGGGAAATCACCGCCCAAGTCTGCTATGCCAAAGCCAGTCCACAAAAACTTTCCAGCACCATGGCTACCAACATGCACCGCTGAGTTGCGGGCGGCTGCGTCATAATCCGGCTTTGCCACTTCGCCCGACAACCAAAACATAACGGATGACGAAGGATTGGCCAACGCCACTGGTTGCACTGTTTGAACAGCCATGCGTTGCATCCGCGGAATCCCGGCAACATAGCGCCCCGGTTCGTCCACAACTACCCACCATGCCAAATCGCGATGCGTGGGCAGATCCTGATAGTTTAGTCCGAGCGAACTGGCTAATGATCGAGTTTCACCGCGACTGGTCTGCCCAGTGCGACCGGTCATAATCACCTGTCCTCCGCGCTGTAAAAAGGACAGGATTGCGTCGCGCTGCGCACCGCTGATTTCGCGAATATCAGGCAATACCAACAAATTGGCGTCGATGAGTGCACTGCCAATTTCCTCAAGATCAACCGGTACGGCGAAAACATCGAAAGCACGGAGAAAATTCTGCCACAGCGGAACGGGATCATTGTCGGGAGCGTATTGTGAGGTGTCCGTGGGGCGTACAACGAATGCACGCTGCAAGGGCTGTGCATTGACTGAGGTTGAGAACACAATCGCTACCAACAGAATCATGAAAATGGAACATCTTGTCAGCATATTGAATCCTCCATTAGAAGCGGTAGAAGAGATCGAAGAAGATCGCACCGTAGCGATAGATTTCGTCTTCCTCACGCGGGGTTTCTGATGCGCTCAAGGTCAAGCCAGCGGTAAAATCGCTGCCGAGGGCGCGGGTAAACGCGCGGAAATGCCACGGGTAACACTGCCCACCTCAGTGGGAATCATTAACTCAGCCCGGACGTCGTAATTAATCTGCCAAATACCTTCACCAGCTATGCGAAGTTGCATAAAAGGTCCACTATGGCGCGAGGGAGACCAATACAGGGGCGATTCACGGGAATAACCCAAACTACGCCAACCGAGCGCAAAATCGATGGTCGGATCTTCCCGCAACCGGTAATAGGGGCGCAATAAAATAGCGGTTTGCCTGTTGCCATCGGAGAAGCTGGCGTAACTGACGCGGCCATCGAAAAACAAACGACGCCAGAAGGGTTGATAAGTGACCCGGTATGCGGGATTGCTGGTCCAGTCCAACGCAAACCTGTCGACACTGACTCCTTCCGCCAGCGAACGCACCGTTTTCACTTCCTGAATAGCATCAAATTTGGTGTAGCTCAGGGTAGTGCTGTAGTTAGGCGTCACCGCGTAGGTGGCACTGAGTAAACCACCAAATGTACTGCGCCGCAAATTTCCGCGATACCACTGCCCGCGCAGTTCTGCCGTACCGGTCAGGTCTTTGGCCATGCGCCCGCTGACTCCCAGTACTCCGCCCAGCATACGGGCGTTTTCCGGATCACCACCGCGTTCACGGGCGCGATTGTAATTCACTCCGATGTAAATAGATGTTCCAGTGCGCAGAAAATAGGTGAATCGTGCGCCGGCAAGCAATTCTGTGTAATCTTCATTATCTGCGGCAAAACCAATGAATGCGGTCAACTGAGGACGCAGGGCCTTCTGCAATTGCAGCAACCCAGTACGGGCGGCCTCGTAGTCGTCCTCCAGGCCAGGCAGTGCCTGAACAGCAAATCGTCCTCCACGAAACGCCTCTTCGTCCACCCAGATACTGCGTTCGCCACGCACCGGCCTGCGTTGGCTATGCTGCTGCTGCGGAGAGAGGATGCGTGAACCACGCTGGGTATCATACCAATTGACTGAAGTCAGCCGAATGACATCCTGATAAATTTCGCGGGCTTCGGGATAACGCCCCTGAAAGCGGTACAGGTCGGCAAGAAGAATGGGCACTTCAAAGTTGCCGGGATCAAACAGGGTCAGGTCGAGCAATTCAGCTTCGGCTTCCGCCCAATGCTCACGGTTTTGCATCAACAATCGGGCATATTGCACGCGCAGGCCGATATCATCCGGGAAAAAATCGATCAATTCACGGAACTCCAGCACCGCCTGATCATAGTTTTCGCCTACCCAAGACAACATTTGGGCATACTCTCTGCGAACCTCCATGTCCAATGGATTGGCACGCAAATACAATTGATAGCGGCGCAATGCCTCAACGTACATTTGCTCATCGCGCAACAGTCTGCCCATCTCAAGATGATGATCGAGGTTGCGTGGATCGCTGCGAATCAGGTCGCGCAAATCGCGCATACGATCCCCTCTCTGACGCTGAATTTGTAAGGTTGCACTGCGCTCAATTTCCCGTGCCTCACCGTGCCGAGGATCCATAACCAAAACGTCCTGAGCAGTTTCCACCGCGTCGGACAAGCGCCCCTGTTGCAATAAATATCGGGCCAACACCATCCTCGGGCCCACCTCACGTGGATTGGCGGAAATTTGCGCGCGCATAGTGGCAATCCGATAGTCCGGCAAAGCGTGAATGGCACGGATGGAATCCCGGGCCTGCTCATTCTCCGGGTCGCGATCAGGATACTGCGGTAGATCGCAATTGCGGTTTCCCAACGCTCCTGCAGTTCATTCAAGCTGGCAAGATTGAACATTGCGTCCTGATCTTCAGGATCAAACAGCAGCGCATCTTCCAACCGCCGACGCATGTTGAGCATTTCCAGTCGATCTTCCTGATTGATTAGATTGGACCACCTGCGCAACTGCATCAATTGAATGCGCAGTGAATCATCATCAGGAAACTGTTCGATCAAGGTCTGTGTTTCGGCCAAAGCCTGATCACGCGCCTCGGGTAACCATGACAGCAACTGTGCATATTCACGGCGAACCAAATGATCGTCCGGGCGCAACTGCAGGTAAAAACCGTACTGTCGCGCGGCTTCAGGATAATTATTGATGTCTCGCAATAAACGGGCAAGCGCGAGCCGGGTTTCATTATCCCTGGGATTACCCCTCAAGGTACTGCGCATTTCGCTGATCTGTCGCTGCCGCAAGGCTGCTAACTATCCCGGGAGTGGAGGCTATCCAATCAGCTTCGGCATGCGTCCTATCCAAACTCAGGATGGCTTCGGCTTGACTGAGTGCCAGGAAATATTGCCCGGTTTCAAACGCATAGCGCGCAAATTCGAGACGGGTACTGATACTGCGCGGATTTTGTTCAATGGCGCTGCGAAATCTGGCAATTCTGAACTCAGGTTGAGCTTCGATGGCACGAATCGCGGCCTGCGCCTGTTGGTTGTTACTTTCAATACCTAGAATCCGCCGGTAAATGGCAAAAGCAGCTTCATAACGGCCTTGTAATTCATGCAAGCTGGCAACATTGAACAAGTTATCGATATCTTGTGGATGGCTGGCCATACGGTCTTCCAGCCTGCGCCGCAATCGAACAATATCCTCGCGATCCCGTTGGTCAGCGGTGTCTGTCCATATACGCAACTGCAGATACCGCAGTCTCAGCTCAATATCATCAGGGAATCGCTGCAACAGTTGCGCATAAATATTGAGTGCATCGCGACGTCGAGTGGTGTCCCAGGAAAGCAATTGGGCATAATCCCTTTGCGCCTGATAGTCGTCCGGGCGGGCCTGCAAATAAAGTTCAAACTCCCTTCTTGCTTCAACAAAGCGTTCTGTAGCCTTTAACGTGCGCGCCAATTCCAGCCGTAGGTCATGATCATCAGGCATTTCTTCCAAACGGATGTAAAGCCCGCGGAGTTGACGCTCGCGAAAAGCATTCAATTCAGTGCGAGCGATTGCCTCCAGACGCAAGGCTTCGGAATCTGACGGGGCAATGCGAAGGGCTGCCTGTACATTATCCATCGCCTCAAAATACCGTTCCAGGGACAAATAGTTGCGGGCCAATTCCAAGCGCAGCTCAACATCGCGCGGATTCGCCTGAACTTTGCGCTCCAAACTCATGATGCGATAGCCAGGGTGATTTTGAATCTGGCGAATTCTGGCTGCAGGTGCGCGGTAATGGGGATCCAGTTCAAGAATCAACCGATAATGCCTCAATGCCTCATCCCATTTTTGATTAGCCTGTAAAATCCGGGCCAAACTCCAGTGAACGTCAATCATCTCCGGCATGGCAACGGCCAGTTCTTGCAGGATATTTTCAGCGTTTTGCGTATCTCCCTTCCACACAAAGATGTTTGCCAACTGTTGTTTGACCGCAACATCCTCGGGAAAAACTTCCAGATACTTTTGCAGTTGTTCGATGGCTTCGTCATATTTTTCCTGAACACTCAATGCCAGCGCCAGTTCACGCCGGATCGGAGCAGCTTCCGGGGAACGGCGCAAATATTCGCGGAATAACGGTTCAGCCTCTGGATAACGACCATCCACCCCCAGCAATCGTGCTAGTTGCAAACGCGCTTCCTGATCCTCCGGGTTGGAGCGCAAGCGGCGTTCCATGGCACCAATGTCGAGCCTTTCCGCCTGCAAGGCGCGGGCACGTTTGAGTTCCTCCAATGCTGCCAAACCCGCTAAAGCCCCAGGATGATCCGGCTGAATACGCAAAATTTCCCGATACTCGGCTTCGGCTATATCAGAATCATCATTCCAACGATACAAATCTGCCAATAGATTACGGGCCGATAAATTCTGTGGATTTTTTTTCCACCATTTCCATCAGCATTCGGGCCGATGCACCAGGTTGGCCCGACCATGCCAACACAGCCGCCAACTCAAAAGTAGCCTGCTCACGGGCGGGAGCATCAATGTCCATCTCCAGATACTTGCGGTAGAGATCTATCGCCAATTCGTACTTTTGCGCCCAGGAATGCATCCTGGCCAAATGCAGATGGTATTCCACGTTATCCGGACTGTCGGCCATGATCAGAACAAATTCTCTGATGGCATCTTCAATATCTCCGTGCTGCACCATGATCTCCACCATCGCCCTGCGGGGTGACATGTCCTTGGGGGTTGCGCTCAAGGATACTACGATATCGCTGGATAAGTTCCGGATATAACGCCTCAATTGCTCGCCTAGCCTCGGCGGCCCATGCGAGCACTTCCTGATCGTTGGGCCGGTCATTCAACAGGATCTGCGCCTGTTCAAAGACCTTGTAATGCTCTTCAAGACTCCGATAGACAGTAACTAACAGCCTGCGGGCATTGCGATCATGAGGAAACTGATTCAGATACAACTCCAATTGGCGGGCAGCCTCTGTCAGCACACCATTATCAATCAGACGTTCGATGTTGGACATCTGCACGCGCATGGATGGGGTCGGTTGCGCGTGGGCAAAGTGAGTCACAGCCAGGCAGCCCCACAGAACAGCAAGCAGAAGCAGCATGCTGGTGTGTCGAACTCGCATTGGCATGGCTTCTGCCATAAAATCAAATCAGAGATCCAGCGATCTCTTGGGTGACAACGTCCACTACCTCGCCATCCACCTTCGGTAGATTGCGCGATGCCCCCAGAAACAAGCACAGGTCACAAATATTGTTCACCGCGCGGGGAGCACCCTGGGAAGCAGTTGCCACTTTGGCTATCGCCTCGTCAGTAAATAACGGATTGGGTTGCCCGGCCACCCGCAGGCGATGGTTGATATACTCACCACATTGCTCAACATCAAAAGTATCCAACTGGCAACGAATGGGGATTCTCTGACGCAAAGCCTTGCTCTTCAAATGCCCCTGCGCCTCATCACCCAAACAACCGCAAAATACCAACGTGGCCAGCGAGACCTGGGTTTTGGGGTGACACAGATCAAGCAGCAGGCGCATCTCTGCATCGTGTCTTCATCAATTAGATCCGTCTCATCAATCGAAATAACTGTATGCCCCCCTTGATCGTGAATATCAACAAGACGCTTACGCAAGAGTGATGATAAAAGCGGACGCGTGGCATTGGGCTCCGTTTCCACGTCCAACTGATAGAGAAACTCACGGAAAAATTCCGTCATGGTCATCATGGGATCACTGATCTGCACTATGCGCATAGTGTCGTCCATTTCCCGTATGCGATGTATCAAATAATTGAGAATGATGCTCTTACCCGCACCGTATTGCCCGGAAAGAATAACTCCGTGCCTTTTGTCCTTAACGGCATAAAGCAAGCGGGTGATGGCTTCCTCGTGCTGCAGAGATAGGAAGAGAAACCTCAAATCGTAATTGTTATCGAATGGTTTCTCCTTAAGTTTCCAATATTCCTCGTACATAGAAGATAAAACTATTTTTCGGAAGGCTTGTTGGCGAGATTAAATGAAAAGCCCGTTTTTTTCACCGGCGGTGGTGACTCGGGTGTTTTGACCTCTTCAGCCGGTTTATCCGCAGCCGACTCTTCCTTAATGTCTTCTTTAGGCTGTTTTAGTTTCTCGCCCAGCGCAGAATTTTGCGAGAAGAGCACGGATCGCTGATTTTTGCCAGGACCGGTGGATTCGGGCGTTGGTGTTTTCCCGAAAGAACCAGCGGCTGTTGGTTTGGGTTCGATCTTTTTGTTCAGTGTGTTTTCCAGCTTTTCATTGCCTGAAAACAAGATCGACATCTTCTTGGCAGGCACAGGCGTCGGGACAGGCTCTGCCGGTGCGGGTAAATCCTTGGCTTTTGCAGGACGCGGAGCATCCAGCGCCACATCCAATCTCCGAATAAGCTGAACTTGATTTACGCTGGTAAACTGAAATTCATAAATTGGAAAAGGAGGTTCAACGCCCTTGAACTTGCGCACTGCCATACGTCTGGATGAGTCTCCATCAGGGCGCACCTGTTCATCCAAGTGAAAAGAGCAGGCTGACAACTCTTCCAATTGCTTGCGCACACTCATGGCCTCACTAGAAGCCGGCATCGGGGTACTCAGCAAAGTAGTGATCCCGGCGTGATTGAAATGGCGGATACACTGGGGAATAGCCTGACGACGAAATTCGCCATGAAACAAACCAACAAATGGCACGGCAGAATATATTGCCAGGCGTTTGGGTTCCCAAGGCAAGAGATCATTGTCCAATGCATTGAGCATTTCAGTGAAGCCTGCTTCGTCCAGAATAACCCCTTTGTTCTGCGTCTTTTGCTCAATTAGAATAAACTGAGAGACTTCCAGAAACTCATCAAAATGCAGATCCATGTTCTCCGCACGCGCCAAAATCTCTTGTGCCGGATAAGACGAAACCAACACAACCTTTTCGCCTGCCACCAAAACCCTTGTACAAAAATTGCAAGATAAACTGCAGTTTGCCAGTGCTCTCGCCTCCGCAAATCAAACTCATTTCGCCAACTGGAATTCCTCCCCATTCCTCATCGAACAAATCTAGCCCGGTGGGAATACGGAAGGCATCGTAGGGAGGAATGGCACCTTGGTCTGAGGCGATGTTGGGCTGATGACTCATTACTTGTAATTAGCGGTCTAAACTCTGTACTTACCAAAGTGTTGCATTGATCAAATAATGTCAAAGAAATCCCAAGACACATTTACAAGTCAACTATTAAGCGTATTTCCGTCAATATTTAAGTATTTCTACTTATTGCGATGACCTTTAAACCCTTTGCAAAATGAATACTCCACCTCCGTCATGATGGGTCAACCATGGCAGACTCACTTCACCATGCAGCAGCGAGAAGTCCTCGGAATGAGACAGAAATTCATCAATAACTTTCTTGTTTTCAACATCTTCCACACTACAGGTACTGTATGCCAGCAGTCCGCCTGGGATCACTTTTGCGGCAGCCCAGCGCAGTAAAGAAAGTTGCAACTTGGGCAGAGCATCCAGATCCGAGGGTTGGAGTCGCAGGCGTACGTCAGGTTTCCGACGCAAGACGCCGGTATTACTGCAAGGCACATCCACCAATACTTTATTAAACTTTCTTGCATTTTCAGGCAGCGAAGAATTCCAGTCGCTTTCAGATACAGGTAAATGCTTGCCAATAACAAGCACAGGGGCGGATCCATACCGCATTAAGTTCTCATGCAGTCTGTCCAATCTTGCACCGGGAGCATCAACTGCCACCAACAAACCGTCATCCGATAGTTTCTGCCTGAACCAACAACTCTTGCCACCGGGAGCAGCACACACATCCAGAACCCGATCACCCGACTGGATATCCAACAACTCCACTGGGCGTCGGGTCATGGGATCCTGAATATAACCTGCCCCACTGCGCACTATCGGCAACCATTCTTCGGCCGCCACACCCTGCAAATGATAAAACCCGGGCCACTGCGTTGGCACAGCTCCTGCGGGTGCATCTTCAGCCGTACATCTGATGAAGGTCGGGGCAGGCATTTGGTTCCACACACAGAATTGAGCTGTTGCTTCACTTCCCCAGGCCTGCTGCCAACGATTCAGCAGCCAACGCGGATGATTCAGTTCGTTGCGTTCGGCCAAAATTACATCCAGATGCCCCCAGACCTTTCGCAGAACGGCATTCACCAAACCACTTTCTGCTTTGCTCAAAGAACTTTTCGCGCATTCAACCGCCCAGTGCTGAATACGTGCCTGCCGATCGGATTCGACGTCGAGCGCCTCGCCCACTGCCAACATTAACAAAGCCCGCAATTTTGGTCTGGGCGTCCTTTGCAGGAAAGGCGTAAGCGCGTGTTCAATAAACAAATAATCCTTAAATACACACATTATCAACTGCTGGGACTGCGCCCTGTTTTCCTCACCCAAGTGAGCCATCACGTCTTCGAGCTTGCCAGGACGAATTAGATAAGATGTGAGCGCTTGCCAGGCTACCTGGTGCGGATTACCGTTTGATGAATTCACCATGCGACCCTAAACTGGGCAGCATACGACTGGTAGCAAGGACTTTTGAACATTGACCTCCCGGTAATGAGTCCTCAGAAATTGCGACTGTCGAACATTTTAAGAGATAATTATCTACCCTCCCCCTACTCTACTAATGAAATTGAAGAAGTATTCCCCCGCAATACTCATACTGACTTGTGCCGCACTGGTACCGCTATCGGCAAGCACACCTGCAGATATCATTGCCGCGGCCGAGGACTATGCGTTGGCCCGCAGCCAAACCACAGCAGATTTCATCTTCGATGATCTACTGCCAACTCAGCTTGCCAATGCAGTGCCACCCAATGAATTGAGACTGGTTCCATTTGAAACGGTCGGCGATGGTGAATGGCGATACTCCCCCTGGACTGCCTGGCCGGCAGGTTTCTTTGCAGGCATTTCCTGGCACTTTGCCGCTACAACCGGCTCAGAACAGTGGTTGGATCGGGCACAGGCTCTCAATAACCGCTTGCAAGGCTGGACTACGCGCGCGCTGGATCACGACATCGGATTCAATGTCATCACCACATTCGGCGAAGCGTATCGCACATTGGGACGCCCGGAAGACAGGGCGGCTATTGTAACGGCAGCAAACACTTTTTCCAGCAATCACTGGATGCCCGTTGTCGGTTCATTGTGGTCGTTCAATTTCAATAACAGAGGACCCAATGGACGCATCGAACCCGAAGGCAGCAACCGGGTGGTCGGCCCCATCAGGCAGCGACAAAATGTTATCATCGACACGTCAATGAACATTGAGTTGCTGTTTTTGGGATCCCGCAAAGGCGGGGATGTGGATCTGTACGAACGGGGACTCAGCCACATGCAGAACGTGGTTCGCGACATGCTGCGCGAGGATGGCAGCACCATTCAAGTAGTGGATTACTGGATGACAGATCAACTGGATTCCGAAGGCGAACTGATCGCAACCGCCGGCAGCAAGCGCGGCGCCTATGCCTGGCAAGGCTATACCAATGAAAGCACCTGGTCACGGGGCCAGGGCTGGGCAATTCATGGGCTCGCCTCCACGTTTCGCGAGACTGGTGATCCCATTATCATGGAGGGTCTGTTGCGCGCCGCTCAGTATTACATTGAAAATACGCCTGAAGATGGTGTGCCATATTGGGACTTTGATGCACCATCATCGATGATGAGGTTTTTCTGGATTTTCACAACGAACGCGGTGCCGATTTGCTGGCACGTGACAGCTCGGCTGCCGCCATCGCCGCCGCAGGCTTTTTGCAAATGGTAAGGATTTTGGATGACGAGGTCCTGCGCCAACAATATTTTGACTGGGCAGAAACCATATTAATAAGTCTTTCCACACCTGAAGCCGACGGTGGTTACCTTTCCCAGGGAACAACGTTCGATAGTTTAATCACTCAGGGCACCTATACTTTTCCAGGCACTCACAAGGGCTTGGCATGGGGCGATTTCTACTTCATTCAGGCAATGCAGAGGTACTGGGGAACTGGTTTGCTCCTCAACAGAACCTGAGCACAGATCCGATCGCAGGTCAGCTCTCCTCCTGGTGGCTGGACCATCCCCATCGATGGCCATACGCAAGCATGCAGGCAGGTTGGCTATCGGCCTGGATCACGGACAATTCCAACCGAGAAACGAAAGTTTACCAGGTGCTATGGCGCTCATTGAAGTACCGATGCAAAAACTTCGCCTTCAGTGTATACGCGATAGACAACGATAACCCTCATGTGCGTCAGGATACGGCAGCCACCTGATCTTTAATTTTGTCGATGACCAGAATTTTGCCTTTCTTAATCTGGGACGTGAAAACTCTGTGATTACCCTGAACCTGGCAGTGAATGGGCAACACAGTCTGGTGCGCTCAGTGGCACTGACGGATGGTGGTCTCAGCAACGATTGGCAACATTTAACTCTCAGCCAACTGGGTGGAACGCTGACCCTTTACCTTAATGAAGTGCCCGTGTTTACTGACACATCCAGCATTTGGAACCAAACCGGATTTGTTGGAATTGGAAGCATGGCCCACAGCGTGTTTTTCGCCGACCCTCAACTGATCGAACTCGAAGAGCCACCACCCCTGACCTACGAAATCTGGGCAGCCCAGCAATTACACTGGCCAGAGGAACTGCGTGGTCCAGCTGACGACGCCAGCGGCAATGGCATCGCCAACATTCTGGAGTTTGCCCTGGGCGCTTCTTCCGGAAGCACTTCAATTCAAAACTATTTCAATACCGGCATCCTCGATGCCAACACCTTCGCCGTTGTACACACTCTCAGGCAAGATGCCGTTGTAAAACATCTCGGTCCAATACTCCTCAGATTTGGAAACTTGGGCCAATGTCGCGGATCTTCCCGGTGCATTACCCATCACAACCTACATGGACGGCCGCAGCATAAGGATATGGACCCTGCCCGGCCAAACGAGCGCACCAGCCCTGTTCTTTCGCCTGGATGTCTCCGCAGCGGTTGCAGAGGAGTGAGGTTCGCCTGGCTTTAAGGAACAATCAGCCTCATCATGGCAAAAACGGCGCCCATAGCTCGGTTCCATTATTGAAAACGATGAGTATGCCTTCATCCAGCGGAGTAATGGAGGCAATCCGTTCAATGTAGTCATGAGGGCTGAATGGAAACACTGAACCAACAGAAAGTGTACCAACATAAGTTACCTGCCCCTGAGTGCTTGCCAAGCGACTATATCCAGTTGTCCAGGCAGGATCGCGCGAATGATTGCCTGTTCCGGAAATTGTATGAATTTCGCTGTAACCCAAGACATTTTTAAGCAGTACTGCACCCCGACTACTCTCAAAATAACGCCAATCAGAACCTGATTGGTCGCGACCATCTCGTTAATGTCCCTGCCCAAAGCATACGCACCCTCGCGCAATTGCGCTCCAGCAGATCCAACAATGCGGTGAAGCCGAATTTGGGCATCTCCTTCCATAAAAATGAGTGTGCTTACGCGTCTCCCACCAATCTCAGCTACTGAACGCGCGACACCTTGAGCATATTCAGGCCAGATATTGGGTCGGTAGAAATCGCCCTCTGACTCAACGCGCAGAGAATTGTTTACCATTAACGCTTGGTCTAACAATGAACCACTTCGGGTTATCCAACCCAAGCGCGTAGAATATGAAAACTTGTTATACTTGTTGATATAACGATTGTAGTTCTCCGAATTGGAGACATCGATCCAATTACCGACATTGATTAACTCAACATGTCCGGCAGTTTGCGACCGCCCACGGAGAAGAAAACCGGGAACGGGCAACCAACGCTCAAAATCCCCACCGGCAGCAGGCAAGTCTTGTTCGGGCTCAGACCACAGGGGATCGTCATCATCCAACAACCACAGAACTGCAAAAACATGTTGAGCCCAATATACCGATCCAGCCGCGATGTACGGTTCATCAGTTTGTCCTCCACTGTCCGGCGTCTGCCCACGCCCCATCCTGAACGTATCGGGGTCGATGGCTTCATTGCGCAAGTAATGATTCAAGTGGAGCCGGATAAGTGCGCGCAATTGCCCCACACTAAAGCGAGACTCAGGAAAAATACTGAAGTCATAGTTCCAGCCGCCGGGAACAGAATTATGATAATTTTCCAAATAATAGGCCAACAGTAATGATACCAATCGAGCGTACTTGTAAGCCGTGCTACGACCAAATTCGATGTGCGCACCAGCATCGTCAAAAAACCACTGCTGGTCAGCAACCCAATCGGATATTTCGCGCAGTATCTCTTTTGCGACCCTTGCTCGCGTCGCT
>JAJOKB010000066.1 GCA_021208135.1 Verrucomicrobiota bacterium | reverse complement strand
GAAAATTTTCCAGCGCTATTAAGAAAGCTTTGAACCGGTCTGTGGGGCAGGCTGGATTGCGGTTGGTGCACAACACCCCACCCATATCAGGAATCACTTCGGTATAATTTTCCTTACCGACCCAATTGCCCTCGCCATCTGTGCCGGTTAGCTGAAACTGCGCATAGCTGAACGACGGAAACCTCAAGATCCTTATCCGTGGTGGTCTCTAAAGTAACAGTGGTGCACTCCAAAGGATGCTGGAGCGGCACAAAAACCTTGCGTCGCATTCAATCCCTCGCAATTTGAGGACATCAGTGATTTTTCCAGATGAAACTCTATTTTGCGCCCTTGAACAGGAGTCGGCGCAGGGTGTCCGGAAGGAGAGAAAACGGTACCGGTCTGTTCGTTTCGTATGTAGAGGTACTTTTGGTCATAACCCACCAATAGCACGCTCACTCCCGCAGCATCGCGTACACGCGTCGGCCCGTCGTTGATGTGTGCGACTTCGGCATACATCTCGGTACCCTGATGATCAATTGCGTTGCAATGCAGGTTCCACCATTTGCGCGGCGGTTCTTCAGTGAGGGCAAAGCAAAGCCGCTGTTCGTCGAATCTTCCATACTTTTGAAAATCACCTTTGGGCGTCATGGAGTGTATCAAGGGTTTATGGATTGCGGAAGGATTGATTGGCGCGGATAAGCGCGATTCGCTGTGCGACGGAGGCGGCTGAACGCAAACCGTCCTCCGGTGTGTTTTTCACGTAATCCAATAAACGCTCTACCGAACTGGTGGCGACATGCAGGAGCGTGTCTGAAGAGGCATAATAGATCAAAACTGTACCATCTCCCGCTTCACCCATCCGTTGCTGAACACAACATTGGACACATCCCCTACCCGCTCAGAGCCATGTGGTGCCAAAAAATAACCTGAAGGCTTCGCAACTACCTTGGTCGGATCGTTTAGGTCGGTTAAGAACAGATACAATACGTAGCGCAAGCCAGCTGCCGTATTGCGCACGCCATGAGCCAGATGCAGCCATCCTGCCTCCGTTTTTATCGGTGCCGGTCCCTGTCCGTTTTTCAGTTCACTGATGGTATGGTAGACCCGTCTATCAATAATGGTCTCCACACCGGTATTCACATCATCCATTGAATCGCACAGTGCCCAACCGATGCCCCCACCGGATCCCGTATCGATGAAGCCATCCTGTGGTCTCGTGTACAGTGCATATTTGCCACTTCACAAATTCAGGGTGCAACACCACATTGCGCTGCTGTGGCGACGGTGTTTTCACATCAGGCAGTCGCTCCCAGGTTTTGAAATCCTTCGTACGCACAACACCGCATTGAGCTACGGCTCTCGATTGATCGGACTGCGGAGCCTCTGGATCCCTGCGCTCAGTGCAAAACAAACCATAGATGCAACCGTCCTCGTGCTTTATGAGTCGCATGTCGTAAACATTGGTATCTGGATCTTCAGTTTCCGGAATCACACAGGGTTCAGCAAAAAAACGGAACCCATCCACACCTGTTTTGGACGAAGCCATGGCAAAAAAGCTTTTGCGATCCCAACCTTCCACGCGCACGCAAAGCAGGATCTCTCCCTGCCACTCAATGGCACCAGCGTTAAAAGTGGCATTGATTCCCAAGCGCTCCAGAAGCAAAGGGTTGCTCGTGCTATTCAAATCATAGCGCCAATCCAGTGGCACGTGGGCAGGGGTAATTACCGGATGCACATACCGCTCATAAACGCCGTTGTACCATGTGGTATCCACGGAGTTAGGTAGCTGGATCAGTTGCTCTTGTTGATTTTTGAGGTGAGTAAGTTGACTGCTGAAATTCATCAGCTACCTAGCAAAAACCACTGCGCGTAGCAAACGAGCCGAACACAGTACAACCTGTTGCGCAGAGGCACGGCTTGGGTTATACCAATCGCTTTCACCTATGAGGTTGTAATAGTAACCAAGCGGCTGTGAATCCTCCTTGCGCAAGAAAATATACAGGTTGTAAGGGCGCCCACGCCAGTAGCAGGCACAGGTGGTGCAATCCACACCTAGTTGAACGCCATCAATCTCATACGCCCGCGGCAGGTCATAACGAAGGACCACAAAGTCGTGACTTACTTTGACCGGAATGCACTCGACCTCCACAACAGTGCCGTCCAGCCGGATTTTTCTTTCGATAACCACAGCTGAACCTTATAAAATCTCAAATTTCAAAATTTTCAAATTCTTTATAGACTTGCTTCCAATCGGTTCGCATTTTTTCAAATGAACAATGGAAGTCAATACATCCCACCGACTCACAGTTTTTATTGGCTGCA